>DATHVO010000303.1:0-16893 GCA_035461265.1 Longimicrobiales bacterium
AGGAATTCGCATGCATGCCTCCAGTAGTTGGACCTTGAGCGTCGGCCGCAGCATGCATGTTCTGCACCCGTTCGCGCCCGGACGTGCATCCCCGCCGGACGGGCGGGGGGGCGCCGGCGACTGCTTCGACGGCAGCCGCTGGTGCGTTCCGGAGGCCGTCCGCATATTGGGCGCAGCCCGATCCGCACCTCGTCGGCCCCCCACACAGGTCGGACCGGCGCAACAGCATGGGTACCAGCCTCGCCAACCCGCAGCAGCGGAGGGAACGATGCCCGGCACCACCCATCCCGAGACCCTGGCAGCAGGCCCCTGGCACTTCCGCTCCATGGCGACCGTGGCCGCATCCTGGTCGCTTGCCGGCGGGATCGCGGGCGGCATGCTGGCAGCCGGCTTCGTCGCGGCGGGTCGGCTGCACCCGGATGGCGCCATCATCATCACCCTCGTGCTTGCCAGCATGGGCAGTGTGCTCGGAATCCTGCACGGCGCCGTACTCGGCCACCTGGCCCGGGCACGCAGCGACCCCTACACGTGGCCGGAGACGACGGTGGGAGTGATGGCCGCGGCGGCCGGTCTGGTGGTGGCCAACGTGCTGTCGCAGTGGCTCGTGCTGGCCGCACTCCTGGCCCGCGCCGGTGCCCGGACCGGCTGGATCTACCTGGCCGTGCTCGTACCGTTGTGCCTCGGTATCGTCGCGTGGGCGACGTTCCTGGGGTGGCACAAGCTGGAGGCGGCGTATGCACGCTGGCCGGAGCACCGCATCGGGAGCTGGCTCGTTGCCGGCGTGTTCCTCGTGGTCTCCGGCGTCTTCCTCGTCCTGCGCCCAGCGATACCCGGGACCGAGCTGCAGCTCTCCTGGTGGGCGACGCTCATCGTGGCGGCCGTGGCCACCCTCTGGATCGCCGCGCCGGCCGTCATCGCCGGACTGAGATACAGACACGGCTCCCGCCCGGCGGACCGCTGAGCGTCCACCCGTCGATCGGCACGTGCGGTGAGTGACCCGCTCCTGATCACCGGCTGGCATCCAGCGGGAGGGTCGGACGGTGGGCCGTCCGCCCTCCTGGTGCGCCGCGGCCGCATCGCCTGGACCGGACCCGCCACCGCCGCACCGGTGGCGGAGAACGTGCTGGACGCCGGCGGGCGGACCCTGATCCCCGGCCTCATCGATGTCCACGTGCACGGCGCCGGCGGCGCCGATGTCATGGACGGGACCGTCGAGTCACTGGACGCGATGGCGCGCACCCTCGCGTCCCTCGGGACGACGGCGTTCCTCGGCACGGCGACGGTGCTCCCGGACGGACGTAACGATCACCTCCGCGTCGCGGCGGCCGCCACCGGCCGGCGGCCAGCCGCCGCGGAGCTGCTCGGCCTGCACCTGGAAGGGCCGTTCATCAATCCGGCGCGCGTGGGCGGCCTGCCGCCGGAATGCGTCTGGCCTCCCACGCCGGCGGCCGTGGACGATATACTTGCCGTGACGGACGCCGCCCTGCGCATGATCACGCTCGCGCCCGAGCTGGACGGCGGACTGGACGCGGTGCGGCGGTTCGCGGCGGCCGGCGTCATCCCGTCCCTCGGCCATTCCGATGCCACCTGCGAGGAGGCGAGCGCCGGCATCGTAGCTGGCATCCCCCACGTCACCCACCTCTACAACGCCATGCGTGGCTTCCACCACCGGGAGCCCGGCCCCCTCGTCGCCATCCACGAGGCGGAGCACGTCACGGTCCAGATCGTGAGCGACGACGTCCACGTCGGCCGCGATGCCGTCCGCTGGACGAGTCGCATCTTCGGAACCCACCGCTGCGTCACCGTCACGGACGGCATCCGCACGACGGGTCTGCCCGACGGCACCTACGAGTTCGGTGGCCGTACGTTCATCTCGGAAGGGGGCACGGCGCGGCGGGGGGACGGCGCGCTTATCGGTACGTCCCTGCCGCTGCTTGAGATCGTGCGCCGATTCCGGGACTACACCGGCTGCAGCCTCGCCGAGGCGGTGGCGACGGCGACAGCCGTGCCCGCCCGGCTCCTGGGTCTCGCGGACCGGAAGGGCGGCCTGGCGGTGAACATGGACGCCGACCTGGTCCTGCTGGACGCCGATGGCTCGGTGCACGCCACGCTCGTGGCGGGCGAAGTCGTGCACCGCGCGGCGTGAGGGCTGTCACACCCCCGCGATCCTCCGCTTGTACTCCGCCAGCGCCTCGTCCAGCCGCTCCCGCGCCGTCGTGTCGCCCGGCACGTTGTGCGAGGGGTGGATGTGGAGCTTCACGCCGCGCTCCACCAGGAGTTCGGCCACGGTGGCAATGGTCATCCAGACCACCGTGACGAATGCCATGGTCGAGACCGGTCCGATCCGGTCCACATGGTCCTTCAGCGGGACGGCCGCGTCCACGGCGGGGACGCACGTGTCGATCACGATGTCGGCCAGCTCGAAGATCTGCTTCCCCGATGAATGCCGCGTCGGCTTTCCCGCGAACGCCGCGGCCGAGCCAGCCACGACGACCTTCATCCCGAGTTCCTTCGCCCGCAGCGCGATGTCGATGTTGACGTTGTTGATACCCGAGTGGGAGAAGAGCCACATCGTGTCACGGGTGTCGAACGTGTAGCCCTTCATGATCTCCGTGCCGTAGCCTTCCACGCGCTCGAGGAAGACGAACTGGTGCACGCCCATCTCTCCGGTGATGTGGGTGAAGAAGGACAGCGGGATCTCGATCATGGGGTGGAACCCGACGAACCCGCCGATGCGCGGGTACATCTCCTCGATGGGGAGCGTGGCGTGGCCGCAGCCGAACGTGTGGACCCAGCGTCCTGCCTCGATGGTGTCCGCCATTACGGAGGCCGCGGCGCGCATGTTCTCCAGCTGCGTGTCCTCGATCCGGTCCATGACGGCTCGCGCGCTGCCGAGCCACTCCATTGCCAGCATGTATGTCTCCGTTCTCAGTGTATCGAGCGTTCAGGTTCGACGACGGCCTGGGCGGCGAGGCGGCGGGCCACGACGCCGAAGAGGACGAGCTGCAGCACCAGCGCTGCGGGCACGATGATGAGCGATCCGCGCAGGCCCCACGACTCCGCCATGGCACCGGTGGCGTACGGCAGGACGGACCCGCCGGTGAGCGCCATGACGAGGACGATGCTGAATGCGGTGCCGGACAGGGCGGCGTAGCGGTCGCCGACGTAGCCGAGGATGACGGGGAAGCCGGCGGCCAGGCCTGCACCGGCGAGGAATACGCCCGCCGCGGCGGGTCCGCGCGTCCCGGACAGCAGTAGAAGCAGGACACCGGCGAAGGCGATGCCGATGAAGACGACCAGGATGCGTGCCGGCGCCATGTCGCGGAGCACCGTGCCGAGGACGAGTCGGGCGAGCATCATCCCGAACCAGAACAGCGAAAGGTAGAGCAGCGCCTGGCTCCCCTCGAGGCCGAGGACTTCGTTGAAGTACGTCGCCGTCCAGCCGCCCAGCGTGATCTCCATCCCGCTCTGCAGGAAGAGCATTAGACCGAGGAGCAGGAGGAGCGGCTGGCGGATGAGACCGGCGCCCTGGCTGAGGGGCAGACCCTGTGCGTGCTTGGCGCCGGGGAACCGGATCGCGGCCGTGAACACCAGCGGCATGGCCAGCAGCGCGCCCACTCCGGCGAGGACGTTGCCGTAGCCGAACGTGTCGATGAACATGCCCAGCGTGAACGGCATGCCGACGGCGCCGATCCCGAAGAAGATGCCGAGGATGGCGAGGCCGGCGGTCTTGCGGTCCTCGCTCACGTCGGCGACGACGGCGTTCGTGCAGCCGTTCACGATGCCGCCGCCGAAGCCGGTGATGGCGATGCCGAGCCTCAGCATGGCGAGGGACGGGGCGAAGGCGATGATCTCGAGGCCGGCCAGGATGAGGGCGAGGCCGCCGATGAGCAGCGCCTTGTAGCCGAAGCGGTCGGCAATGGGGCCGAACACCACGGACCCCGCCAGGATCCCCATGCTCATGAGGAAGAACAGCGAGCCGGCGCTGGACTTGTCCATCCCGAACCGCTCGATGAGGGACGGCAGGATCGAGCCCAGCGTGGTAAGGACGATGCCGAAGACCAGCATGCCGAGGCATGCGGCGGTGAAGACGAGGCGTCGGTTGTACGTCATCGTTCACCCACCGTTTTCGGGGTCGAGGGTGCGGAGCGCGAGGTGGCCGGCGCCGAGGAGGCCGGCACTGCCGCCGAGGGTGGAAACGGCGAGCCGAACGCGGGGCATGCTGATGGGCTGTGCCCAGCGGAGCGCTTCCTCCCGGATCCGGTCGATGTATCGCGCCGCGGGCCCGAACACGCCGCCGCCGAAGACCACGACCTCGGGATCGAACAGGCTGACGTGGTTGGCCACGGCCATGCCCCAGTACGCGATCGCGTCGTCGATGACCGATGCGGCCGTGGCATCACCGCCATCAGCCGCGGCGAAGACATCGGCCGTGGTGAGGGACGCGCCTGCGGATCGGAGCAGGCTGCCGGCCTCCGACTCCTGCACCCGCGCCAGCGCCGCCCTCACGATGCCGGGCCCGGCCGCGCGGTGCTCGAAGCAGCCCGTGTCGGCGTACTCCTTCCGGAACGGACGGTCCAGGGCGAGCCAGCCGGACGCGCCGGCGATGTCACGGGCGCCGCGCAGGATCCGGCCGTCCACCAGTATGCCGGAGCCGATGCCCGTCCCGACGGCGATGAAGACGGCATCGCGGCAGCCGCGTGCCTCGCCGAGCCACGCCTCGCCGAGGATGTAGCCGGCGCGGTCGCTGTCCACGGCGACGGGAATGCCGCCTGCCGCGTCGCGCAGCTCGTCGAGGAGGGGATAGTCGTCCCAGCCCGGGATGTTGGGGGCCCAGGCCCGGCCGCGGTCGGCGTACCAGATGCCCGGGATGATGGCGCCCGCCGCGGCGACGGCATGTCCCGCCGATTCCGTCCGGGCGCGCACCCGGCGGAGCAGCTCTGCGGCGAGGGCGCCAACTTCGGCCCCGCCACGGCCGGCCAGCGTTGCCGTCTCGTGTTCCAGCGCCTGACCTTCGGCGGTATACGACGCCACCGCGATCTTCGTCCCGCCGATGTCCAGGCCGAGCACCGTCATGCCACCTCGCGGGATCGGGGCGTCGAGCGACCAGTCCGTCGCGGCTGCGGCCGCGGTCCGTGACGGTAGGGCCCGTCACGCCGGGCGGCAAGGACGCCGGCGTGCGCGTGCCCGGACGGCAGCGGCTGCGGTGGCTGCTGAGGGGCGCGGCCTCAGCCGGCGAGGGTCGCGGCGAAACGGGGTCGCCCGCTGCCCGCGATGTCGATGAGTCCCGCGGGATCGAGGATCAGGCCGACCCTGCCGTCGGACAGCACGGCCGCGCCGGTGAGGCCGGCGACGGCGCCCATGCCGCCGGCCAGCGGCTTCGCCACGAGCTGATGCTGACCGAGGAGCTCATCCACGAGGAGGGCGTGACGGCGGAGTCCGTCGCCGATGACGACCAGCATGGCCCGCGCCGGGTCGGTGACGGTTTTCGGGACGTCGAACAGCGCGTGCAGGCGGATGATGGGGACCACGCTCCCGTGCAGCATGACGAGCTCGCCGCCGCCGGCGACGGTGCTCACGGCGTCGGGCGCGGGCCGGAAGCTGGTATGGATGCTGGCCGTCGGTATGATGTAGCGTTCCGTCCCCACGCGCACGAGCATTCCGTCCGTGAGGGCGAGCGTGAGGGGCAGCCGGAGCGTGAACCGCGTGCCGCGGCCCTCTTCCGAGGCGACCTCGATGCGGCCGCCCATCGCCTCGACGTTGCGCCGCACGACGTCCATGCCCACACCCCGCCCCGAGAGGGCCGTCACTTCGTCCGCGGTGGAGAGTCCCGGCGCAAAGATGAGGTCCGCGACGGAATCTGGCGCGATCTCGTCCGCGTTCGCGACGAGCCCCCGCCGCACCGCCGCATCGGCGATCCGCCGCGGATCCAGGCCCCGGCCGTCGTCGGCAAGCTCCACCACGACCGACCCCGATACGTGGGAGGCCGAGAGCCGCAGCGTTCCGGTTTCCGCTTTGCCTGCCGACGTGCGCACCCCGGCGGGCTCGATACCGTGGTCCACCGCATTGCGGACCATGTGGACGAGGGGGTCCGCGAGCAGCTCCACCATCCGGCGGTCGATCTCCGTCTCTTCGCCCGTGGCCACGAGTTCCACCTGCCGACCGGATTCCCGGGCCAGTTCCCGGACCAGGCGGCGGACCCGCTGGAAGAGCGGGCCGAGAGGCACCATGCGCAGGGACATGGACAGGTCCTGCAGCTGCCTCACGATCTTGCCGGTGTGCGTGACCTTCCGTCGGAGATCGCCGTGGGGATTGCGTCCCACCGTGGGATCGCCGGCTACCATGGCCTGGGCCACGACCAGCTCCCCGACCAGGTCCAGCAGGTGGTCCAGGCGTTCCGTCGGTACGCGCGCCACGTCGCCGCCCGGCCCGGTCCGGCTCCAGCCGGCGTCCCGGGCGGTTGCGCCGACATCGTGCAGCGGAAAGGCGTCCGCTCCCGCGGCACAGTCCTGCACCGCTGCGCTGCTGCCGTCGGCGGCGTCCATGCGGCGGAGGACGGCGTCGAACCCGTCGGGCAGAGCCATGATACCATTGTCGGCGCCGGCGCGTGCCCTGAGCACGAGGTCGCGGATGAGATCGGCGCCCTCGAGCGCGGCGTCGGCGACGCCCGGACCGAACGTGGCGAGGCCGTCCCGCACGGGACTCAGGAGCGATTCGATGCGGTGCGCCAGCTCCGAGACGGGGAGGAGGCCCAGGAACGCGGACGTGCTCTTGATGGTGTGGAACGCCCTGAAGACGATGTTCACCGCCTCGCCGTTCGCGGGGTCCCTTTCCAGCTCCATCAGCGCCGCCTCCGCGCCCTCGAGGTATGCCAGTGATTCCGCCACGAACTCGGGGAACAACTCCCGGGCGGCGTCGTCGGGCAGCACGAAACGGCCCGGTTCCGGCCCGGCCGGGTCCGGTGCGTTTGCGGGACCTGCGGCTGCCTGAGCGGGATCCCCTCCGGTCATCACGAGCTCGATGAGGGCGCCCACGCGGGCAGTGGCATCGCCCGCCGGCAGGGTGCCTGCCGCCGCCTCGTCCAGAAGGCCAACGGCGGCAGCCAGGGCGTCGCGGACCCAGGCAGGCTCGGCCGGGTCACCGGCGAACGGGGCGAGGATGCGATTGATGGATGCGAAGGCGCCGGCATCGCCGTCCGCCGTCATGAGGAGCACCGCCGCCGCGTCCAGCGCCGCGTCCCGCGCCTGTGATTGGGGCGGGTCCGTGGGTGGCGCGGCGCGACGGTTCATGCGGCGCCCGTCCTGAGCCGGGTGCCGGCATTCGGCGTGCCGGATGCCCGGAGCGCTGCAGCCGCGATGCGGGGGAGGGGCAGGACCTCGCAGGCGGCGCCGAAGCGGATCGCCTCCTTCGGCATGCTGAACACCACGCTCGTCGCCTCGTCCTGCGCGATGGTGTGGGCGCCGGCGTCCCGCATGGCGCGCAAGCCGCTCGCGCCGTCGCTGCCCATGCCCGTGAGCAGAATCCCGACGCTCTCGCCGCCGGCCACCTGCGCGACGGAGTGGAAGAGCACATCGACGGACGGCCGCTGAAACTGCACCGGTGGGCCATCGCGCACATCCACCACCAGACGCCCATCCCGGCGCAGCAGGACCATGTGACGACCGCCCGGCGCGACCAGCGCCAGGCCCGGTACGACGGCGTCGCCGGTCGTGGCTTCGCGGACCTGCATGGCGCAGCGGTCATCCAGACGGCGGGCGAAGGCCGCGGTGAATGCCGCGGGCATGTGCTGCACGATGAGCACGCCGGGTCCAGCCGCGGGCAGCCCGCACAGGAGCTGTTCCAGGGCCATTGGCCCGCCCGTAGAGGCGCCGATGGCCAGCACGCGCCGGGCGCCCGGCGCGGTTCCGATCATCGCCGCGGTCATCGCCGGCCTGACCGGCGCACGGGGGTCTGGCAGGACCGGTCCGGTCCGCGGCGTGCGGGACGGGTCGGCCGCCGCCGCGGCCCTGATGGCACGTGCCAGCGGTCCGGCCAGTTCCCGAACGGGCGCGCCGGGTCCCGGCTTGCCCATGACCTCCACGGCGCCGAGCTCCAGCGCCCGCAGTGCCGCCGCACTGTTGCGCGGCGCCAGCGAACTGACGACGACCACGGGGACGGGGTGGTGCTTCATGAGTCGGGCGAGGAACGAGAGGCCGTCCATGCGCGGCATCTCGATGTCCAGCGTCATGACGTCGGGGGCCAGGCTGAGGACCTTCTCACGGGCATCGTAGGGATCCACTGCAGTCCCCACGACCTCGATGTCCGGGTCGCGGTCCAGGGCGTCCGTGAGCATTCGCCTGACGACGGTGGAATCGTCCACCACCAGCACCCGGATCATGCGCCGGCGACCTTATGCGGCGGCGGCAAAGAGGTACAGCACCACGTCGGCCCTGCTGCCCTCGACGCCCAGCTGCACGCTCGCCGCAGGCCGGTCCTGCCCGCCGTGCGCACCGCCCCGGCCCGTCGCCACGGTGTCCACGCGCGGCGGCTGCTGCCGGAATCCCGCCAGCGGCTCGAGGTGCGGGAAGATCTGGCCGCAGATGATGTTGGCGATCTCGCCGAGGGCATCGAGCTGGAGCGATTCAGGCGCGGTATCCTGTCCCATCATGTTCGCCGTCAGTCGGGGCAGCAGGCCCTCGCAGGCGTGGACCTGCAGGAGTCCGGCCGCCGGGCCGCTGAACTCGATGGTGGCCACGGCCTGGACCATGCGGGATCGCTGCACGGCGTCGGGCGGCGTGTCCGGCAGCAGGAAGACCATCTGCTCGAAGGTCGCCACCGCCGCGTCCCTCAATGTGGTATCAAGTGTGGCATTCATCGAACAACCCCGTCGCGTTGAGGACCACAGCCCGGAGCTGTTCGGGCGTGAACGGCTTGTGTACGAAGACGGCGCGGAGCGCCTCCATGCGATCGACGCGCTCCTCCGACCGCTCGCTGGACACGACGACCACGGGCACGAGGGCGAACGCGGGATCCGACCGCATCGCCTCGAGCATCTCGTCGCCGCGCATCACGGGCATGCTGATGTCCAGCAGCACGAGGTCGACCGGCTGGCGCTGCAGCAGTTCCAGGCCCTCCCGGCCGTTGCCGGCCTGGTGGACATCACCCAGCGGCAGGCCGCTCATCTGCAGCGTCCGCAGGACCATCGCCCGCATGACGGCGCTGTCATCGACGAGCAGTACGTTCATCGCCATCTCCGCCTTCACAGTTGAATGTCGCCGACGCCGGCCCTGATCATCACACCACCCGTGCCCACATCCAGGCTCATGGTCCGGGATGCCGAGCCGCCGACGTCCTGCGCCCGCACCAGTACCGAATTCTTCCAGAAGAGCTGCCGGGCCATCAGCAGGTTGCGCTTCCCTATCTGGAAGTGGTCCGCGCCCGTCCCGTTGATGGCGGACCCGCCTGCCAGCTTCACCTCCAGTCGCTGCTTGCTCGCCCCCAGTTCGTAACACGCCCGGAACAGCGCCGGGATGCCTGTGTCCACGAACATCGCAGGCCGGGTCCGCGCCCTGGCCTCGTCGATACTGGACTGCGGGAGCATGGCGTGCAGCAGACCACCCACGCACGCGTCGGGGTCGAACACGGCGATACCGATGCAGCTGCCGAGGGCGTAGGTAATGAGCATCGCGTCGGGATCATCACTGACCGCCATGTCGCCCACGCCCACCACGACCACGGAACCCGCCACCCTCGGCGCGCACGATCCCCGCCTCATGCCGGCTTCCGGTACACGGCGGGCTGCACGTACTGGAACCCGTGGTCCACCGCGGCGAAGCTCTCGGAATGGCCACCGAAGAAGTAGCCGCCCGGCACCAGCATGTCCCAGAACCGGTCCACCAGCCGCTGCTGGGTCGGCTGGTCGAAGTAGATCATCACGTTCCGGCAGCAGATCAGGTCGAACGGCCCGGCCATCGGCCACGCATCCATGAGATTGAGCTGCGCGAAACGGACCATGGACCGGATGTGTGCGCGCACCTCGTACGTCCGCGGGCGGACGGCCGAGGTGCACCTGAAGTGGGAATGCCGGGCCATCGCGGGCACTGGCTCCAGTGACTCCTCGGGATAGACGGCGCCCCGCGCCCTGGCGATCATGCTCGCCGAAATGTCCGTGGCGAGTATGCGGACATCCGCGTCGTCGCCGAGCTCGTCGTGGAGCACCATGGCAAGCGTATACGGTTCCTCGCCCGACGAGCAGCCGGCACTCCAGATGCGGAGCGGGCGGCCGGGCACGTGGAGCTCGGGAACCAGGCGCTGATGCAGGAAGTCGAAGTGCCGGGGCTCCCGGAAGAATCCCGTCTTGTTCGTGGTGAGGGCGTCCACGAGCCGTGCAAGCTCCCGCCCGCTGGGGTCCTCCGCAACACGGTCGAGGTACGTGTCGAAGTCCGCGAGGCCGACCTCACGCAGCCTGGACGCCAGTCGCGCGCGCACCAGTCCAAACTTGCCCTCGTGCAGGTTGATGCCGCAGACCCGGTAGACCAGCCCGCTCACCGCGCTGAACTGGTCCTGCGTCAGCTCAACGGAACTCAGGTTCATCGTCTGCGTCGCACTCATCCGCCTAACCCTCCGTCGCGCCGGCAGCGCCGGTCAGGTCCGCCAGCTCGTGGTTCGCGAGAAGCCGCTCCACATCGAGGATCAGGCGGACGCGGCTGCCGTGCTTCGCGATGCCCAGCAGATACTCCGTCCCCACCGCCGCGCCGAACGCCGGGACATCCTCGACGTCCGTCTCGGCGACGGCCGCCACGTCCGTGACGCGGTCCACCACCAGACCCAGCTCGGCGCCCGCGGCCTCAACGACGACGATGCACGTCCGCTGGCCGTGGTCCACCGCTTCCAGACCGAAACGGATCCTGAGGTCGACTACAGGGATGACCTTGCCCCGAAGGTTGATCACGCCTCTGACCGCGTCCGGCATGCGCGGGACCCGCGTGATGGGCATGGGGCCGATGATCTCCCGCACACGCACCACGCCCACGCAGTACTCCTCGCCACCCAGCCCGAAGACCAGGTACTTGCCCGCGCGCGTCGCGGCTGTGGTTGCCGTCATGGTCGTCGTTCCCCGGCTGCCGGACACACCGGCGTCAGAAGTCCTCGAGGGTGCGGAGATCGGTCTCGTCCCCGAACGGGATCACCGTCTCCGGATCGAAGCGGCTGCCGCCGGCACCGCCGTTGGGGCGACGGCCCGGTACGTGGCCCTGTTCTGCTGCGGACGGCGATGAAGCGGGCACGCCCACGCGCCTGCCGCCGGCCTGCCATGCACGAACGGCCTGCCGGACCGCGCGCTTCGGCGCCGCCGTCCCCAGCTCGAACTCTCCCACCAGGCTCTTCATCACCACCGCCTGACTGGACAGCTCCTCCGCCGCACTGGCGCTCTCCTCGGCATTCGCCGCCGCAGTCTGCGTCACGGCGTTGACCTGCTCCACCGCCGTGGTGACCTGCGCAATGCCACGGCTCTGCTGGTCGCTCGACGCCGCGATATCCGCTACGACCGCACGCACCTGGTCCACACGCTCGGCAATGTTGTGGAGGTTCGCCACGACCTCGCCGCTCAGGGCGGCGCCGCTGCGGACACTCCCGACGGCGCCCTCGATGAGTTCCGACGTCGTGCGCGCCGCGTCCGCACTCCGCATGGCGAGGGCGCGCACTTCGTCCGCCACCACGGCGAAGCCCCGCCCCGCATCACCGGCACGCGCCGCTTCCACCGCTGCGTTCAAAGCCAGCATGTTCGTCTGGAAGGCGATCTCGTCGATGGTCTTCACAATCCTGGCGGTCTCATCCGAGGATGCCCGGATCCGCTCCATCGCCTCGGCGAGGCGTTCCATGCTGTGTACGCCCTGATGGGCGATGGCGCGGGCAGACTCGGACAGCCCATCGCCTTCACGTGCACTGAGGGCATTCTGACGGGTGGTGACGGTCATCTCCTGCAGGCTGGCCGAAATCTCCTCCAGCGAACCGGCCTGCTCGCTCGTGCCCTGCGCCAGGGACTGGCTGCCGGCTCCGACCTGGCTCGCCGCCGACGCGACCTGATCTGCCGAAGCCGCGATCTGGGACAGCGCCCCCTCCATGTCGTCCATGGCCGTGTTCAGCGCCGCCATGATCCGGGCATGATCCCCCTGGTATGACCCCGTCATGCGCACCGTCAGGTCCTTCTGCGCCATGCGGTCGAGCACTGCGGCCGCCTCGTTCACCGGCGCGGTCATGCCATCGATTATGTCGTTTATCCCCTGCACCAGATCGTGATACGCGCCGCGGAACCGCGCGGCGTCGCCGCGCCGGCGGAGGTCACCCGCCGTGGCTGCCGTCGCCAGCGACCGCGCCTCCGATGTCATTTCACGGACCGCGTCACGCAGCGTCACGAATGACTCGCTCAGCACGTCCCGGTCGGAACGCGGCTGCACCTCGACATCCAGGTCGCCCGATGCGATCTGGACCGCCGCGTATGCGATCTCCCGCTGCGCTGATGCCATCCGCCGGAAAGCGTCCGCCAGCAGGCCCACCTCACCCTTCGACTCCCACGTCACCGCGATGTCCAGGTCGCCACGTGCCAGGCGGTCCGCGGCGTCCGTCATCTGACCGAGAGCCCGCGTGATGGCCCGGCTGACCACGTAGCCGAACGCGAGCGCCGTGACCATCGCCAGCACGACGACCAGCCACGTACCGTTCCGTGTGCGCTCGTATGCGCGCTGCGCCGACATCACCTCCTGCCCCGCATCACGTAGGTGAAGCTCCAGCAGGTCGGACAGCCTTGAGTTGAGCGGGTCCAGGACAGCGTACAGCTCCGCCGTGGTGAAGGCCGAGACCGCCTGCCTGTCGCCCGCCTCGAGCAGCGCTTCGAGGCGGTCCAGGCTGCCGCGCGCCGCTGCCGCCAGATCCTCGGCGTCCCGGGTGGCCGCGGCCGCCGACTCGCTTCGTGCCGAACGGCCCAGTGCCGCCCACTGCGTGGCGATGGAGGCCCGGGCGTCACGTACCTGCCGCAGCGCCTCCGCGGAGGTCGCTTCGCCGGCCGCAAAGCGCTGCGCCGCACCGGCCACCCGGACCGCATAGCCGTCGGAGACCCGCTTCAGCGTCGCCGCCGGCACGAGCCGCTCGCCGTGGATGCGCTCCACGTAGCCTTCGATTCCCGTCATCCCACGGATGCCCAGGTAGCCGGCCAGACCGCACAGCAGGGCCACCATCAGAAATCCGCCGAGGAGGGTCTGGCCGACGCTGAGATCCTTGATCCGCCTCATCATGGTCCGACGACCTTTCGTGTCGGGGTGGGCCGGAAGACCGGCCCGCTACGGCAGGTACGGCTGTCGCTGCGCCCGTACATGGGCGAAGCACATGCCATCCTCGGCGGTGCAACACAAGTTGTTGGGGGACGCCAACTTGACGAGGTTGGTCCGGGCACCGGCCCCGTGCCCTGCGACCCCCGACCCGTGCGTTTTGCAAGGACGCGTGCAATCCGCGTGTTTCCCGGCGGTCGGTGGAGGCGTATCCTGACGCCGGACGGCACGCCGGCCCGGACGGGCGATCGTCGGGTCGCGGACGCTGCGCAACGGGTGCGTGCCGCAGGCGGTCGTGGGGGGCGTCGCACAGGGGATATGAGCGGGATGAGGAATGAGCCGTTGATCGGGCCGGTCGTTGCACCGGGATCGCTGAGACGCGATCTGGGACTGGTCGATGCCGTGGCGGTGGGCTTCGGTGCCATCGTCGGTGCTGGAATCTTCGTCGTGACGGGTGTAGCGGCGGGGATGGCGGGTCCGGCGTTCCTGGCGGGGCTGCTTGTGGCGGCCATTGCAGCCACGTGCAATGCCCTCAGCTCCGCGCAGCTGGCTGCGCGCTATCCGCAGAGCGGCGGGACGTACGAGTACGGCTATCGCGTTCTGAATCCGTGGGCCGGTTTCACGGCGGGCTGGGTGTTCCTGGCGAGCAAGATCGCGGCGGCGGGCACGGTCGCCATCGGCCTGGCGGGCTACCTCCACGTCCTCGTGCCGGCGCTCCCGCCGCGCGCCATCGCGGTGGGTGCCGTCGTGCTGTTCACGGCGCTGAACTACCTCGGAATCCGTCGCTCGAGCGCGGCGAACCTCGTCATTGTCGCCGTGTCCCTCGGATCGCTCATCCTGTTCGTTGCGGCGGGTATGAGCACATTCGACCCGGCCCACCTCCGGCCGTTCGCGCCGGCGGGGACGCGCGGCACGATGGAGGCAGCGGCGGTCCTCTTCTTCGCCTACACCGGCTACGCCCGGATCGCGACACTCGCGGAGGAGGTGAAGAACCCGCGTCGGACCATCCCCCGGGCCATCATCGTGACGATGGCCGGCGCAGTGCTGCTGTACGGCGCCGTGGCCGTGGTGGCCGTGGGCACGGCGGGCACCGCGGCGCTGGCGGCGACGACGGCGCCGCTGCACGTGGCTGCGGCGGGCTTCGCGTGGCCGTGGGCAGGCACCGTGGTGGCGGTGGGCGGTGTGACGGCGATGCTGGGCGTCATCCTGTCCCAGCTGCTCGGCCTGTCGCGCATGGGTTTCGCCATGGCGCGGCGCGGCGACCTGCCCGCGACGCTGGCGCAGGTGCATCCCCGTTACCACGTGCCGGGCCGTGCCGTCCTGCTGATGGGCGCGGTGGCGGCCGTCGTCGCCGCGACCGGCACGCTCCGCGGCGTCGCTTCCGCCGCTTCGTTCCTGATCCTCATCTACTACGGGATCGCGAACCTCGCCGCCCTCCGGATGCCGCGAAGCGCGAAGCTGTACTCCGACCTCGTGCCAGCGATCGGATTCTTCGCGTGTGCCGCTCTGGCCGTCTCACTGTCACCCGCCGTGATGGCCACCGGACTGGCCGTCCTCGGCCTCGGTCTCGCCGGCCGCCTCCTCGCGGTTCGTGCCCGGAACGCGCGCGGCCCCGCGTCTTGACGCGACACTCGCCCGTCGCGTACTCCTCATGCCCCAATCGTCCCCCGAGCCTGGAGCCGTCCCATGACACTGCCGTCCACTGCCCGGAGCCGGGCCGCGGCCGCGATCCTGCTCTTCGCCGCGGCATTCGCCGGCGCGCCGGCCGCCGCACTCGCTCAGTCCGCAGGTACGGCGGCCACGCGAGATCTGACCGCCGAGGTCCTGTGGGAGCTGAAGCGGATCGGCAGCCCGGTCATCTCCCGCGACGGCCGCTGGGTCGTCGCCCCGGTCACACGGTACACGGTGTCGGACGACCGCAGCGATACCGATCTCTGGCTGTTCTCGACGGACGGCTCCGTGCAGCGCCCACTCACGCGACACGGCTCGGCGGATGGTCAGCCGGTCTTCAGCCCCGACGGCCGCACCCTCGCCTTCGTATCCCGGCGCGACGGCGACGATGCCGCACAGCTCTACCTCCTGCCCATCACCGAGCCGGGCGAGGCGCGGAGGCTTACGGAGCTGCCTACTGGCGTGAGTGCACCGAAGTGGGTGGGGCGCCACATCTATTTCATCGCCAGCGTATGGCCGGAGAAGTCGTGGGACGAGATGAAGGCGGAGCTCGACCGCCGCAAGGCAGGCCACGTCTCCGCCCACACCTGGAACGCCCTTCCCACGAGTGCGTGGGACCGCTGGCTGGACGAGTCGCGACAGGCCCATGTCTATCGTATTCCGGCGGACGGCGGGGCCGTCGAGCCCGTCACGCAGCCCACCGGTTGGGAGCTGCCGAGGGCGAGCCAGGGCGCCGGCAGCTACGACGTGGCGCCGGACGAGTCCTTCGTGGCGTTCGTGGCGGACAGCCGCCGGGATGATGTCAACCCGGACGTGGACGTCTTCCTGGTGCGTCCGGGCAGCGGCGATGCGCGCAACATCACGGCGGACAACGCGGCAGGGGACGGCAGCCCGCAGTTCAGTCCTGACGGTCGCACGCTGGCCTTCACGGCACAGCGGGTGCCCGGTTTCTACGGCGACACGCGCCGCCTGGTCCTGCACGACGTTGCGGCCGGCACGAGCAGGGAACTCCATGCCGACTGGGACCGCTCCGCGGACGGCCTGGTCTGGGCACCGGATGGCACGGGTCTGTGGGGCGCCATCGATGACGCCGGGACCCGCCGCATCTACTTCGTGCCGCTGGACGATTCGCCGCCGCGCCAGGTGACGAACGAGACCGACTTCTCCGCACCGGCCGTATCGACGAACGGCGTCGTCGTATCGCTGAACGAGAGCTTCCTCTACCCGCCGCGCCTGACGCGCATCGACCCCGGCAGCGGCCGGGCGGCCCGTCTCGACACCATCAACGACGGCGTGCTGTCGAATGTCCGCCTCGGGACGTACGAGTCCGTGACGTACGCGGGTGCGAACGGGCACCCCATCCAGATGTGGGTGAACTACCCGCCCGGGTTCGACCGCACGAAGCAGTACCCGGTCTTCCTGCTCATCCACGGCGGCCCCCACAACGGGATCACCGACGGCTTCCATTTCAGGTGGAACGCGCAGACCTTCGCGTCGTGGGGCTACGTCACGGCATGGCACAACTTCCACGGCTCGTCCGGGTTCGGTCAGGCGTTCGCGGATGCCATCAACCCGGACTGGATGACGCTGCCGTACGAGGACACGCGACTCGCGGCGGACTGGTTCGCCCGTCAGCCCTGGGCGGATGCCGGCCGGATGGTAGCCGGGGGCGGCAGCTACGGCGGCTACCTGTCGAGCATCCTGCTGGGCAGGGAGCATCCCTTCTCCGCCCTCGTCATTCACGCCGCCGTCTACAACATGTATTCCCAGATGGCCGCGGACTTCGCCGTGCACACTAGCCGGTTCGGCAATTACTGGGAGAACGAGATCTACCGACAGATCTCGCCGCACTACTTCGCCGGGGAGTTCAGGACTCCCGCGCTCATCATCCACGGCCAGCTCGACTACCGCGTACCCGTGG
>DATHVO010000304.1:0-21403 GCA_035461265.1 Longimicrobiales bacterium
TTCACGTTCATCCTCTCGGCCGGGTCCGTCCACCCGGACGAGGTGCCGGAGGTCGCGGGCGCCGTGTCCCGGGCAGACGCCATGTCATGAGGCGCTGGCGGCGGTCGGCGGTCATCATCGGGCGGCTGTTCCCCTTCCTCATGGCGTTTGCCCGGGACCGCCGTCGCTGGCTCCTGTTCGGGGCGCCCGCCCGCCGGACGCCGGACCAGCACGCGCGGCGTGCCAGCCGCCTCACCGCCACCATCGCAGGCCTCGGCCCCACGTTCATCAAGCTCGCGCAGGTCTTCAGCGCACGCGCAGACATCCTCCCCGAGCCGTATCTCGGCACCATCGGTACCCTGCAGGACCAGGTACCGCCGGACCCGTTCGAGGAGATCTGCGCGGTCATGGAGGCCGAGCTCGGCCGGCCCGTCGCGGACGTGTTCGCGGATTTCGAGGCGCAGCCCGTCGCTGCCGCCAGCCTGGGACAGGTCCACCGCGCCCGCCTCGGAGACGCCACCGTGGCTGTGAAGGTGCTGCGTCCGCGGGTGGAGGCGCTGGTCGCCGTGGACCTCGACATCTCGTTCCGCCTGCTCCTGCTCCTCAACGTGCTCTTCCCCAACCACCACGTGCGCGCCGTCACCAATGTCGTGCGGGAGTTCAGCGTGCGCGTCCGGGAGGAGATGGACTTCAGGCAGGAAGCCCGTCACATCGAGCTCTTCCAGCGGCACTTCAGCGGCGACCACCGGGTGCGGGCCCCGGCCGTGCACGCCGACCTAACCCGCCGGCGGGTCCTCGTCATGGAGTGGGTGGACGGCGACAAGGTGGACCGGCTGCGGCACCGCTTCGAGGCCGGCCAGCTCGACTTCCCCCGACTCATGGAGACGCTCACGGAAGTCTACCTCCGCATGCTCCTCGTCGAGGGCTTCATGCACGCGGACCCGCACCCCGGCAACATCCTCGTCCAGGAGGACGGGACCATCGTGCTGCTGGACTGGGGCATGGCATACCAGCTCGGCAGACATGCCAGGGAGAACATCCTCCGCCTCGCGCTGGCCACCGGGCGCGATGACCTCAACGGCATGATCAGCGGGATGTACGAGCTGGGCATGATCGATCCCGAGATCTCACGGGCGGAGATCCGCGAGGCCGCCGTCGAGATCCTCACCATCGTCGGCAGGGTCAGGGAACTGGGTGTCCGCCAGGTCCAGGAGATGATCCGCGACATCATGGACACCTTCTACACCTGGCCCCTCATGCTCCCCAGGGAGCTGGTCTACTTCTTCCGCGCCGCCGCGCTCCTCGAGGGGATCGGCTTCCGGTACGATCCCGCCTTCAACGGCCTGGAGACTGTCCGCCCGGTCATCCGGCGCATGCGCGGCGAGCTGCTCGCCGCCACTGCCAGGGAGCCTGCCGACCTCGCACGGAACGTCTGGGACGAGCTGCGTTCCGGCGCCATCGCCGTCCGGGACCTCATCGCACGGGCGGAGCGCGACGAGTTCCGCGTACGCATCCACCCGCGTGACGTCATCCAGGCCGAACGCTTCCTCATGCTCCAGGTCCGCCGCATCCTCCTCAGCATCTTCGCCCTGACCGTCGCCCTCATCACCGCCATCGGGTTCCTCGCCGTGCGCAGCGGCTGGCTCCTCGCCGCCGGCCTGGCGGCGTCCCTGTTCATGTTCCTCCTCGTCCTCCTGCTCCCCTCGCACCTCCTCGAGAACCCCCTCCGGCATGCGCGGGGCATGGGCCGCGGGGGCGACGCATTCCGCCGCTGAGGCCTCGACGCCGTGTCCGGCGGCAATCTTTAACTTGCCTTTTTTCAACACGTTGCGGCAGGGTAATTGCGGTCGAATCGGAGGGGTCGCCCAGGCGCGCCCTCGCACCCTCACGCGGGCAGTGAGTCATGACCATGACGATACGGCTGACCACCATGATCCTCGCCCTGGGCCTGGCATCCGCCCAGCCGCTGACGGCCACGCCGGCCGTCCGCGGAAGCACGGACTTCGAGACCTATCCGGCCACGGCGGGGCCCCCTCAGGCCCAGCAGGGCCGGGGCCAGGGGCAGGGCCGGGGCCAGGGGCAGGGGCAGGCGAGCCGCCCGGCGCAGGCGCAGCAGAACCGCGGCCAGGGACAGGGTCCGGGCCAGGCGAATCGGCCGCTGCAGGGCCGGGGCCAGGGCCAGGCGAACCGTCCGGCGGCCCCCGGCCGGTCCCAGTCCGCCGCACCGGGCGCGTCCGCGCCGGGTCGCGGCAACGCTGGTGCGTCGCCGACCCGCCGGGGCGGCGTGATCCCGCCGGCCGAGCTATCTCGGCGGGTGCGGGAGATGCCTCCGGCCTTCCAGCGCATGGCATCGAGTTCACGCCGCAGCGAGGCCATGGTCCTGGGGGCTGCCGCCCGCGGGTTCGCGTGGGGCATGGACCCGGAGATGATCGAGGTGCAGCCTTCCGGCGACCGGGTCGTCGTCCGGAACCGTCGCGGCGATGTCCTCGTCGATCTCGACGACCGCCGGGCCAGGGACCTGGGCTACTGGAATCTGCGCCGTCTCGGTGACCGTCGTGCCACGGGCAATGCGCCTGCCTTCTGCCGCAGCGGTGCCGGCCATCCCGTGTGGGGTCGCGAGTGGTGCCTGGACCGCGGCCATGGCCTGGGCAGCGGCGCGGGCACGATCTGGAGCCGGACGCGTGTGGACGACGTGGTCTTCCGCCGGACCGCGGACCGGGACCGTCTCATGCGTGACGTCCTCATCGGCGTGGTGGGCGACGTGGTCCTGAACCGCCTCGGCCTGCATGCCCTGAGCATGGGCTACACCGATCCGCTGTACGGCCACTGGATCGCGGAACCCGACGCCCCGCGCATCCTCTACGTGAGCTCGGGAGACGTCGTCGTCGCTGAGTTCGTGGACCTGGACCGGGACGACCGCGTGGACGTGCTCTATGTCCTCCAGCCTCTCTGATCGGGACGGAGGACGCGCCAGACGACGAGTGGGCGGCCGCCGCGGCGGAGCGGCCGTCCAGCAGCGAGCGCCGAGCGTTTGACACCCGCCGAACCGCTCCGTCATCTTCCGCGCCATGACGTCCAATGAGCTGGACCCGAAGCACGCCGCGCTACTCGACGACTTCCGGGACCGCCGCCGCGCGGCGCTGTCCAGAATCATCAGCATAGTGGAGGACCAGCGTCCGGGGTTCCGCGCCCTCCTGACCACGCTCCACCCGGCCATTGGCCACGCCCACCGCATCGGTGTGACAGGACCGCCCGGTGCAGGCAAGTCCACGCTTACCGCCGGGCTCATCGCGCGGTATCGGGAACGGGGCGAGACCGTGGCCGTCATCGCCGTGGACCCCACGTCGCCCTTCACCGGCGGCGCGCTCCTGGGCGACCGCATCCGCATGAACGAGATCTCCATGGACCCCGGCGTCTTCATCCGGTCCATGGCCACACGCGGCTCCCTCGGCGGCCTCGCCCTGGCCACCAAGGAAGTGGCCGACGTGATGGACGCCTTCGGTTTCGACCGCCTCATCGTGGAGACCGTGGGCGTCGGCCAGTCGGAGCTGGACGTCGCTGCCGCGGCGGACACCACCGTCGTGGTGCTCGTTCCCGAGTCCGGCGACGGTATCCAGGCCATGAAGGCGGGTCTCATGGAGGCGGCGGACCTGTTCGTCATCAACAAGGCGGACCGGTCCGGCGCCGACCGGCTGGCCCGCGAGGTGTCCATGATGCTGCACCTGCGGTCGGGCAGCACCCTGCGCAACGTCCCGGCCCACCACGGCGTGGATCTGCGCAGGGTCCGGGTGCGGGACGCGTCCGGCGCGCGGACGGGTGCCGCCGGGGCCCGGGCAGGTGGCGCGAACCCCGCAGGCGCATCGGACGGACCGGACCCCGTGGACTCCGCCCAGGTAGCCGCGCCCGCGGACTGGGAGATCCCCGTGCTCAAGACGACGGCGGAGACGGGCGAGGGGGTGGCGGAGCTGGTGGCGGCCCTGGACGATCACCGTGCCTGGCTGGACCGGAGCGGCGAGTTGTCCACGCGGCGGCGACAGCGGCTGGCGGAGCGCGTGCGGGAGGAGGTCGCCCGCGCCCTTCTCACCACCGCATGGGTGGAGCGGGGCGGAGCCGAGGCGCTGGACCGGGCGCTGCCCGACCTCGAGGCGGGGACTACCACGCCGTACGACGTCGCGGCCAGGATCGTCCGCGGCGACGGGGCCTGACGCCGGCGCCTTACGCCGACGCTTCACCGCGGGAAAGGACGCGGCCTCCCGGGGTATCCTGATCAGTCGTACATTGCAGCGGTGCACACGAACCGGAAGGTGCTGGATGGGGGTCACGAGGTCTGAGGTGGACGGCGGCCGGGTCGCGAGCCCGGAGCTCCTGGCGAGGATCGAGGCCCAGGAGCGCGAGCTCGCGGAGCTGCGCAGCCGCCTGGCCGCGTGGGAGTCGGCATTCGGCAAGCTGCCGTCCCGCGAGCCAGAGTTCACCACCATCTCCGCCGTGCCCGTGGCGCCGCTGCACTCGCCCGCCACGCAGGAGCCCGGCTGGGACTACCTGGAGAAGCTGGGCTTCCCCGGGGAGTTCCCCTTCACCCGCGGGCCGTACACGTCGATGTACCGGACGCGGCTCTGGACCATGCGCCAGTTTGCCGGCTTCGGCACGTCCGAGGAAACGAACCGCCGCTACCACTACCTCCTGGAGCACGGCCAGACGGGCCTGAGCGTGGCGTTCGACTTCCCGACGCTCCTGGGCTACGACTCGGACCACCCCCGCTCCCTGGGCGAGGTGGGGAAGTGCGGCGTGGCCATATCCAGCCTGGCGGACATGGAGACGCTGTTCGACGGCATCCCGCTGGACAAGGTTTCCGTCTCCATGACCATCAACGGGCCGGCCATCATCCTGTTCTGCTTCTACGTGGTCGCCGCGGAGAAGCAGGGCGTCTCGGCGGACCAACTTCGGGGCACCGTCCAGAACGACATCCTGAAGGAGTACATGGCGCAGCACGCGTGGATCTATCCACCGGAGCCCGCGCTGAAGCTCATCGTGGACATGTTCGAGTGGTGCTCGACGAATGCCACGAAGTACAACCCCATCTCCATCAGCGGCTACCACATCCGGGAGGCGGGTTCCACGGCAGGGCAGGAGCTCGCGTACACGCTGCGCAACGGGTTCGAGTACGTGGAGCGGGGCATCGAGCGGGGACTGGACGTGGACGACTTCGCGCCCCGGCTCTCCTTCTTCTTCGACGTCCACAACGACTTCTTCGAGGAGGTCGCGAAATTCCGCGCGGCCCGCCGCATCTGGGCGCGCCGTCTGCGCGACGTGTACGGCGCGAAGAACCCGGAATCCTGGCGGCTGCGTACCCACGCCCAGACGGCCGGCGTGTCGCTTGTGGCGGAGCAGCCGGAGAACAACATCGCCCGGGTCGCCTACCAGGCCATGGCCGCCGTACTGGGCGGCACGCAGTCGCTCCACACGAACTCCATGGACGAGACGCTCGCCCTGCCCACGGAGAAGTCCGTGCGCATCGCCCTCCGCACGCAGCAGGTGCTGGCATACGAGACCGGCGTTGCCAACACCATCGACCCACTCGCCGGGTCATGGTTTGTGGAGGCGACGACGGACCGCCTGGAGCGGGAGGCCGAGGAGATCTTCGAGGAGATCGAACGGCTGGGCGGTGTGGTCCGCGGCATCGAGGCCGGCTACTTCCAGCGGGAGATCGCCCTGGCCGCGGAGCGGCAGCAGCGGGAGATCGAGTCCGGCGAGCGCGTCGTGGTGGGCGTGAACGCATTCACCGAGGGGACCGGCGACTCGCACATCGACATCCTTCGCATTGGCGATGCCCCGGACCGGCGGCAGCGCGAGCGTCTGGCGGAGGTCCGCAGCCGGAGGGACGACGACGTGGTGAAGTCCGCTCTCACCCGGCTTCGGGAGGCAGGCGCCGCCGGCGAGAACGTCATCGAGCCCATGCTGGACTGCGTGCGGGCGTACTGCACGCTGTTCGAGATCAGGCACGCGCTGGAGGAGGTCTACGGCGCGTACCGGGAGCCGATCTTCTTCTGAGATGCCGGACTTACGGGCGGTCTTCCTCGATGCCGGCGGCACGCTGATCCACCTGGACCGGCGCTTCATCCTCGACTGCCTGGCCCAGCGCGGGCTCGACCGGACGGAGGCGCAGTTCGTCACCGCCGACGCCGCCGCCCGCCGCCACCTCGTAACGCTCATCCAGGCGGGCAGCACCCCTGACGACGCGAGCCGGTGGCTCGCCTTCGGCATGGCCCTGCTGGGGGGTTTGAGCTGCAACGACGGCGACGCCGAGGCCGTACTCCGCCTCATCCTGCAGCGCCAGGCCGACGGCTTCCTCTGGTCCTACACGGTGGACGGCACCGACGTTGCCCTGCGGCGGCTGCGGGACGACGGCTACATCCTGGGCGTGGTGTCCAACGCCGACGGCCGCATCGACCGATTCCTCGAATACGCCGGACTCCTCGACCTGGTGGACTTCGTCGTGGACTCCGGCGTCGTGGGCGTGGAGAAGCCGGACCCGCGCATCTTCCGCATCGCATGCGAGCGGGCCGGCGTCGAGCCGGCGGAGGCCGTGCACGTAGGCGACTTCTACGACATCGACGTTCTGGGCGCCCGGGCCTCCGGCATCCGCCCCATCCTGCTGGACACGGAGGGGCTCTACGCCGACGCCGACTGCGAGCGCATTACCTCCATCACCGAGCTTCCGGGCTGGCTGGCACGGCCGCTGTGTTCCTGACCCTCCAGGCGACTGCGGTGGCCCCGGCCGGACCGGCCGGCGACCTGCTGCTGCGCGCCGGCATCGCCGTCGGGCTCGTCCTGATCACCGCCTTCTTCACTGCGGCGGACGCGGCGCTCGGTGCTGCGCGCAAGGCCCGCATCGAGGCGCTGGCCCACGGCGGCAACCGCCGCGCCCGCCTCGCGAACCGCGCCATCCAGCGTCTCGAGCACTACGCCGCCGGTGCCCGGGCCGGCGTCATCCTCGCCACGCTGGGCCTCGGCTGGGTAGGCGTCCGGCTCGTGGCCGCGCTCCTGGACGGCGCCCTGCGCGGTGTACGCCTGCCTCTGGACCCGGTCGCAGTATGGGCCATCGCCGCCATCGTCGCCTTCATCCTGGTGGCATGGCTCCACGCCGTCCTCGGCCAGATCGTGCCCCGCCTGCTGGCGCTCCTGAACCCGGAGGGCACGGCCCTCTGGAGCGTGGCGCCGCTCATGCTGTTCACGCGCCTCCTCTCGCCCTTCACCGCCGCCATCCACGGCAGCGCGCGGCTGGTCCTGGGCGTGTTCGGCCTGAAGCCGCCGGACGAGGGCGAGCCCGTCCACCGCCCGGAGGAGCTGGAGGAGCTCCTCACCCGGACCTACGAGCACGGCCTGCTGAGCGAGGAGCCCGTGGAGATGATCCGCGGCGTGTTCGGGCTCTCGGATACCACCGCTGCCGAAGTCATGACGCCCCGCACCTCCGTCGTCGCGCTCCAGGCCGACACCACCGTGGCGGATGCCGCGGCGTTCATCCTGGAGGAGGGTCACTCCCGCTATCCGGTCTACGAGGAGACCATCGACCGCATCGCGGGCGTGGTGCTGGCTCGGGACGTCTGGCGGGCGCAGGTGCAGGGCGTCACCGACCTCCGCGCCATCATGCGCCCGCCACTCTACGTCCCGGATACCAAGCCCGTGGAGCACCTCCTGCGGGAGATGCGCCGGGAGCGCGCGCATCTCGCTGTCGTCATCGACGAGTTCGGCGGCACGGAGGGCATCGTCACCATCGAGGACATCGTCGAGGAGATCGTCGGCGAGATCGAGGACGAGCTGGACGAGGAGCCGGCGGAGCTGGAGCTGGGGCCCGACGGCGAGGTGATGATGAGCGGCGGGTTCGCCATTTCGGAGCTGAACGAGCGCTACGAGCTGGACCTGCCCGACGAGGACTACACGACGGTGGGCGGCTTCGTACTCGGCCGGCTCGGCCGCGTGGCGCAGGTGGGCGATACCGTCGGCATCCGGGGCGGCACCCTCCGCGTCCTCGAGATGACTGCCCGCCGCGTGGGCCGGCTGGCACTTCACCTCGAGCCGCCACCTTCCGAGACGCCGGACGAGGCCGAGGAGTGGGAATGAGCCGGGCGCCGTGGTGGCGGTCGTACTTCGACAACGACTACTTCGACCTCCACGATCCGCTCTTCGACGAGGCGCGCAGCCGTGCCGAGGTCGCCGGCATGCGGGAGCTGCTGGCGCTGCCTGTGGGTGCGCGCGTGCTGGATGCGCCCTGCGGCTGGGGCCGGCACGCGGGGCTCCTCGCAGAGGCGGGCTGCATCGTCGTCGGCGCCGACCTCTCCCCGGACCTGCTGGGCCGCGCACCCGCCGGCGTGCGGCCCCACACCGTCACGGGCTACACGGCGGCGGACATCCTGGCGCTGCCCTTCGCCGACGCGTCGTTCGACGCCGTCATCAACGTGTTCACCAGCCTGGGCCTCTTCCTGGATGACGCGGCGGACGTCGCCGCACTGCTGGAGGCCCGGCGCGTGCTCCGCCCCGGCGGCCGGCTGCTGCTGGAGAGCATGCACCGCGACGACGTCGTCGCCGCCTACGCGGACCGCGACGAGTGGACGCTGCCCGACGGCACGGAGGTCCGGGTCCGGCGCCGGTTCGACCCGGTCACCGGCATCAGCCACGAGCGGCTGCGCTGGCGCCGCGGCGACCGGCAGGGCACGAAGGTGCATTCCCTCCGCCTGCGCACGGCCACCGAGATCGACGCACTGCTGCGCGCCGCCGGCTTCGCCGACATCGAGTACTACGGGAACTGGACGGGCGCGCCGTTCACGCACCGCGACGAGAGCCTCATTGCAGTGGCGACGAAACACGCCGGCGCGCGGTAGACACGGCGGTGACGCCGGCGAGGCGGGGCGTCAGCGGACCACGATCAGCTTCGCTCATCACACAGCCGCCACTCGTTGCGTCCCGCGCGATGCGCCGGTAATCTTCATGCCGTTCCGGCATATCCACACGACAGGGCACCCATGACCGAACGAAAGATCCGCGTCCTCGTCGCGAAGCCCGGCCTCGATGGCCATGACCGCGGCGCGAAGGTCATTGCCAGCGCGTTCCGCGATGCAGGCTTCGAGGTGGTCTACACGGGGCTGCACCAGACGCCGGAGATGATCGCCAACGCGGCCGTCCAGGAGGATGTGGACGTGGTCGCCCTCTCCATCCTCTCGGGCGCGCACATGGCGCTGTTCCCTCGTGTCCTCGAGTTGCTGCGCGCCGAGGGCATGGACCAGGTCCTTGTCATCGGCGGCGGTATCATCCCGGACGAGGACATCGCGGCGCTGGAGGGGCAGGGCGTCCACAGGCTGTTCGGGCCCGGCACACCCACCTCGGCCCCCATCGACTACGTCCGGGAGCATTTCGCCCGGCGCGGGACGGGCGCCGCATCGTCCGGCACGTGAGTCAGGAAGCGGGTCCCGAGGCGCCCGGCCGGCTCCGCGCCCTCACCGCCGAGCTTAGGGAGCTGGAGGAGCGGCTTCGGCAGGGCGGCGGCGCCGACCGCATCGAACGTCAGCACGCCCAGGGCAAGCTCACCGCCCGCGAGCGCATCGCCCTGCTCATCGATCCCCGCACGCCACTCCTGGAGATCGGCCTCCTCGTCGCCCACGACCGCTACGAGGGCCAGGCCCCCGGCGCCGGCGTAGTCACCGGCATCGGCTGGGTCCAGGACCGGCCCGTCGTCATCATCGCCAACGACGCCACGGTGAAGGCGGGGTCGTGGTGGCCGGAGACCATCACCAAGATGCTCCGGGCGCAGGAAGTGGCCATGCGCTGCCGCGTCCCCATCATCTACCTGGTGGACTCGGCCGGCGTGAACCTGCCCTACCAGGGCGGCGTCTTCCCCGGGCAGTACGGCGCGAGCCGCATCTTCTACTACAACTCCATCATGCGGCGATTCCTCGCCGTGCCCCAGCTCGCCGCCGTCATGGGGCCGTGCATCGCCGGCGGCGCATACCTGCCCGCCCTCTCGGACGTCATCCTCATGGTGGAGGGCACCAGCTTCATGGGGCTGGGCGGGCCGAACCTGGTGAAGGGCGCTACCGGCCAGGTCGTGGAGAGCGAGGAGCTGGGCGGCGCCTGGACCCACAACGCCATCTCCGGCGTCGCCCACTACCGGCTGCCCGACGACCGGGCCTGCGTCGCCCGCATCCGTGAGCTGGTGGGCGAGCTGCCGTACGCGCCACCCGTCGGCACCGCCCTCGACGCCCCGGCGCTGCGTGCGCGATCGGGAGCCGACGCGCTGTACGCCGTGCTGCCGGACAACCACCGGCAGCCGTACGACATGCATGCACTCCTCGGCGCGCTCCTCGACGACGGGCAACTCGACGAGTTCCAGAAGGACTTCGCCCCCGAGCTCATCTGCGGGACTGCCCGCATCTGCGGCCTGCCCGTCGGCGTCCTCGCCAATGCCCGGGGCATGGTGACGGACCCGGGCGGCGGCGCGCCGCGCTTCGGCGGCATCATCTACTCCGACAGCGCGGAGAAGGCCGCCTACTTCATCGAGACGATGAACCGCCACCGCACGCCGCTCCTCTTCGTTCAGGACGTGAGCGGCTTCATGGTGGGGACGGAAGCCGAGCACAGCGGCATCATCCGGGCCGGCGCCCGCTTCGTCGAGGCCATGGCCACCGCCACCGTGCCCAAGGTCGTGCTCACGCTGAACCACGCCTCCGGGGCCGGCTACTACGCCATGGCGGGGCAGGGGTTCGACCCTGACTTCATCTTCACCTGGCCCACCGGCCGGATGGGCGTCATGGAGGGCGACAGCGCCGTCATGGCGCTGTTCGGTCCGCAGCTCGACGAGCTGAAGCAGCGGCGCCAGGAGCCCGACGAGGCGCTGAAGAAGAAGATCGACGCGGTCCGCGCCGACTACGAGGAGCAGCTCGATGCCCGCTTCGCCGCCGCCCGCGGCTTCGTCGACGCCGTGATCCCGCCGGAGGACACCCGGCCCGTGCTGGCCACGGCCATCTGGACCGCACTCCACAACCCGGGCCCGCACCTCGGCCCCTTCGGCGGACTCGACACCGCAA
This sequence comes from Longimicrobiales bacterium, assembly GCA_035461265.1. Lineage (GTDB taxonomy): Bacteria > Gemmatimonadota > Gemmatimonadetes > Longimicrobiales > RSA9 > SH-MAG3. The sequence continues at coordinate 11,055 of DATHVO010000304.1, forward strand.
CCTGAGCGGACGCGCGTCCGCCGCTGAAGCAGGAGAGCGCATGGCGCACCCCGAATCCATCCGCATCGCGTCCGGCCAGGGGTTCTGGGGCGACCGCCTCCAGGCCCCCGTCGAGCAGGTCCGCCGCGGACCCATCGACTACCTCATGCTGGACTACCTGGCGGAAGTCACCATGTCCATCATGCAGAAGCAGCGGTCGCGGGACCCGTCCCAGGGGTACGCCCGCGACTTCGTCCCCCTCATGGGCGAGATCCTGCCGGACTGCGTGGAGCGGAACATCCGCGTCGTCGCGAATGCCGGCGGCGTCAACACGGACGGCTGTGCCGAGGCCGTCCTCGCCGAGGCACGCAAGGCCGGCCTGGGCGGCACGGCCCGCGTCGGCCTCGTCTCCGGCGACGACATCATGGACCGCCTCGAGGAGCTGGTGGAGGGCGGCCACGAGCTGCGCAACATGGACACGGGCGCGCCGCTCAGCGACGTCCTCGGGCGGATCCAGAGCGCCAACGCGTACATCGGCGCGCAGCCCATCGTGGATGCACTGAAGCGCGGCGCCCACGTCGTCATCACGGGTCGCTCCACCGATACGGCCCTCACGTACGCGCCCATGGTCCACGCCTTCGGCTGGCCCGCCGACGCCTGGGACCACCTCGCCGCCGGCGTCGTCGCCGGCCACATCAACGAGTGCGGCGCCCAGGCCAGCGGCGGCAACTCCCTCGTGGCGTGGCAGGAGCTCGACGACCTCGGCGACGTCGGCTACCCCATCATCGAGGCGTATCCCGACGGTACCTTCGTCGTCACGAAGCACGACGGCACCGGCGGCCGCGTGTCCGTCCCCGTCGTCGCGGAGCAGATTCTCTACGAGATGGGCGACCCCCGGAGCTACATCACGCCCGACGTCGTCGCCGACTTCACCACCATCCAGCTAGCCGACGACGGTCCCGACCGCGTCCGCGTCCACGGCGTGCGCGGCGGACCCGCCACCGACAAGCTCAAGGTCTCCATCTCCTACAACGCGGGCTACAAGGCCACGGGCACCCTCGTCTACGCCTGGCCCGACGCCATCGAGAAGGCGCGCATGGCCGACCGCGTGCTCCGGGAGCGACTCGACCGGATGGGCGCGCGCTTCGACGCGATTCGCACCGAGTTCGTCGGCTGGAACTCCACCCACGGCCACCTCGCCGGACCGCCACCGGCCGAGATGCCGGAGGTGGAGCTCCGCGTCGGCGTGCGCGGCCCGGATCGTGCCGCCGTGGAGGCGTTCACCCGCGAGATCGCGCCGCTCATCCTCACCGGGCCGCCCACCGTCACCGGCTTCGCAGGCGGCCGGCCCCGCGTACAGGAGATTGTGGCGTACTGGCCTGCCCTGGTGGACCGCACCGAGATCGAGCCCCACCTCCGCGTGGAAGTGAGGACCGCCTGATGAGGACGAACCTCTACCGCCTCGCCCACGGCCGTTCCGGCGACAAGGGCGACACCGTGAACGTGGGCGTCATAGCCCGCCGCCCCGAGTTCTACGAGTTCCTCCGCGGCGAGCTCACCACCGAGCGCGTCGCCCGGCACTTTGGCGAACTCGTGAAGGGCGGCGTGGACCGCTTCGAGCTGCCTAACCTCCACGCCCTCAACTTCCTCCTCCACGAGGCGCTGGACGGGGGCGGGACCATGTCTCTGATGAACGACGCGCAGGGCAAGACGTTCTCCACCGCCATGCTCCGCATGGAGGTCGAGCTGCCACCGGAACTCGCTGCGCTCCTCGAGGAGGCGCCATGAACGAGCCCGCTGTCATCGTCACCCGTGAGGGAGCCGTCGGCACCATCACGCTGAACCGGCCGGACAAGCGGAACGCCCTCAACGCGGAGCTCGTGGTCGGCCTCAGCGCGGCCTTCGCGGAGGTCGCCGCCGATGGCGACGTCCGCGTCATCGTCCTCACCGGCGCGGGCTCCGACTTCTGCGCCGGCGCCGACCTCGCCCAGCTCGAGGCCATCGCCGCCGGTGCCGACGTCATGGCGAACCTCCGCGACGCCCAGGCCCTCGGTGACCTGTTCATCCGCATGCGCCGCACGCCCAAGCCCATCATCGCGGCGGTCCGCGGCAACGCCATCGCCGGTGGGGCCGGGCTCGCCAGCGCCTGCGACCTCGTCATCGCCGCCGACGACGCCGTCTTCGGCTACCCCGAGGTCCACCTCGGCTTCGTGCCCGCCATGGTCATGGCGCTGCTGCGGCGGGCCGTGGGCGAGAAGATCGCCTTCGAGCTCGTCGCCCGGGGCGACCGCATCGGCGCCGCGGAGGCCCGCCGACTCGGCCTCGCCAACTGCATCTTCGAGGCGGACGCCTTCGAGGACGACGTCGCCCGCTACGCCCGGGAGCTCGCGCTCCGCTCCGCGTCCGCCATGGCCCTCACCAAGCGACTCCTCTACGGCATGGACGGTCTCCCCTTCGAGGACGCGATTGCCCGCGGTGCCGAGGTGAACGCACTCGCCCGCGTCACCGAGGACTGCAGGGAAGGGGTCCGCCGCTTCCTCGACCGGCAGCGGAAGACATGACGCCGTTCCGGCCGGACCGCACGCGCCGGGGCGACGACCACTACCTCGGCCACAAGATGCTGCTCTTCGTGGCTGGCGCCGTCCTCGCCATGGTGGGCATGGCCGCGGGCCAGGACTTGCTCGTCTACCTCGCCATGGCCGTCCTCGCCGTGGGCATCATCCTCCGGCTGGCGAGCCACCGCCGGACGCGCGGCGGAGCCGCCGACGACCACGGCGGTGATGGTGACCACGCCGGTCACGATGGCGACGACGGACGCGTCAACGAGCCTGTCGCCGGCGACGACGACATCCGCCCGCGGGAGTAGCGCCGCCGCAGCGCGTCGGCACTCCAGCGCCGCGGCTTCTCCCCGCGGAACCAGCGCCGCCTCCTGCCTGCCGTTGTCCCCAACGGCCATGGAGGCGCCCCGGCGCCGGTGGTATCTCGTCGGCATGACCGCCGCCACCCATCCCGCAGCACCGCGCCCCGCGCCGGGCCTCGACGAAGCCCGCGCAACCCTCCGGCGCTACTTCGGCTTTCCCGATTTCAGGGGCGGGCAGAAGGATGCCGTATCAGCGGCGCTGTCCCGGCGCGACGTCCTCGTCCTCATGCCGACGGGAGGTGGGAAGAGCCTGTGTTTCCAGGTGCCGGCCCTCACCCTTGATGGGCTCACGGTGGTTGTGAGCCCGCTGATCTCCCTCATGAAGGACCAGGTGGATGCCCTGGTACGGGCCGGCGCGCCCGCCGCGCTCCTGAACTCCACGGTTCCCCGGGAGGAGGCAGAACGGACGATCGACGCCGCGCGCCGCGGCCTGCTCAAGCTGCTGTACGTGGCGCCGGAGCGATTCGACTCCGACGCGTTCCGCAAGGAGCTGCCAAGCCTCGGCGTGACGCTCCTGGCCGTGGACGAGGCCCACTGCGTATCCCAGTGGGGGCACGACTTCCGCCCGTCGTACCTGCGGCTGGGTGCGGTCCGCGACGAGCTCGGCGTCCCGGTCATCGCCCTCACCGCCACCGCAACGCCGGCGGTTCGGGAGGACGTCACCCGCCAGCTCCGCCTGCGGGACCCGGCCACGGTCGTCCGCGGCTTCGACCGGCCCAACCTCGCCTGGTCCGTCCTGGGCGCGGCGGACCGCGCCGCACGGGACACGCTCCTCCTGCGCCTGCTCCACCGGCAGAGGGACGGCGTGAGCATCGTCTACGCGCCCACCCGAAAGGCCGTGGACGCCCTCACGGACCTGCTCCGGCGGGCTGGAATGCAGGCCACCGCCTACCACGCGGGGATGACCGCGCGGGACCGTGAGGCCGTCCAGGAGGCCTTCATGCACGAGGATGCCCGCATCGTGGTGGCCACCTGCGCCTTCGGCATGGGCATCGACAAGCCCAACGTCCGCCTCGTGGCGCACTACGTCATGAGCGGCAGCCTCGAGGCATACTACCAGGAGGCGGGACGGGCGTCCCGCGACGGCCAGCCCGGCAGATGCGCGCTCATCTACGGCCAGGGCGACCGGCAGGTCCACGACTTCATGATCGATTCCACGCACCCGCCCCGCGACCTCATCGAGGACGTCCTCGGGCATCTGCGGGGCGAGAACGATCTCCGTCTGGCGGACATCACGACCGTCATCGCCCGTCGGGCCGGCATCGCGCCACGCCAGGCGGAATCGGTGCTGAGAATCCTCCGGCGCCAGGACGTCCTCCGCGACGACGGGACCGGCGGCCTGTCCCTCGACGCGACAGTCGACTGGGATGACGCCCTCGCCCGCCGTCGCCACGAGGTCGGCCGCCTCGATGCCATGGACGGATACGCCCGCACCCGGGCCTGCCGGCGGGGCTTCATCCTCCGCTACTTCGGCGACCCCGACGCCATGGACCGCTGCGGCGACTGCGACAACTGCAGCGGGCAGTCTGCCCGGCCGGCGGTGTCCCGGGGCGACCCGGGCGGCCGCAACGCCGGCTGGCGCCTGCTCCGCCGCCTGCTCGGGACGACCGCCTGATCCCGAGCCCGGTATGGCCGCGGAGTCCCGGCCGCAACCACACGCGGTGCCTCGACCACCCGACCCCTCGCTTGCCCGCCTCCCGCCGCCGCCCTTACCTTTCCCGGTCTGGATCAACCCCGGGCAGGCAGGGGAATGGACCCGTATCTGAACGACGCGCACCTCGAGCTACGCCGGACGGTGCGCGATTTTGCGGAAAAGGAGATCGCGCCCGTCGCCCGGGAACTGGATGCGGAGAGCCGGTTCCCCTGGGAGAACGTGCGCAAAATGGCCGACCTCGGCTGGTTCGGCGCGGGCATCCCGCAGGAGTACGGCGGCCTCGGGCTGGACACGCTCAGCTATATCCTCATCATCGAGGAACTGGCCCGGGTCGATGCCAGCCACGCCATCACCATAAGTGCCCACAGCACCCTCGGCGGGTCCCCGATCCTCGCCTTCGGGACGGAGGCGCAGAAGCGCCGCTACCTGCCGCTGCTGGCGGCCGGCCGTGTGCTCGGCGGGTTCGGCCTCACGGAGCCGGGCGCGGGCTCCGACGCCGGCGCCACACGGACCACGGCTGTGCGGCAGAACGGCGAGTACAGGATCACCGGCAGCAAGATATTCATCACCCATGCGGGCGTCGGCGAGGTCTTCGTCGTCACCGCAGTGACGGACCGGTCCCGTGGCGTGAAGGGCATCAGCAGCTTCATCGTCACGAAGGAGACCACGGACCGGGAAGCCGCGGACCGGGCCGGCGTGGGGCACGCCCCGGAGCTGGAGCCGTTCACGCCGGGTGTCCGGGCAGGAAAGAAGGAGGACAAGATGGGCTGGCGCTCGTCCGATACGCGCGAGCTCGTCCTGGAGGATGCCCGGGTGCCGGCGGAGAACCGGCTGGGCGAGGAAGGGCAGGGCTTCATCAACTTCATGAAGACCCTCGACGCCGGCCGCATCGGCATCGGCGCCCTCGCCCTCGGCCTGGCCCAGGGCGCCTTTGACAATGCGGTCAGCTATGTGGATGAGCGGGAGACGCTGCGCGACGCGCAGGGCGTGCGCTTCTCCCTCGCGGACATGGCCACCGAGATCGCCGCGGCGCGGCACCTCGTCTACCATGCCGCCTGGCTGAAACAGAACGACCAGACCTTCGGCACGCAGGCCGCCATGGCCAAGCTCTATGCAAGCGAGCTCGCCATGCGGACGACTACGAGAGCCGTACAGCTCCTCGGTGCCGCCGGCTACACATCCGAACTGCCCGTCGAGCGCATGATGCGCGACGCGAAAATCTGCGAGATCGGCGAAGGGACCAGCGAAGTGCAGCGCCTCGTCATCGGGCGCGAGCTCTTCCGCACCGCTGGAGACCGCGCCTGACTCCGCCACAGACGCCATGAAGCGCGAAATATTGATTACGGCCATGCCGCAGGAAACCCGCGTGGCCATCCTCGAGGATGACGTCCTCGTCGAACTGATGGTGGACCGGCCCGACACGGAGCGCCTCGTGGGCGACATCTACGTCGGCCAGGTCCAGGCCGTCCTGCCGGGGATCCAGGCCGCCTTCGTCGATATCGGCACGGAGAAGGCCGCCTTCCTCCACGTCTCCGACGTCGTCCCCGAGGAGGACGAGGACGACGACGAGGAGGAGCGGGACCGCAACGGGGATCGCTCAGCCGGCAAGTACCCGCCCATCCAGGACATGATCGCGAAGGGCCAGCGCGTCCTCGTGCAGGCGTCCAAGGAGCCCATCGGGACCAAGGGGCCCCGCGTTACGACCCACATCTCCCTGCCCGGCCGTTTCCTCGTCCTCATGCCCGGCTCCAGCCACATCGGCGTCAGCCGGAAGATCGAGGACAGGGATGAGCGCGGTCGCCTCCGCGCCATGGCCCGGGAGCTCGTGCCCGAGGGCGTGGGCGTCATCATCCGGACGGTGGGCGAGGAGCTCACCCGGGAGGTCTTCGAGCGGGAGCTCCGGACCCTCCATGACACCTGGAAGAAGATCCAGAAACGGTCGAAGTCGGCCCGCCCGCCCGCCCTCATCCACCGGGAGGCCAAGCTCACCAGCGGCATCATCCGGGACGTCTTCACCACGAAGGTCGATGCCCTGACCATCGAGGGGAAGGAGGTCTACAACGAGGTGAAGCAGTACCTCGACGGCGTGGACCCGGCCCTCATGGACCGGGTCCACCTCTATGTGGACCCCGTGCCCCTGTTCGACAAGTACGGTGTCGAGGACGCCATCCGCGAGGCCTTCCAGCGTCGCGTTGACCTGCCCTCCGGCGGCTACATCATCATCGAGCCCACCGAGGCCCTCGTCTCCATTGACGTGAACACCGGCCGCTATACCGGGAAGAAGGACCCCGAGAAGACGATCCTCAAGACCAATGTCGATGCCGCCCGGGAGATCGCCCGGCAGCTTCGCCTGCGGGACATCGGCGGTATCGTGGTCTGCGACTTCATCGACATGGAGACACGGGCCAACCAGGAGCGCGTCCTCCAGGAGCTGCGTCAGCACCTCGCCCGGGACCGGGCCCGGACCCGGGCCTTCCAGGTCTCCGAACTCGGCCTCATCGAGATGACCCGGCAGCGCGTCCGGCCGTCCCTCTTCCAGTCCCTCACGGAGCCCTGCCCCCACTGCGGCGGCTCCGGTCGCGTCTTCCGCCCCGAAACCGTCGTCCGCCGGGCTGAGCGGGCCATCCGCCGAATCGCCGTCCAGCAGCGGGAGAAGCAGGTCACCCTCCGCATCCATCCTCAGGTCGCCGTGTACATCCTCGAGGAGGAGCCCGACTTCATGCGCCGCCTCGAGCGCGTCCTGTCCCTCGACGTGGACCTCCGGGACGACCCCCTCATGAAGCAGGACGAGTTCCGCCTCCTGGCCGGGCCCGCCGACGCCGACGTGACCAACCGCTACGCCATCGGGTAGCCAGGCCGGTCGCGGTTTCCGAAGCGGGCCAGCCCGGGCGGCCTTGACAGGTGCACCGGATTTCCCGATCTTTCCCAGTCTGTAACCCTGATTTTTCGCAGGCGCTCATGTACGCTATCATACGCAGTGGCGACAAGCAGTTCCGGGCTGAGCCCGGCCGGACCATCCGCGTCCCGTCCATGGACGCGGAGGTCGGCGAGACGGTCACCTTCGCGGACGTCCTGCTGGCGGCCACGGACGACGGCACGCAGGTGGGCGCACCGACGGTGGACGGCGCCACGGTCACGGGCGAGGTGGTGCGCCACGGCAAGGATCGCAAGATCATTGTGTTCAAGTGGAAGCGCCGGAAGAACTACCGCCGCAAGCAGGGTCACCGTCAGAAGTTCACGGAAGTTCGGATCGGCGAGATCCGGGTCGGCTAGGAGGCAGTCATGGCACACAAGAAGGGTGTAGGCTCGAGCCGGAACGGGCGTGATTCGAATCCGCAGTTCCTCGGCGTCAAGCGGTATGGCGGCGAGGTGGTGACGGCGGGCAACATCATCATCCGCCAGCGCGGCACGAAGGTCCATCCCGGACGGAACGTGGGCCGCGGGCGGGACGACACGCTGTTCGCCCTGGTTGACGGTGTCGTGACGTTCGAGCGCAAGGACCGCACGCGGCAGCAGGTGTCGGTATATCCCGTCGCCTGAAGGCGCCTCCCGACGCTATTCGAGCCCGCCGGCGCACAGCCGGCGGGCTTTTTTGTCTAGCGGACGAGCAGGAACAGGGCGGCGGCCGCCCCGATGACGACGAGTACCCGGCGCAGGGTCAGGCGCGAGCCTTCGGCGTCGGCGCCGGACCGTGTCCAGAACAGCAGGACGCCGCAGCCGCCGCCCTGACCGGAGTACTCCACGGGGGCGAGGGAGGATGCGGTATAGATCTCGATGCCCTCGATGGTCGCCGGGTTGAGGATGTCGTCCAGTGTGCTCTGCGGTGTCTGCCGGACGGACATGCCGTCGATGTAGATGGTGGGTCCGCAGAACGCGCCGCCGCCGCGGATGGAGACCATGTTGGCGGTGAGGCCCACCGTACCCCGGGCCCGGACGGTGACGATGTTGATCCCCGGTACTGTGCGGAGGATATCGGTGGTGAGCATCCGGCCCCGGCTCTCGATCTCGCTGCGCGTGATGAAGCGCCCGGCGCCGGCGCGATTCAGGCGGCGCTGGTGGAACGCCGTGAGCCGCGGGTCCGCGTACCGCGCCGTGACGACGATGGGCTCCAAGGGGATGGCCGTGGTGCCGAGGCGGATCTCCACGGTGACCGTCTCCACCGGTCCGACGTCCACGGGTGCAGACTCGTACTCGAGATAGCCCGGCCGGGTGACCCGCACGACGTACCGCCCCTGCTGCCCTGCCCGGAGCCGGAACAGGCCGGCGCTGTCGGTCGCGGCCCCGGCGATGCGTGCGCCGCCGGAATCGGTCAGGACCACGTCGGCGTTGGCGATGGGTCCGTCGGTCTCGTCCACCACGATTCCCACGATGTTCTGCGCGGGCACCGCCGTCGGGAGCACGCAGAGCGCTGCGAGGAGCGAAACGAGGATGCGCAGGGAGACCTCCGGGCAGATTGGGACGCGTCGGCCCACTGGTTAACGTACGGGCACCGGGGCGGGGCGGACAGCGGGCGGGGCAGCAGCCGCCCCCGTCGGTTGGTGTGGCCCCGTTTCTGCACCCGGGCACGCCGTACCGAACGGGAGGTGGAGATGGCGGAGGACAGGCAGGCGCGGGACCGTTTCGTGGGATCGGTCCGCCAGTCGGACATCGAGCCCTATACGGCGCTGCGCTGGCTGGGCACGCTGTTCAAGGCGGCGGCGGTGTTCCTGGCGGTGGCAGTGGTGGGCGAGTTCATCGCCGGCCTCCGATTCCACGGCGCGTCGGCCGCGCCGGAGCTGCTCGGCCAGCTCGCCCGCACGACGGTGATGGCGGTGGTGCTGTGGGGTGCGGGCGATCTGGTGCGGCTGCTCATCCAACTGGGCAACGATGTCCGGGCCGAGCGAATCCTTCTGTCCCGCCTCGTCCACCGGACCCCCGGCCGGCCCGGCGATACCGAGGACATCGCGGGGCCCGGCAGCGCCCTCGAGTCCGCATCGATGCTGGAGGACGACGCCGGCGCCTGACGCCGCGGTCAGCCGCTCCGGCGGTACAGGTCCCTAAGGGCGCGGGCGGACGCGTCCAGCGCCTTGCTCACCTCGTCGATGAGCTCCCGGGTGGCGGACAACGTGAGGCCCTCGGCGCCGAGTTGCTGCTTGAGGCGGCGTACCGACCGCGCCGCGTGTTCGATCCTGCCGATGGCCTCCTCCGCCGAGCCCTCCGGTTCCTCGTCGCCGAACGGATTCACCCGCCTGGGTCCCGCCGGCCCTTCATCGAACGGGTTCTTCGTCATCAACGCCTCCATCCTCGTGACCAGACCTCACGCGCAGCTCGCCACGGCACGGCGGGCATGAATGGCGGGGCACGCATCGTCCTTTTCAGCGGCCCCTGACGTCGGCCTGCCGCTTCTCGCGGAACGCCGCGACGCCTTCCCGCCCGTCCTCGCTGGCAAAGGCGGTGATGAACAGCTCGCGTTCGAGGGCGAGGCCCGCGGAGAGGGGCGTCTCCCAGGCTGCGGCCACCGCCGCCTTCGCCAGTCCGAGGGCCACGGGTGAGTATGCGGCTATGCTGCGGGCGATGTCCATGGTCCGTGTGCGCAGGTCCCCATCCTCCGTGAGGACGTCCACGAGGCCGATCCGGTGGGCTTCCTCTGCGTCGATGACCTCGCCCGTCAGGATGAGGCGGAGCGCGGCGCCGGCGCCGGCCAGGCGGGGCAGGCGCTGTGTGCCGCCGCCGCCGGGAATGAGCCCTAGCCGGATCTCCGGCTGGCCGAACCGCGCGCCGCGCCCCGCCACCCGGATGTCGCACGCCATGGCCAGC
>DATHVO010000305.1:0-3123 GCA_035461265.1 Longimicrobiales bacterium
AGACCGGCGGCAACAAGTCCCGCGCCGCCGAGATCCTCGGCCTCGACCGCCGCACCCTCTACCGCAAGCTGGACGAGTACCGGGCCACCGACGACGCGACGACGTAGCACCCGCCGGAACGACCGACCTCCTGAGCGTACCGCACCCGCTACCGTCCAGCCCCCCGGTCAAAGATGTGGCATTCCGCCACACTTCCAGGTCGGCGTCGGTCCGTGAGTTGTGGCATTCCGCCACAGGCGGGTTTGGGGATAATCTCGTATATAGCCAATTGACATTGAGTTACGGAACGCTGTGGCGACGGCGCAACGCTTGCTTTGGGATTTCTCGTGCGGTGTGTCCCCGATTGACGGGCGATGGGGCCCGTCGCCCGGCCTGGCTGGCGGTGCGACCAGGGGGCGCCGCGGCTCGCCGGGGAGTGTGAATGATGGCTGGCGTCGGTCCGATCATCGTGGGGACGGACTTCTCGGAGGGATCGGCAGCGGCCCTGGTGGAAGGTCGTCTCCTGGCGGCGCGGCTGGGTGCCGCGGTGGAAGTCGTCCATGTGGTGGATGGCGTCCAGCGACCGGGCTGGCGACCGGGTGGCGAGGCGGACGGGTGGCTGCGGGCCGCGGGGCTGTCGCCGGATGATCTCCGGATCCGCTTCGGCAGTCCCTGGGTGGAGCTGGCTCGCCTGACGGATGACCGGGCGGCGCTCCTGCTGGCGGTGGGGAGCCACGGCGTGTCGGGCTACCAGCCGCTGGCCATCGGTTCGACGGCGTCGCGGGTTTCGATGTCGGCGCGGTGCCCGGTGGTCGTGGTGTCGCCGCAGGTGAGGTCCCGCGAGTCCGAGGTGCGGGGAAGCAGGGAAGTCGCCGCTCCGGCGGGAGCGGCAGGTGCCCGGTCGGAACCGGGGGATCATCAACGGTTGAGGGAAACGCGATGATGCGTAGCGTCCGGATGGTGGGGGCGATGGTGATGGTGGTGATGGTTTCCGGGGCGTGCAGCAAGAAGCAGCCGCCCGTGCAGCCGCAACCGCAGGCTCCGGCGCCGGTGGAGCAGCCGACGGTGCCGCCGTCGACGACGCCGGTGCGCGACACGGACTCGGAGCGCGACGCTGAGCTGAGGCGGCTCACGGCGGTGCTGGAACAGATGGTCTTCTTCGACTACGACGATTCGACGATCCGTCCGGATGCACAGGAGGCGCTTGCGGCGAAGGTTCCGTTCCTGCGGGCGAACCCGTCGATCCGGATGCGTGTGGATGGCCATGCGGACGAGCGTGGATCGGTGGAATACAACCTGGCGCTGGGGATGCGTCGGGCGAATGCGGTGCGGGAGTATCTGACCGGTTTCGGCCTGGATGCTTCGCGTTTCGAGACGTACAGCTTCGGTGAGGACCACCCCCTCGTGGCAGGTACGGGCGAGTCGGCGTGGTCCCAGAACCGGCGAGCGGAGTTCCGGGTCACGTCCGGACTCAATCGCTGAGGTCGACGGTACCGGCGGCAGCGCGGGAGAGGTGATCGGCGCCGAGCGCGGCTGATCCCTCTCCACCGCCCTTCGGGGTGGGCCGACCTATCGCTCCCATCGAGCAACCTCCGAGTCGATGGAGGTCGGTGCGCTCCGCCGGGCCGGGCTCCGGGCTAACGCTCGGAGCTTTCGTTAATGCGGGGATGCCGCTGACGGTCGGGCGTGTCCGCGTCCCGGCTGCCGGGCCGTGCCTCCGGCGTGTTCTCCCGGATCACGTCGTGCTTCCCTTCCCGCTTCAGGTCCAGCTTCTCCTGGTGCGTCATGTCGGAGTCGGCCCGGCTCCGCTGCTGCGAGGCGCCGCTGCTGGCCCCGACTTCGCTGGCCGACTTGCCTTCCTTCTGCGCCTCACGCGCCGCGGCGCGCCGCTGCTTGTTGTCGCCTTCCATCTGCTTGCCGCCCATCATGCCTCCCGTTGGTGAACGCATTGACGCCGGATCGGAGGGGCAAGCGTCGTGCCGGGTTCAGAGGTCGTGGCCCTCCAGGAGCCTGCCGATCTGGTCGAGGCGGGCGGCCTCGCCGGGCAGCTCCAGGAGGGCCTGATGCCAGCGCACGTCGGTGTGGATGAGGGCGGCGATCCGAAAGGACACATCGCCTTCGTACTCCGTCGGGAAGACGAAGTCCGCGAGGACCTCCTCGGTGGCGGTGAGCTCCACGAGGGCCCTGAACAGGGCAATGACGCGGCGCCGTTCGGCGGCCAGGGCCGCATCCTCGGCGACTGCATCGACGAACTCCTCGACGAGCGCCTCGTGATACTCCTCCTCGTTCTCGATTCCGTCGACAACGCGGAACCTCTCCTCGCCCCGGGTGAGGACGAGGGAGCGGCCGTCGGGCAGCGGCCGGAATTCCAGGATTTCGGCGACACACCCGACGAGGCCCTCCTCCAGCACGAAGGGCTGTGCGGATTCGCTGTCGTGGTAGAGCACGCCGAACCGCCTGTCGGATTCGAGGCAGCGCGCGGCCATGCGGCGGTAGCGCGGCTCGAAGATGTGGAGTGGGAGCGTGGCGCCGGGGAGCAGGACGACCGGCAGCACGAAGAGCGGGAGCCGCCGCATGGAACTCAGCGCGCCGTCATGAGGGTGCCGCAGGGGTACGCCGTCACGGCCTGCCCCGTGTCGGGTACTCTACGCCGAGCTGTTCGAGGTACGTCCCGAAGCGTGCCGGGTCGTATACCAGGGAGTCGAGTTGCGGACGGAAACGGGACATGCGGTCCTCATTGAGGTGGGTGGGCGGCGGCGTTCCCTCCGGAATGAGCGACTCCCACCGGAGGTCCTTCGTCGTGACGTCCGTGAAGTACCGCTTCGCGTCAGCCAGCAGCCGCGGGTTCGTCAGCACGTCGATGGCCGTCATGGCGATGACGCGCGAGCCGTAATTGGCGCCCTGGTGGGCAATGGGCGTCGCCATGGCGATGGCGCTCGACCAGTGGTGTCCGACCATGCCCGGGATGTTGCCCGGGTACCGGAGACGCACCGTCGGTAGGTTCCAGGACACCTCGGCAATGTCGTCGCTGCCGCCTCCCATTCCCTGTTCCGCCTCGCGTAGCTCCCGCTGGGCCTCCGTGGCCAGTCCTCGCGGTTCGGTCTGTCCCATCATCGTCTGGGCCGCCCGCGCCATGGTCTGGTC
>DATHVO010000306.1:0-8801 GCA_035461265.1 Longimicrobiales bacterium
GAGGAAGTAGACCCTGATGATGGTGGACCTGGCGGGTCGACCGATGCCGAGGTCGGCCATGATGCGGCGCCAGAGAAGCGCGTGGGCGATGTAAACCGCGACCAGGAGTGCGAACGACGCCAGGAGCGGCGCGGGCTCCGGGCGCCAGCGCGTGACGTCGGCCCATTCCAGCCGCCGCAGGTCGGGCGCGAGGATGCGATAGATTCCCCATGCCACGGCGGCGAGGATGGTGACCTGCAGCGCCCGGACCTGGAGGGGCCGCCCCGGAGGTGTCACTGGTCGGGCCGCACAGCCACGAGGCCGATCCGCCGGCGCAGGAGCGGGACCCGGCGGGCGAGTGCGCGCTCGACGAGATCGAGCCCCGGCACGTGCGACGGCAGCCAACGGAGCGTGGTGACGGTGAACCCCGCGGACGCCACGGCGGCCGCCAGGTCCCGACCCTCCCTGAGGCCGATGTGGGACGGGTCCTGCGGGAGGATACCGATATCACGTAGCCGCTCGAACACGTGCTGCCTGTCCGGCGTGTACAGCACCAGCCGGCCGCCGGGGCGAAGAACCCGTACCGCCTCCCGGAGCACGCGTGCCAGAGTGACATCGTCCAGGTGCTCCGTGAGGTCGGCGGCCAGTACGACGTCCGCGGCGCCGTCCACCAGCGGGAGCATCGCCGCGTCCCCGCGGACGAATACTGCGCCGCGTCCGGCCGCCTCCGAGCGGGACTCCTCGGCATCGGCCACCCTCCGCGCCGCCCGCACGGCGGCCGACGCAGGGTCGACCCCGATTGCGAACGCTCCCCGTGCCACGGCCTCGAGGGTGAACGTGCCCATGCCGCAGCCCAGGTCCGCCAGGACGAGGCCCGCCACATCGGGAACGAGACTGAAGACGTTGGCGATGCGGCGTCGGGCGAAGCGGTTCCGCGTGCGGTACCGCGCCGCGAGGTCGGCGAAGTAGGCATCGTCGTAGTGGTCGGCCACGTCGTAGGCCGTTGGACTCGTCATGACGCCGCGGCGTCCCCCCGACGGTACCGCGCCGCCGCGCCGGCCAGGACTACGGCGAGGAGCAGGCCGAGGGTAAGGAGCGAGACAGTGGCACCAGTACTCAGGTCGGCCGGCGTGTAGCGGAACACCACCGTGTGCTCGCCGGGCGGCACGGCCACCGCGCGAAACGTGTGGTTGGCCCGGTAGATGGGGACGATGTGGCCGTTAACTGTCGCCTCCCACGCCGGGAACCAGTTGTCCAGCACGACGAGGAGGGCCGGACGGTCCGGCGCCACCCTCAGCGTTAAACGGTCCACTTCCCTCTCGACCCACTCCACGGCGCCCGCAACGCCCTGCCGGACCTCCACATCAGCCGGCAGTGCCTCCGGCAGGATCACGGAGTTGCGCGCATCGAAGTCGGCCGACAACAGGCGCTCGATGGCCGCCTCGCCGTCGAGGACTTCGACTGCGCCCGCCAGGTAGGCCCGGGGCAGCGCGGCACGGTTACGGTAGACCACGGACTGGACGCCGTTGTGCACCTCCTCCAGGCGCGGATCCTCGATCCGTCCGGGAATGAGGAAATATTCCGTATTCGTGATGTCGGCCAGGCGCAGCTCCGAGGTGGCCAGGTTCAACGCGTGCTCGCCACCGATGAGATTCCGGTAGCGTCCCAGCTCGTTGCCGTGATGCCCGGCGAGCTGCTCCAGGCCGTGCATGGCCAGGTCGTTCTGGCCGTACGTCGGGGGCGCGCCGAGGAGCGGCCCGAGATCCATGACACGGAAGACGCCACCGGCATCGCGCAGGCGCTGCAGGGCCATGATGGAGTCGTCCGGCCGGAAGAGCGTCCCCGCGTCGGCGTGCTCGTTCAGCAGTGCGGTATTCACGACGAACGGGCGGCTCGCCCTGTACAGGTCCGCCGCAGCCCAGAATGCCAGCGCGAGGAGGGCCGTGCGGGCATTGATCAGGCCCCGGACCGCAACCTCCCAGGTACCGGCCACGGCCGCTGCCAGGGCGAATGCCAGCCAGAACCCGCGGCGGATGAAGGGCTCGTTCGCTGCCAGGCGGTCGGGCCGCACGGCGTCGCCGAAAAGGGAAAGCCATACGGACGTGATGACCCCCGCCGATGCCAGGAGGGCGAGGACGGCGAAGGCGCCGGCACCGGCCCATAGAACCCGGCGCAACACAGCCGCGCCGGTGTCGGGCCGCGCGGTGGCCAGCCAACCCTGCAGCCGCTGGGCAGCCAGCGCACCCAGGGTGGCGACGGACAGTCCGTAGAGAAAGATGATGATCGACGGCGCCCGGAACAGGCTCACCCCGGGGACCAGGTAGAACAGACGGAAGACGGGAGTGTTCGCACCCAGCGCGTACAGAAGGGCCAGGATACCGAGCAGGGCGAAGAACCAGGCCTGCGCCGTCCGCCGCCCGATGAACAGAACGGGTATGAGCAGCAGCGGGACCAGGCCCGCGTACTCGTTGTTCAGCTTCAGGGGATTGCGTCCCCAGTAACCGGCGGGCGCCCGCGTTGCCGACGTCTGCGCCACCTCGCCGACGAACTCCGGCACCGCCAGGGCCACGATCTCCTCGGCGTTCAGCGAATAGCTCGTGGCCCAGGCATAACCGCCCTCCGCGGGCTCGAGGCGATCGACGCGGTGGGAGTGCTCCCGGAGGTACTGGAACGGCGGCAGGAACTGGACGGCGGCTGCGCCCACGGCCAGGATTCCCGCGAGGGCGTACAGCCCCACCAGGCGCGCCGCACGACGACTGTCGTGGTCCGCACGCCAACCCTGCCATACGCGAAACAGGAAGTACAGCGAGACACCCCACACGCAGAAGTACGCGGCCTGCATGTGGCTCGTGAAGAGGATGAGGGCAATGCCCAGTGCGAAGGCGGCGAAGTCCGCGGCCGTCTGCCTCGCAGCCGCCCGTTCGGCGAGCCAGAACACGAGTGGCGCGAGCGCCGAGACGAACAGCTTGCCGTCCCCTCCCGGCAACACGAGAGAGACCAGGTCGGTGCCCATCATGTAGACCAGGCCGCCGAAGAAGGCCGGGATGCGCCCGAGCCCGAGGCCCTTCCGCAGCCAGAGGTACGTGAAGACGCCCGCGAGGAAGACGTGGAGGGCCATTTTCCACCCCCACATGGACCGGGCATCGATAGCGAACATCGCCAGGGACGGCGGATAGAAGATGTCGCCGTGCATACCTTCCACGAAGGGGAGGCCGCCGAAGAGGAGAGGATTCCAGTACGGCAGCCGGTGCGCGGCCTGCACGAACTCGGTGTAGAAGTTCCTGGCGAAGTAGCTCAGGACGAGGCTGTCCGTGCCCAGCATGGACACGCCACCAAGGAAGAACTCCCGGAAGAGCAGCACCGTGACGGCGGCGTACGCCACCGGCGGCACCCACACCGGCAGGTCCGGCGCCGCGGCCGGCACCGCGCGCGTCTTCGTTATGGGGCGTTCCTGTCTTCGTGCCATCACCGCTTCTCCCGGACCAGCGTCTCGTAGATCTCCACGTGACGCCGCGCAAGCCGCTCCACGCTCCAGTTGTCGACGACGCGCGAGCGCGCCAGCCGTCCCGCCGCCTTCAGGTCGGGCCGTTCCAGCAGCGCTGCCAGCGCGCTCGCCAGCGCACCCGGGTCCGCCGGTTCGAAGAGCGTACCGACCGTCTCATCCACGATCTCCGGCAGGCCGCCCACGCGCGAGGCCGCCACGGGCAGGCCACAGCTCATGGCCTCCAGCGCCGCGACGCTCGTCGCCTCCATCAGGGACGGGAACACGGCCACGTCCGCGCCGGCGAGGATGCCGGGCATCTCGTCATTCCGCCTGCTGCCCATGAACGTCAGCATGTCGGTCACACCAAGCTCCGATGCGAGGGCCTCCAGCCGCCCGCGTTCCGGACCGTCACCCACGAGCAGCGCGTCCACCGCCATCCGCCCACGCAGGAGCGGCAGCGCGCGGATGAAGAACTCCACCCCGTTCTTCTCGAAGAGACGCCTGGGGACGACGACCCGCGGCCGGCCACGCCCGTTCTCCTTCCGGATCGGATGGAACAGCGTCGTGTCCACTCCGTTCGTCAGCGCCTCCGCCCGCGGGTGCGGGTACAGACCCAGCGCGACGTCACGAATCTCCTCGCTCGCGGCCAGCAGCCAGTCGGACGAACGGATGATCTTCCGGAGGACCGGCCGCCATGCCGGCCTCTTCGCAAGGCGGAGGAAGTGGGACGTATGCAGTGTGAGGACGAGGGGCTTGCCGAACTTCCGCCTCGCGGCCATGCCGGGCAGGGCGGACGCGAAGGTCTGCGCGTGAAGGACATCCGCATGCCGTGCCAGCCGGACGTAGTGCCAGCGCGTGCCCAGCGTGTGCGCCGCCCAGCCAACCGGCGTCCGCTTCTGCGGGAACCACTTCCGCACCACCTCGATGCCGTCCATCGTCTCACGCCGCGGGAGGCCGGGGCGGGAGCGCGATGTGACCATGGTGACGTGGTGGCCGAGGCGCACGAGTTCCCGACACAGGTAGTATGCGTGGCTCTCGAGCCCGCCGACCTCGGGCGGGAAGTAGATGCACTGCTGGAGGATTCTCACGGCGACCAGTCCTCCGTCCGGCGGGGCGCGCCGGTGAGCGCGCTCACCACGACGTCCGCGATGCGTTCCCCTGCCCGGCCGTCACCGTACGGATTGCCGGCGCTGCGCCACGCTGCGCCGTCCGCCAGCACCTCATTCGCCGCGTCGACGATCCGTCCCGCATCCGTGCCCACGAGGCGGGCCACCCCCGCCGTGACCCCCTCCGGCCGCTCGGTCACGTCCCGCAGCACGATAACCGGCGTTCCGAAACTCGGCGCCTCCTCCTGGATGCCGCCCGAATCCGTGATGGCGAGCGCCGCGTGGCGCAGCGCCCAGAGCAGATCCAGGTAGTCGAGTGGCTGCGTCAGCGTGATGCGTGGGTGGCCCGACAGCGCGGCCTCAGCCGGACCTCGCACGTTGGGATTGGGATGGACCGGATAGAGCAGGATGACATCGTCGTGATCATCGGCAATGCGGCGGAGCGCCGCGAATGCTTCCCGCAGGGGCGCCCCGAAGGATTCCCGCCGGTGCGCCGTCACCAGCACCAGCCGGCGGCCCGTAGCCACGGCCGCCCGGAGGTCGGCGTTCGAGGGCTCGTGCGGAACGGCCGATATGCGGTGCAGCGCGTCCACGACAGTGTTGCCGGTCACGTGGATGGCCCCGGCCGGTACGCCTTCCGCCAGCAGGTGCTCCCGCGCACCGGGCGTGGGTGCGAAGTGGACATCCGCCAGCACGCCCGTCATCCTGCGGAGCAGCTCCTCCGGATACGGCCGCCACTTGTCGCCGGTACGGAGACCGGCCTCCACATGGCCCACCCGCACGCGCTCGAAGAACCCGACCAGGGCACCGAAGAACACCGATGCGGTATCGCCCTGTACCAGCACCATCGCCGGGCGCACGCGAGCGACCAGCTCACGCAGCCCCGTCAGGCAGCCGTGCGCGACGTCGTAGAGGTCCTGGCCCTCCTTCATGATCCCGAGGTCGTGATCAACGGGAAGATCGAAAACCCGCAGCACCTGGTCCAGCAGATCGGTATGCTGACCCGTGAGCGCCAGCCGTACCTCGACCTCGCCGTCCCGCGAGCGCAGCGCCTCGAGCACCGGTGCCAGCTTGATCCCCTCGGGGCGTGTACCCACGACCACCAGCACCCGCGGCGCCGCCGCCGCCGTCATGGTCCGCGCACCCGCTCCGTCCTCCCGCGGCGGGACCGTGACACCTCGCGGTGGAGCGCATCAAGCTCCGCCTGCTGTTGCGCCACGAGCTCGGCTATGAAGCCGAAACCGAACAGGAGGAACCCCAGGACCTCGAGCAGGATCACGAGGTACAGGAGCGGCCGGAAGCCGAATGGCGGCATCACCTGCATCACACGCAGGACGATCGTGACTGCGCCGACGAGGGCGCCACTCACCGCCGTGACCAGGCCGCTGATGCCGAACAGCATCATCGGCTTGCGGGAGAAGAACAGAAAGAAGGCCACGGACAGCATGTCGAGCAGGCCGACGACGATGCGGCTCCGTCCCCCATACTTCGCCACGCCGTGCCGGCGCGGATGGAGGGTGATGTCGATCTCCGTGATGGAGTAGCCCCGCGCGTACGCCAGGACCACAAAGAAGCGGTGCCAGTCGTGGCGCAGCCGCACCTCGTCGAGGATGTCGCGCCGGAACGCCTTCATGGAGTTGGTGTCGCTCACCGGTACGGCGAAGATGGCACGGCTCAGCCGGTTGTAGATGCTCGACACCGCGCGCTTCTCGTATGGACCGATCTTGCGCCCCGTGACGATGTCCCAGCCTTCGTCGAGACGGGCGAGGAAACGCGGAATCTCGTCCGGCGTGTGCTGGAGGTCGGCGTCGAAGAGGACGAGCCAGCGGGCGTCCGTGTGCTCCGCGCCCGTGACGAGAGCCTCGGTCTTGCCGAAGTTGCGGCGATGCCGCACGACCCGCAGCCTGTCCCACCCGTCCGCCTCGGCGATCGCCCGCTCCGCCGTACCATCCGTCGAGCCGTCGTCCACGATCACAACCTCGCCTGTCAGGCCGTGACGCTCGAACGCGGCCCGGAGCTCCCGCACCAGGGCCGGGATGTTCTCCACTTCATTGAATGCCGGGATGATCACCGCGAAGTCGTGCCGGGCCGCCGCACCGAGCTCCCGAAGATTCGCTCCGGCAGCAGCGGCTTCCACCGGCGGGCGCCGCTCCGGGACGGGCGTGCCCGCCGGTTCCGTCCCCGGCAACCGTCCGCTCATCACGCTCCCGCGGCGAGCTCGTCGTGGGACATGTCCGGAACCTACACGCGCTTCCGCATCCGCGCCGACAGGATGCCCAGCTGGTCACGGTACTTGGCCACCGTCCGCCGCGCGATCTGAATGCCTTCGTCCTTGAGGATGTTCACGATGGCCTGGTCCGTCAGCGGCCGCTTCGGCTCCTCGTCCGCCACCAGCTTCTGAATCTTCGCCTTGATTCCCCGTGCACTCACGTCCTCGCCGGACGTCGTGGACAGCCCGCTCGAGAAGAAGAACTTCAGCGGCAGAACACCCCGAGGCGTCTGCACGAACTTCTCGTTCGTCACACGGGATACCGTCGACTCGTGCATGCTGATCACTTCCGCCACTTCCCGCAGCGTCAGCGGCTTCAGATACTGCACACCCTTCTCGAAGAACTCACGCTGCCGGTCAACGATGAAGTTCATCACCTTCAACATCGTCTGGCGACGTTGCTCGATCGCCTGGATCATCCAGTTGGCGCTGTTCAGCTTGCTGGAGATGAATTCCTTGTTCTCACCTTTGAACTTGCTCTTGTCCTTCGCGATCTCGCGGTACGCCCGCGACAGCTTCAGCCGCGGAAGGCTCGTATCATTCAGGAAAACCAGGTACTCGCCGTCGATCTTCTCGACGATCAGGTCGGGCGTGATGTAGTTGTCCGGCGGGGCCGAGTACTTGAGTCCCGGCTTGGGGTCGAGCTTCGCCACTTCGTCCGCGGCAGTCTGCACGTCCTTCGGCGTGATGGACAGCTCCTTCGAGATCTCCGACCACCGGTGGTTGATGAGCTGGTCGAAGAACTCGTTGACAATGCGGTACGCGAGCGTTTCCTCCAGCTCGCCGTCACGCAGCTGCAGCAGCAGGCATTCCCGCAGGTCACGCGCCGCGATGCCCGGCGGGTCAAAGGACTGGAGCGTGCGCAGCATTGCATCGCCCTCCGCCGCGGTGAACGGCGTCAACTCCTCGCCCTCCTGCTTCGCCCAATCCTCACCAGCCTCCTCGATCCACAGGTTGAGGCCGCGGATCACCTCGTCGACGGAACAGGTGAGGTACCCGTTCTCGTCGATGTTGCCGATGATCTCCTCGCCCAGGAGCAGCTCGCGGGGCGACAGGCGCAGCAGCACGAGCTGGTCACGGAGGTGGTCGTACAGGTCGCGCCGCTCCACGGACACGGGCTCGTAATACTCCTTCTCCTCGTACTCCGCCTTGCGCCCGCCGGCCTCAAAGCCATCCAGGAGAATCTCCTCCCAGTCGATCTCCTCGGCCTTTTCCTTCTCCTCTTTCTCCTTCTCCTTCTCTACCGGCGCCATCTCGTCCTCGCTGACCTGCGGCTCCTCCAGGTCGAGGAACGGATTGTTCAGCATCTCCTGCTTGATGTGCTGCTGCAGGTCGAGGAGGGGCATGTACAGGAGATCCATCGCCTGATACAGGCGCGGATTGATCTTCATCTCCTGCTTCAGCTGCGTGCCCTGGTACAGGCCTGTTCGCATAGTGCTCATACGTGCGCTTCCGGTCGGGAGTACCGCTCGCGCATGCGCGCCGTCAGCGTCGGCCCGAAATAGATTTCTGCCACCTCGTCATTCCATACCAGCTCGCCCACCGTGCCGGAGACCCGGACGCTGCCATCATACATGATGTAGGCGCGGTCCACGATGTCGAGCGTCTGTTCCACGTTGTGGTCCGTAATGATCACGCCGATCCCGCGCAGCCGCAGGCTCGCCACGATCTGCTGGATGTCGTGCACGGCGATGGGGTCCACGCCAGCGAACGGCTCATCCAGCAGCATGAACTTCGGCTGCGACACCAGCGCCCGTGTGATCTCCAGACGCCGGCGCTCACCGCCCGACAACGAATATGCCCGCGATTTCCGCAGATGCTTCAGACCCAGCTCGTCGAGCACCGTCTCCAACCGCGCCCTCCGCTGCGCACGGCTCAGCGGCATTGTCTCCAGAATCGCCAGAATGTTCTGCTCGACCGTGAGCTTGCGAAAGATCGACGGCTCCTGCGCCAGGTAGCCTAT
>DATHVO010000307.1:0-2767 GCA_035461265.1 Longimicrobiales bacterium
CTACACACCACGGGAGACGCCATGAGCACTACGACGATCATCATCATCCTTGTCGTACTCATCGTGCTGGGCGGCGGTTGGGGCTTTTCGCGGCGGGGCAGGCTCTGAGGCATTTCCCGGCTTTGATGCCGGGCGGCGGCCAGCTTCGTAGATCCGCGGCGCTGGCCGCCGCGCTCCTCTGCCTCACGGCTGCACCCGGCACCGGCCAGCAGCCGGGCGCCGGGACCCAAGGCGACCCCCTCGCCGACCTCGGCTGGCTCGGCGGCTGCTGGGAGGGTACCCTCGCGAACGGCGCCGTCTACGAGGAGGTGTGGCTCGCGCCCCGGGACGGGACCCTCCTCGGGCTGGCCCGCATGACACGGGACGGGCGGACCCTCTCCTTCGAGTTCATGCGCATCGTCGACGACGCGGGTACGCCGGTCTACATCGCCCAGCCGTCCGGTCGCGAAGGCACACATTTCCGCGCCAGGTCCGCCACGGCCAACCAGACCGCCACAACCGGCGAGGCCGTCTTCGAGAACCCCGGCCACGACTTCCCCCAGCGCGTGATCTACCGCCACACGCCACCCGACACCCTCCTCGCGCGCATCGAGGGTGAGCGGGATGGCCAGCTCCGGGGTATCGATTTCCCCCTCCACCGCGTCGCCTGCCCCGGTCCACCCGAATAGCCGCCCCCAACCCGTTCCCGGTCCCGGTCCCGCTCCCAGTCCCGCTCCCGTCCAGGACAACCCCTTGACATCAATCCATCCCTGACCTATTGTCCATGACATAACATGGACAGACGACGCCCGCTTGGACGGGCCACTACGGAGGACAGGGACATGACGAGATATCTCAGGACCATGGGGATCATCCCCGCAGTCGCACTGACATTCGCCGCGTGCGACAGCGACACGACGGCCCCGGCCGCGCCGGAGACCATCGTGGACGTGGCGCTTTCCGTGAACGAGACGTCGGGCGAGTTCTCGACGTTGATCGCTGCCCTGGTGAGTGCGGACCTCGTTGACGCGCTGGCGGGCCCGGGCCCGTTCACGGTGTTTGCGCCGACGGATGCGGCGTTCGCCGAGATCGGGCTGGACGCATCGAACATCGGCAGCCTGCCCGCGGAGGCGCTGGCGGACATCCTGCTCTACCATGTCGTGCCGGAGCGCCGTGACGCAGCCAGCGTGACAGCCGTGTCGAGCCTGACGATGGCGAACGGCGGCACGACAACCATCGCGGTCTCGCAGTCGGGCGCCTTCATCAATGACGCCCGCATTGTGCAGACGGATGTTGCCGCCTCCAACGGCATCATCCACATCATTGACGCCGTTCTCCTGCCATAGGAGCCGGGAATGCGAACGTTGATGGCGACGGACGACATGATCCTGCACAGCCGGAATGGCGGCGGTCCGCACACCGGTGCGGACCGTCCCGGCCGGGTGATCCCCGGGGCGTTCGGCTTCGACGAGGCGTCACCGGCGGGCGAGGTTGACATGGCCCGGGTGGCCCGCGGAGTACGCGAGATCCTCGCAGGCCTGGGTGAGGACCCGGACCGCGAGGGTCTGGAGGACACGCCGGCGAGGGTGGCCCGTGCGTACCGGGAGCTGACGGCGGGCACGCGTGAGGATGCGGGAGACCACCTGGCCCGGGTGTTCCGCCAGGAGGTGGCCGGTGACGACGTGGTCCTGCTCAGGGACATCCGCTTCATCAGCCTGTGCGAGCACCACATGCTCCCGTTCACGGGGGTGGCGCACGTGGCGTACCTGCCTTCGGGCGGGCGGGTGGCTGGCCTGAGCAAGCTGGCGCGGACAGTGGACGTCTACGCCCGGCGGCTGCAGCTGCAGGAGCGGCTGACGTCACAGGTGGCCGATGCCATGGTGGAGCACCTCTCGCCCCGGGGCGTGGCGGTGGTGGTGGAGGCGGAGCACTCGTGCCTGCGCCTGCGCGGCGCCCGCAAGGAGGAGGCGCACATGGTCACCACCGCCTTCCGCGGTGCCCTGGGCGATGACCGTGGGCTCCGCACCGAGGTGCTGTCTCTCATGGGGATCGGTCGGCCGGGTCGGTGAGGACGGGTTGATGCGGAATCCCGAGCACGTGCTGCGCGCACGGACCGTCGTACCGCTGCCGGTGGATGATGTGTTCTCGTTCTTCTGCGAAGCGGGGAACCTGGGACGCATCACGCCACCGGAGCTGGGTTTCGAGATCGTGACGCCGCCACCCATCGTGATGGCCGCGGGCACGATCATCGACTACCGCCTGTCGCTCTTCGGTCTGCGGTTCCCGTGGCGGACGGAGATCACTGCCTGGGAGCCCCCCCACGCCTTCGAGGACACGCAGGTCCGGGGGCCGTACGCCCAGTGGATCCACCGCCACACCTTCACGCCCGTGGACGGCGGAACGCTGATGGAGGACGAGGTGCGGTACCGCCTGCCCATGCCGCTCCTCGGCGTGGCGGGCTACCCCGTCGTCCGCCTTCAGCTCGCTCGTATCTTCGGCTACCGCCAGCGGCGCATCCGGGAGCTGCTCGGCGTCTGAGCGGGCGTCACCTCCCCAGCCGCTCGTCCAGCGTTTCCAGCACCGCCCTCGCGTCCACCCCCGCGGCCGCGCATGCCACCAGCGCGTGGTAGATAAGGTCGGCGGCCTCCGCCGCGACGGCCGCAGGTTCCTCCCGGTGGCACGCCATCGCCAGCTCCACGGCCTCCTCGCCCAGCTTCTTCAGCCGCAGGTTCCCGTCCTCCAGCAGGCGGCGCGTATAGCTGCCCGGCGTCGCCGCGTCGGCGCGCTG
>DATHVO010000308.1:0-5588 GCA_035461265.1 Longimicrobiales bacterium
GTCTACTTCGTGGATCGCCTGAGGGACGGGAAAAGCTTCACCACCCGCCGCGTCACCGCCATCCAGCACGGCCGGGCCGTCTTCAACATGTCCGCCTCCTTCCACCGCGTCGAGGACGGCATCGAGCACCAGGCGCCCATGCCCGAGGCCCCACCGCCGGACACCATGCCGTCCGAGCTCGCCGTCATCCGCGCGGAGGCACACCGCTTACCCGAGCCCCTCCGCGGCGTGCTCACCCAGGACCGGCCCATCGACTTCAGGCCCGTGGACGCGAATCCCTTCGACGACACGCCCCGCCCGCCCGCCCGCCGGGTGTGGCTACGCGCTACGGGCGGCATGCCCGACGAACGCCTCGCCCACCAGGCCGTGCTGGCCTACGCGTCCGACTACGGCCTCCTCGCCGCCGCAGTGCAGCCCCACGGCATGACCATCAGGGATGCGCGTCTCCAGGCCGCGACCCTCGACCACGCCATCTGGTTCCATCGCGACTTCCGCGTGGACGACTGGCTGCTCTACAGCATGGAGAGCCCCGTCGCCGCCGGCGCCCGCGGCTTCGCCCGGGGCACCGTCTTCAGCAGGGACGGACGCCTCGTGGCCTCGGTCGCCCAGGAGGGGCTCCTCCGCCTGCACGAACGCCGGGACGACGGCTAGCCCTCACCCAGACCCGCCCTCAGCCAGGCGACGGCATCGTCCAGTTCCTGCGGGTCGATCCAGTGGCCGATGGGATAGTCCCGCGTCTCGAGGTCCGCGCCGGCACGCGCCAGCTCGGCGCGGCCCTCCGACCCCAGGCCGAACGGGATCGACGGGTCGGACAGACCGTGTCCCCAGAAGAACCGGGTCCCGCGGACCGTGTTCCCGTCCACCAGTACCTCGGGGTGGTCGGCCAGGAACCCGCTGAAGTTGACGATGTGACGGACGACGCCGGGACGGGCCAGGGCGTGCCCCACGCTCATCGTACCGCCCTGCGAGAAGCCGCCCAGCGCCACGGGGCCGGGCTCCGTGCCCAGGATCTCCGGCAGCGACGCAAGGAGCTGATCCAGCGCCTCCAGGCTTCGGGAAAAGCTGTCCGGGTCGGGCCGGTTCCGGCCCAGATACCGATACCAGGCCCGCCCGGGACCGTACCCCCACGGCGCCGCCGGGAACGGCGCGTCGGGTGCCACCACCGCCCATTCCTGCGGCAGGTGCCGCTGCAGTCCGAAGAGGTCCGTCCGGTCCGCACCCCGGCCGTGCAGCAGTATGACCACGGGCACGCCGGGGGCCGCCCCCTCGGGCACGTAGAGCTCGTGCGGCGACGTGCCGCCGTCCGCACCGGCCGCCATCAGAGGGCCTCCGGAAGCGCCGCCAGCCTGGAAGACAGCTCCTCACGCCGGTCCTCCAGCCAGCGCGGCAGAACGAGTTGCTCACCCAGGCGGCCCGGCTTCTCGTCCACGGCGAACCCGGGGCCGTCCGTGGCCACCTCCATGAGCAGGCCGTCCGGCGCCCGGAAGTAGATGCTCCGGAAGTACGACCGGTCCAGCACCTGTGAAGTCGCCACGCCCAGGCCCCGGAGGTTCTCGAGGATCTCGGCCTGATGATCATCGTCCTCCGCACGGAAGGCGATGTGATGCGTCTGACCGGCGCCTTCCCGGGGCCGCCGCGGCCGGCCCGGCTTCACCACCCCGCCTGCCGCCCACGCGCCGAACATCGTGAGACTGCTCCGCGGCGCCACGGTCCGGCCGTCGTAGCTCGCCCAGAACCAGTGCGGGGTGGATGGGTCATCCTGGTTCACGCTCCGCTTCACCAGCCGCAGACCCAGCGCCGCCTCGTAGAACTCACCCACCTCGCCCACGTCGTACGTGATCCCCGTGATGTGGTGAATCCCGTCCAGGCGCATGTCCGGACCGATCCCGTCCACCGGCTCCGGCCAGGAGCGCGCGTCGATGGCCGCATCGTCCCGCGCCCCCCGCAGCTCCGCCGTCTGCGGAATCACCACCTCCCGCCCCAGAGCATCCGCGGGCTCGTCCACGTCGTAGCCCGGCCCCTTCGTGGCAATCTCCAGGATCTGGCCGTCAGGGTCCTCGAAGTAGATGCTCCTGAACCAGCCCCGATCGTACGGTCCCGTCACCGGTATGCCGCGGTCCTGCAGCCAGCGCTTCCACTTCAGCTGCGCCTCCGGCGTCTCCACCCCCAGCGCGAGGTGGTGAATGCCCCCGGCCCCGAAATGGCCACGGGATGCACCCGGCCACTCGAAGAACGTGAGCAGCGTCCCCGGCGTGCCCTGCTCATCGCCGAAATACAGGTGGTACGAGCCCGGATCGTCGTAGTTCACCGTCCGCTTCACCAGCCCCACTCCCAGATGATCTCGGTAGAACCGCACCGTCCGCGCCGCATCCGACGACACCATCGTGATATGATGAAACCCGCTCGTCGCCTTCATTGCCCGCCTCCCTCTTCGATTGATCTGCCCGCCTCGCGTTCCATCACGCGCCCGCCGCCGCATGGCCCAGCTTCTTCAGCAGCTCGACGGCCTGCCTGCGCTCCGCCGGCGTCAGACCCGCAACCGCCCGCTCCATCGCCTCCGCGTGCGCCGGGAAGATCCGCTTCATCAGCTGCTCGCCCTTCCGCGTGAGCGCCGCATACCGCGCCCGCCTGTCCTCCGGGCAGTCGCGCCGCTCCACCAGACCCGCCGCCTCGAGGCGGTCCACCAGATACGTCACCCCCCCGCTGGACGCGAGAATCTTGCGCTGGACCTCGCCCAGGAGCAGCGGGCCCTTGTGGTGCAGTACCTCGAGGATGGCAAACTCCCCCGACGACAGGCCGTGCCGGGCAATGTCCAGCTCCGAATGCCGCGCCACGGCCGTATACGCCCGCGACAGCACCACCCACAGCTTCAATGCCAGCGCCTGATCCCGTGCCCCCATGTTCCCTCCAATAAAGTCTTAGAGCTAAGATAAGTTGGCGGCGTGCCGGTTGTCAACGGCCCCGGAGGCGCACCGGAGTGCAGCCCCGACGCAACCGGCACGGGTTGACAATGACCTCAGGGGCCAATAGCTTAGTACAAAGATAATGTTTAAACAACTATATGGGAGGATGAAAATGACGGGCAGCGGGAGTGCACAGGCGATCGCCACGACATGGACGATCGATGCGGACCACACGCATGTGGGTTTTGCGGTGCGGCACATGATGCTGGCGACGGTGAAGGGTCGATTCGCCGGCGTGTCGGGCGTGGTGGAGATGGACGGCGACGATGTGGCGAGCGCGTCCGTCCAGGTGGAGATCGACGCGGCGACCATCGATACCCGGAACGAACAGCGGGATGCGCACCTGCGTTCTGCGGACTTCTTCGATGTCGCGAACCACCCGGCGATTACGTTCCGGAGCGGGCGGGCAGGCCTGCGCGAGGACGGCGGGCTGGACATCACCGGCGAGCTCACCATTCGGGGTATCACCCGGGAGGTGGTCCTGGCGGTGGAGGAGGAGGGCAGGGGCGTGGATCCGTGGGGCAACGAGCGGATCGGGTTCTCCGGCACCGTGCGCATCAGGCGGAGCGAGTTCGGGCTCACGTGGAACCAGACGCTGGAGACGGGCGGCGTCCTGGTCGGAGACGAGATCCGGATCACGGTGGACGTGCAGATCGTGCGGTCGTCCTGAACTCGGGCGAGGGGCGGCGGGACTTGACCGCCGCCCCCGGAGAGGGGATTGTACCGCTCGGTCGATGCGGGTCGGGAGCCGGTGGCGGGCGCGGCTCCCGCTTTGTCCGGAACTTGCAACGGGATCGCGGCGAGCGGCCCCTGAAGGAGGGTAGCGCGAATGCGCAAGGCGTTGCTGATCGCGCTGGTGCTGTGCCTGGGTGCCATTCCGCGGTCTGCGCTGGGCCAGACGGCGTGGGACTCCCCGATGCTGCTTCCGCCCGGGCCGCCGGAAGGGTTCGGGATCTACCTCACGCAGATGCACCGGGCGGACCTCGGCGTCATGGGCACGTGGCGTTCCCCCATCTGGAATTACGGGCTGCGGGTCGGCATCGCCGACGGCAGCGGGAGCGATGGCCTGGCGCTGTTCGGCGGCGTGGACTACGCGGGGCCACTGCACCGCGCCACGAACGAGTTGCCGCTGGACATCGACTGGCTCTTCGGTGCCGGGCTCGGCACGGGCAACGGAATCCGGGCCAGCTTCCCGGCGGGCGTCTCCGTCGCCCACAGCTTCCAGGCAGAGTCGGCCCGCTTCACTCCGTATCTCACCCCGCGCCTGGTGGTGGACGGCCTGTTCGGCGGGACCCGGGAAGGCGGGGACCAGTTCCGACTGGGCCTGGCCGCGGACATCGGCCTGGACATGCGCATCACATCCGGGGGCGGCCCGCTCATGGGCAGCACCCTGCGCTTCGGCGCCAGTGTCGGCGACCGGAGTGCCATCGCCCTGGGGATCGTCTTCTAGCGAACGGGGGGGTGGCGATTGGCCACGGAATAGTCCCGGCCGCGCAATCCGTTCCGGGAATCGTGCGCCGCCGGGGCCGGGACGCCGGCACGTCGATTCGCCCAACCCCTTCCCATTCAGCGCGTTACGGGAGACCGGCGCGCGGCCGGCAGGCGCTCGCCCGGCCCTTGCATGCCTGAACCGCGGAGAACCGCACACACCAGACCTGCACGGCCCATTTGGACGCTGCGACTCTGAGGGTGCTGCTGGTCGACGATGACAACGAGGCGCCTGCCCGCGTGCGGGCACTCCTCGCCTCGCAGCGGAATCCACGCTTTCTAACCGACCACGTGCCCGTGGCAGACGCCGCGGACCGTCTCCTCGCCGCATCCTACGACGTCGTCCTTCTCGGCCTCGCCGCATCCAGGATGTCGGGACTCGGCGCGTTCGCCCTTCTCCGGGCCCACGCCCCGGATACGCCCGTCCTGGTGCTCGCGCCGGCCTCCCACGAGAACCTCGCCCTCAAGGCCGTGCAGCTCGGCGCGTCCGACTACCTCGTGACGGACCAGCTGTACGACACTCTCCTCGTGCGCGCCATCCGCCATGCCCTCGAGCATCGCCGATCCGAGCGGGCCCGCCGGGCGGCGGAGGAGGCGCTGCGAACCAGCGAGCGGCGCTACCGGTCCATCTTCGAGCAATCCCGCGACGCCATCTTCATCATGGACGAGGAGCACCGCATTCTCGAGGCGAACCGGGCCGCGGTGGAGATCTTCGGATACGGGATCACGGACCTGCAGGGCAGGATGCTCTGGTCCCTCTGCGATGAGACGCCCGACGGCGGCATCGAGTCCGGCCACCACGCGCTCACGCTGTCCCCGGAGCACGAGGTGCGCATGCGCCGCCGCGACGGCACGGCCCTGTGGTGCCTCCTGTCCGTGGCACCGCGCCTCGACGCGTCCGGCGGAATGCAGGGCTACCAGGGCATCGTCCACGACATCACGGGTCGCAAGCTCATGGAGGAGCGCCTGCTGCACAGCGCTCTCCACGACACGCTCACGGGTCTGCCCAACCGCACGCTCTTCAGCGACCGCCTGGAGCGCGAGCTGGCACGGTGGCGGAGGAACGGGGGGAGGCGCTGCGCAGTGCTCTTCCTCGATCTCGACCGGTTCAAGGTCGTGAACGACAGCCTCGGGCAC
>DATHVO010000309.1:0-44027 GCA_035461265.1 Longimicrobiales bacterium
TGTCGATGCCGGCGTTGCAGTCGTTGCACACCTGGCCGCACAGCCCGCACGCGATGCACAGCTCGCCATCGATGACCGGACGGCCGTCCTCACCGACGCCGAGGGCGGGGCACCCGATGTCGAGGCAGGCATGGCAGTCCGTGCACCGGCGGGCGTCGATCCGCGGCGCCTCGCCGAAGCGTACGCGCTCCCTCAGCACGCAGGGTGCCCGGGCGACGAGGACCGAAGCCTCGTCGCTCGCCATGGCGGTCTCGATGGCAGACCGCAGGCCGGCTTGGTCGTACGGATCGAGGACGTGCACGTCGCGCACGCCGAGAGCGCGAACGACCGCGGGGATGTCCACCGCAGGCGCGCTGCCATCGGCGAGGCGCGACGGCACGCCGGGATGGTCCTGGTGGCCTGTCATGGCGGTGGTCGAGTTGTCCAGCACCAGCGTGGTGCCACCGCCGCCGTTGTGCACGACGTCGAGCAGGCCTGCGATCCCGGAATGGAAGAAGGTCGAGTCCCCGATGACGCTGACGACCCGCCGCGCGTCCTCGGGCGGCAGCACCTGCCGCAGCCCGTGGGCCATCGGTATGGACGCGCCCATGTTCATGCACGTGTCCATGGCGTCCAGCGGCCGGAGCGCGCCGAGAGTGTAGCAGCCGATGTCCCCCGCCACGATGACGTCCAGCTCCGACAGCACCCGGAACACGTTGCGGTGTCCGCACCCGGAGCAGAGGACGGGCGGCCGGTTGGGCAGTGTCGGCAGGGCGGTGGAGCCGGGACGCGAGGCGACCGGCGCCGGTGCAAGAGCGCGCCGCAGGACGTCCACCGATATCTCGCCCTCCCGCGGCAGGACCCGCCGCTCCACATCGATGCCGAGGGCACGTATCTGCTCCTCGAGGAAGGGCTCGAGCTCCTCGACGACCATGATGGTGCCTGCGTGCGTGTCGGCGAACTCGCGGATGGCCCGGACCGGCAGCGGATAGGTGATGCCCAGCTTGAGCACCGCGGCGTCGGGGAACGCCTCCCGCAGGTACGGGAACGGTGCGCCGGCGGTGATGAACGCCCTCGCGTCGGTGCCCGGGACGCGCTCCACCCAGGCCTCCGCCTCGGCGGCGAGGCCGGGCATGCGCTCGGCCTCGATGCGGGAGTGACGCGCCCTGGCGTGGGCCGGGAGCAGCACGTGCTTCCGGGGATCACGGCGGTAGGCGGCGCGAGGCGGTTCCGCCCGCGCCGCCTCCCGGACCACGCCACGGCCGTGCGAGAGCCGCGTCGTCGTGCGGAGCAGGACCGGGGTATCGAAGCGTTCGGAGAGATCGAACGCGGCGCGGGTGTACCGGCGCGCCTCGTCCGGCGTGGACGGCTCGACGAGGGGGATCCGCGCCGCCCTGGCATAGAACCGATTGTCCTGCTCGTTCTGCGACGAGTGCATGCCGGGGTCGTCGGCGGAAACCACAACCAGGCCGCCCGTCACGCCCAGGTACGCCGCTGAGAAGAGGGGGTCGGCCGCGACGTTCACGCCGACGTGCTTCATGGTGGCGATGGCGCGTCCGCCGCCCAGGCTCGCGCCCACGGCCACTTCCAGGGCGACCTTCTCGTTGGGGGACCACTCGCAGTACACGTCGGGGAGCCGCGCGAGCGTCTCGAGGATCTCCGTGCTGGGAGTGCCCGGATAGCCGCACCCCACCGCCACCCCTGCTTCCCAGGCGCCCCGGGCGATCGCCTCGTTCCCGGACCTCAGCACCGCGTTCCCGTCAGCCGGCATCCCTTGCTCCTCCAGGGGACCCGCACCCTCCAACAGGATGCGCTCAGCCCGAAGGTAGGTGACGCACCGGCGAAAATCTGTCGGGCGGTCTTCCCCACGCGTGTGGGGCGGCACCCGACCCGTCAACCGCGGTCGGCGTCGGCCGGCCTCTTGCGCCGCCCGGCGGCCTGCAAGACAATCCCCCGGTCTGCCGCGGCTGGCCGCGGAGCGAGTCCTTCCACGCGGGAGCCCGCACATGCTGGTGGTGACGACACCGACCGTGCCCGGCCGCGGGATCGCCGAGGCACTGGGCAGAGGCGGGGACGTGCTGGTGGCGAGCGCCAACGGCACGGCCGTGCGGCTCCGGTGAGCGGGCGCGCGCCGGACAGGGGCGGCGAGCGCCGCGCCGCCCTCACGGTCCGCTGCCACGTGAGCGAGCGGTGGCTCCAGTTCGCCGAGCGTGAGCAGTTCGAGGTCCTGGATGAGGACCTCATTCAGCTCGATGTCATGACACTGGACGACGACGGCGAGCCCTACAAGCTGTGCGAGCTGGTGGTGGCCCGGGGTGACCTGCTACGGGCCGTGGCCGCCTATGGAGACCCGCCGTTCCGGACGACGCCCGTGCGGAAGGACTCGGCCCGGCCCGATGCCAGGCCGCCGCGGCCGCGCCGCCCCGCGGCCGGCGATGTCGCCGACGAACAGACGGAGCTGCCGGAGTGACGGGCCCGCCCGAGGCGGTGCACGGCACTCCCGCCGGAGCGGAGACCGGCGACGCGCCGGCCCTCGACGTCAATCGTCTCTCGGATGAGGCCGCGCACGCAGCCCTCCTCGCGTGCTTCGGCAGCCCGGTGTGGGTGCAGGCCGTGCTGTCCACCCGACCCCACCCGGACCTGCCCGCACTGCTCGAAGCTGCCGGAAAGGCCTGGCAGGGCCTCGATGCGGCGGGCTGGCACGAGGCCTTCAGGGCCATGCCCGAGCGTGCGGTTCCGCCCTCGGATGAAGGAACCCGCCGGGCCACCGAACTGGCGCTGCGCCTCTACCGCGAACGCTTCGGCTGGCCGTTCATCGCCGAACAGGAGGACCTCCCCGGCGATGAGCTGCTCATCCGGATCAGGATCCGGCTCGGCCACGAGCCCGCCGCGGAGTTCCGGAAGACGTGTGCGGAACTCACCACCATCGGCCGCCGCCGGCTGAACCGGCTGATCCCCTGACTGAAGGTCTCCCGACAGCCCGCGGCGCGGTGCGTGCATCTCCGCGCCCCAGTGGCGGGATTGCCTGGAGCGGTGATGACGAAGAGGATCAAGGTCGAGTCCGCGCGGACACTGGACGACTACGAGCGCTATCCCCACATGGCCCCGGCCGTGGCGCAGCTGCGGGAGGAGGCGGTGGACGTCGCCAGGGCCCTCCGCGGCCGTACAGTCTGGATGATCAACTCCACCGCCCGGGGCGGCGGCGTGTCGGAGATGCTGCCCGGGATGGTGGCGCACCTGCGGGAACTCGGCCTCGCCGTCGAGTGGGCGGTGATCGAGGCCGGCGACGACGCGTTCTTCCAGCTCACCAAGCGAATCCACAACCTGATCCACGGCCAGGGCGAGACCGGCCTTGGCGCGGCGGAGCGGGAGACGTTCGAGGCCACGAACCGGACCAACGCCGCAGTCCTCTCCAGGACGGTGAAGGACGGCGACGTCCTCGTGGTCCACGATCCCCAGCCCATGCCGCTGGCGGGGATGCTGTGCGAGACGCGCGACCTCACGACCATCTGGCGTTGCCACATCGGACTCGACGTGGACTCCCCCGCCACGCGGGATGCGTGGCGCTTCCTCGAGCCGTACGCCGACGCGTACGACCACGCCGTGTTCTCCGCGCCGGAGTATGTGGCACCGTACTTCGAGGGACGAAGCAGCATCATCTACCCGGCCATCGATCCCCTCACCCCGAAGAACCGGCCGCTGTCCGTCCAGGCCGTCATCGGCATACTGGCCCGGGCCGGCCTCGTCCGGGAGGAAGGCCCGCGGGCGGAGCCGCCGTTCGCCCACCAGGCCACCCGCCTCGCGGGCGACGGCCGCTTCCTGCCCGCGTCGGATTCCGGGGACATGGGGCTGCTTGCCCGGCCGATCATCACCCAGGTCTCGCGGTGGGACCGGCTGAAGGGCTTCGCCCCGCTCCTGCGCGGGTTCGCCGAGTTCAAGCGGCAGCTTCGTTCGAGGCCGCCGGGCGAGCGCGTGGCCCCACGGCTCAACCTCGCCCGGCTCGTCCTCGCCGGCCCCGACCCCGAATCCGTGGCGGATGACCCCGAAGCCGGCGAAGTGCTGGACGAGCTCCGGGCGGCGTATCGCGAACTGGATGCGGAGGTGCAGCAGGATGTGGACATCATCGCGCTGCCCATGCACGATCCCATCGAGAACGCACTCATCGTGAACGCACTCCAGCGGGTTTCGGCCATCATCGTCCAGAATTCGCTGCGCGAGGGGTTCGGTCTCACCATCACCGAGGCGATGTGGAAGGCCGTCCCGGTTCTCACGAACTCCAGGGCGTGCGGGCCGAGGCAGCAGGTCAGGGACGGCGTGGAGGGCCGTATGATCAGGAGTCCGGAGAACGTGTCGCAGGTCGCCGGTGCGCTGCGCAGCATGCTGTCGCAGACACGCAGACTGGAGCAGTGGGGCCTGAACGGGCAGCGCCAGGTCCATGACCACTTCCTCATCCACGCGCAGCTCTGCCACTGGCTGCGGCTGGCGCGTCGACTCATGGAGGGCGGACGGCGATGACCATCGCGTGGGCTGACTTCGAGCGGGTCGAGATGCGGGTGGGCAGGGTAGTCCGGGCCGAGTCCTTCCCGGAGGCGCGGGCGCCGTCCATCAAGCTCTGGATCGACTTCGGTCCGGAAGTCGGCGTGCGCAAGACGTGTGCGGGAATTGCGCCGAACTACGACCCATCGTCGCTGCCGGGCCGCCTCGTGGTGGCGGTGACCAACTTCCCGCCGCGACAGATCGGCAAATTCATGAGCGAGGTCCTGGTGCTGGGACTTCCGGATGCCTCCGGCGAGGTGGTGCTGCTGGGCCCGGACCGCGACGTTCCGCCGGGCGGCCGTGTCTACTGAAGGTGTGACCGGTGCCCGCCGGGAGCCGGGCTCCGTGCCCGACGTGTCCCCCGACCTGCCAGGGATGCATTGGCGCGCAGTGCTCGCCCTGCTCGAGCGCATGCCCCAGGCCGCGCTCTCCAGGGGACTCGGGCGCGTCGCCGACATCCGGGTGCCACAGGGCCTCCGCCGTACGGTCATCGGCGGCTTCGCCCGTGCCGTGGGCATCGATGTCACGGAGGCGGAGCACGACGTTACCGCCTACGCATCCATCAACGAGTTCTTCGTGCGGCGGCTCAGGCCAGGGGCGCGCCGGTGGCCCGGCGACGATGCGACGGTGGCGTCGCCGGTGGACGGCATCGTCGGCCAGCATGGCGTTGTGACGGGCGGACGGATGATCCAGGCCAAGGGCCGCGACTACTGCGCCGCAGACCTCCTCGCAGACTCCGACGAGGCCAGGCGGTACGAGGGCGGCGCATTCGTCACCATCTACCTGAGTCCTCGCCACTACCACCGGATTCACGCACCGTGCTCGGGCAGGATCGCATCCGCTCATCACCTGCCCGGCGCACTGCTGCCCGTGAACGAGGCGGCGGTCCGCCACGTGGCCGACCTCTTCCCGCGGAACGAACGTGTCGCATGCAGCATCGACGCAGTGTTCGGCCGCGTGGCCGTGGTGGCCATCGGCGCGTACAACGTCGGCCGCATCTCCACGGCGTTCGATCCGGACTGGGCCGGCCCCGGCCGCTCGGTGGCCAACCGGCACGGTGCTTCCCCCGGGCAACGACGGTACGACCCGCCCATCAGGGTGGCGCAGGGCGACGAGATCATGGCGTTCCACCTCGGCTCGACGGTGGTGATGCTCTGCGAGCCGGGGCTGAAGAGCGATGTGCCGCCCCCGGGGACGGAGGTCCGCCTCGGCGGCGTGCTGCTCCGGGCCGGGTCGTAGCGACGCTCGCAGGCCCCGGCTCCGCACGCTGCGACGGCCCTGCCGTCAGCGGGTACAGGCGACGAAACTCATCTCCACCAGGAACCCGTGGAGCTCGACACCTACCGTAGTGCGGGCGGGGTAGGGCGGCCTGAACAGCTCCCGGTACGTCGCGTCGAAGTCGTCCCAGTCGTCCATCCGGGACAGGTAGGCGGTCACGGACACCACGTCGTCCAGGGAGGCGCCGGCGGCAGCGAGGACGCGCGCGGCGTTCTCGATGGTGGCGCGAGTCTGTGCCCGCACGTCGCCCTCCACGATGGTTCCCGTCCTGACATCCTTCGGCACCTGGCCCGAGAGGAATATGAACCCGCCTGCCTGGACGCCGGGGGAATACGCCCCGACGGGCGAAGGCACGTCCGGAGACAGCGTCACGGGTGACCAGCCGCGCTCTGCAGGACTCATCGAAGTACCTCCGCCATGCGTTCGAGGGTTGCCGCGGCCGTGCGCAGCCGCAGGGTGTGGGCGGCGCCGCGGGCGACGACCGCCGCGCGCGTCGAGGCCACGGGCGTGAATCGGGCCACGCTCCAGGTCTCATGGCCGCCCCGTTCGCGCACCTGGTGCAGCACGCCGTCGGCGAGACCCCGTGTGTACGGCAGATCGTCCGGCGTACGGAACAGGCCGCCACCCGCGGCCTTCACGTGGGCCTCGCGCTGGGTCCAGGCATCGAGGAATGCCGCGGCCCGCTCGTCGTCGTCCAGCGATTCGATGAGCGCGGCGGTCCCGGGATGGAAGATGCGTCGGAGCGTGCGCCGCGGATGCCGGAGGACGCGGGGCCCCTCGACGTCGATCCCCACATCGTCCGACGCGATGGCGATGAGACCGAGGTGGCGGGCATGGCTGAGACTGAAGCACGGCCCTCCGTCACCGGCGATGGCCGGCTTCCCGCCCGGGCGGATGGTGACGTCGATCTCTCCGGGCGCGACACCCAGCTGCGGCGACAGGATCGTCCGCAGGGCGACGCGAAGGAGGATGAAGTTCCTGCGTGCAGCGGGGTCCACGATGGCCGCTGCGCGTCGTTCCTCCCCGGGAGAAAGGCATGAGGACGCGTCGGGGACGACCGCGTGAACGGCGTCGAAGGCGACCGTCCAGACGTCCACTTCACCGTGCTCGAGGGTGCCGATCATCCACGTCGTGATTCATGCGTTGTCGTCCTCGGGGCGCTTCCCCGTCGTCGTCGCGGAGGCATCGGACATCGCCGATCGGCGATCATCTCGACCACACGCCGCGCATCGCTGCGAATATAATTGTTGCATATGGACGGCAAGCGATTCATTTTTGTGCGCACCGGAGAGGTGGTTGGTTCACCTTACCAGACAGACCCTTTGACGGAGACCGTCTATGGCACCCACGAAGAAGTCCGGTAAGAAGGCAGCGGTGAGGAAGCCTGCTGCCAAGAAGGCGGCGCCGAAGAAGGCCGCGAAGAAGACGACGAAGAAGGCTGCGGCCAGGAAGCCCGCAGCGAAGAAGGCCGCTCCGAGGAAGGCAGCCAGGAAGGCCGCCCCGAAGAAGGCGGCGAAGAAGGCAGTGAAGCGGCCCGCCAAGAAGGCGGCGAAGAAGTCAGTGAAGCGGCCCGCGAAGAAGGCGGCGACGAAGGCAGCCAGGCGTCCTGCGAAGAAGGCAGCAAGGCGTCCTGCGAAGAAGGCCGCGAAGAAGGCAGCCAGGCGTCCTGCGAAGAAGGCCGCAAAGAAGGCAGCCAAGCGTCCTGCGAAGAAGGCCGCGAAGAAGGCGGCCCCCAAGAAGGCCGCGAAGAAGGCTGCTCCGAAGAAGGCTGCAAAGAAGGCCGCCCCCAAGAAGGCAGCCAAGAAGGCCGCGAAGAAGACCGGCGCGAAGCGTGCGCCGAATCCCGCGTTCATGAGGGCCATGACCCCGTCGGCGGACCTGGCGGCAGTGGTTGGCAGCGAGCCCCAGCCCCGCACGGAGGTCACGAAGAAGCTCTGGGCCTACATCAAGACGAACAAGCTCCAGGACCCCAACGAGCGGCGGACGATCAACGCCGACGACAAGCTGAAGAAGGTGTTCGGGGGCAGGGGCCGGGTTTCGATGTTCGACATGACGAAGCTGGTGAACAACCACCTGAAGTAGCCCGGCCCGGCCGGAGTGTCGCAAGGGGCGTATCCGAAGGGATGCGCCCCTTTCGTTTGGCAGTGGCGGCGTGAGCTGGCATGCATCGTGACGATGGGGTGCCGGGAAAGGGGGTCGACCCATGACAGCGGAAGCGGCGCGGCGGCGGTCGGCACAGGAGCAGCACCAGCTGCTTGGCGGCCGCCTGGGCATGGATCGCATCGAGCGGGACGTGCCCCTCGCACCGTACACCACGTTCCGGATCGGCGGGCCCGCGGACCTGCTGTACCGCGCACGGACGCCGGACGAGCTGGTGGAAGCCATCACCGCCGCCCGGGAGCTGGGCATCCCGCATTTCCTCCTCGGCCTCGGTGCCAACATCCTGGTGGCGGACGCGGGCTGCCGCGGCCTGGTGATCCGGTCGGAGGTGGGCGGCGTGGAGTTCACGGACGACGTGAGCGTCCGGGCGGGGGCCGGGGTGCCGACCTACATGGAGCTCATCAACGCCACCGTATCGCGAGGCCTCGGCGGGCTCCACCACTACGTCGGCATACCCAGCACGGTGGGCGGTGCCATCTGGCAGAATCTTCACTTCCTCTCGCCGCCGCCGGAGCGCGAGCGAACGTGCTTCATCGAGGAGGTGGTCGAGTCTGCGGAGATCCTGTCGGCCGAGGGTGAGCGACGGATGGTGGACCGGGACTACTTCCGGTTCGGGTACGACTACAGCATCCTCCACGACCGCGCGGATGTGGTCCTCACCGTGACGTTCAGCCTCGACCCCACTCCTGAAGCCGAGCTTCGGCACGTCATACGGGAAAACCTGAAATGGCGGGATGACCGCCATCCCGACCTGTGGCTGTACCCTTCGGCCGGGTCCATCTTCAAGAAGATCGAGGGCGTGGGTGCGGGCCGGCTCATCGACCAGTGCGGGCTCAAGGGTCACATCCTCGGCAATGCCCAGTTCTTCCACCGGCATGCGAACATCATCGTGAACCTGGGCGGCGCGACGGCGGCGGACGTGCGCGGCCTCATCGACCTGGCGCAGGAGTCCGTACGACGCCGGTTCGGCTACGAGCTGGTCACGGAAATCGGGATGGTCGGCTTCGACTCGTAGGCGGACCTACGGCACGACGCTGATGAGCTCGACGTCGAAAATCAGTGTGGCCAGGGGCGGGACCGGTGGCTTGCCGGCGCGGCCGAAGCCGAGCGCCGGCGGAACCACGAGCTTGCGGAGGCCGCCGACACGCATGCCCACGATGCCCTCGTCCAGTCCCTTGATCACCAGGCCACCACCCAGGAGGATACTGCGGGCGCCACCCATGTCCCGGGTGCGCTCGATGAGCGTACCGTCCGGCAGCCAGGCCGACCAGTGCGCGTAGACGGTCCGACCCGTCTCCGCGACGGCGCCATCGCCCGCAACGATGTCCTGCCAGTACAGGCCGGACTCGTTGCGGGTCATCTGTTCCAGGTCGATGTGGAGGGTGGACGCGTACTCGATGCTCGCGGGGTCGGCCCATCGCGTGTCGGGGGCCGTGGGGCTGCCGCAGGCGGCGACGGCCATGGCCGCCGTGAGGCTCAGGAGTCTTTTCATCGGGCCCGGAACTGCGGGGGCACTGTGCGGCGCCATGCGCGCGGCTGCATAAGAGGAACGAGCGGGGCGGCCGAGTTGTAACACCCGCCCGTCCCGCCCGCCCGTCCGGGGCCCGCCCGCGCCAGGCGGGCTGCGATCAGTCGAACGCCGGCTTGTCCTCCGCCTTGAAGTGCCGGAACGCCTTCATGAGCAGCCAGCCGATGATGGCGATGGGCAGGACCGTGAACACGAGGAACGACACGATCCCGAGGAATCCGGCCAGCACGGCGAGAACCACCTTGACCGTGATGAGGCCGATGAACGCGAGAATGCCGCCGGTGAAGATTCTGGCGCCGAAGCTGGACATGGTACGCTCCTGTTAGCGATTGCCTGTCCACCCTACGCGGGATCTCCCCGTCGGGTTTCGGGCGCCCCGTCCCGGCCCAGGTTGTCCCGCCGCTCCCGCCGCCGCACCAGTTCCACTGCCCAATCCTCGAGCGGCTCCGCCTCGTCGTCGCCCAGCGACCAGGACTCCTCGGCCACGCCGTCCGGCGCATGGCCACCGGTCCGCTTGCAGACGGCCTCCGCCGTGGCGATCCACGTCCGCTTCTGCGCGGCGCTGCCGCCCAGCGCCATGGCCACCTGGTCGATCCGCGACGCCGGCCTCTCCACGACGTTGATGGTGAAGCGCACGGTGTCGTCCATGTCGTCGAAGCTGAAGCGGACGATGCCTGCGAGGGGGTGGCCTTCCAGCGTGGCGAGGGTGACGCTCTCCGGGGAGGCATCTTCGACCCGCACCTGTACGTGGCCGCGGGCGGGCAGGTCGAGGGTGAGCGTCGATCCCTCGTCGAGGCGGGTTGCGGCGCCGGGTTCCGCGGCGGCGTCGAAGGCGACGATCTCCGCGAAGTTCTCCCGGAAATCGGTGCACAGTGCCTCTGCATCGAGGCCCGCGCCGTGTATGGCGATGCGGAAGCGCCGACGCTGAAGCCGGCCGACGCCCTCGTCGGGCGTCTGCTCCGGAAGCTCGTCCACCAGTTGGACCAGGCGGGAGCGCATGGGCTCCGGGCGGAAGCCCAGCCGGCCGGTGAGGTCGTTGGCCTCGCCTTCCCGTATGACATTGCCCTCCAGCAGCATCTGGACGGTGGCGGAACTCACCGGCGTCTCGATGCCGAACACGGCTGCGAGCGTGGAGCCGGCCTTCGCCAGCGCCGCCGGCAGCGGGATCCGGACGGGCGACCGGTCCGTCACCGCTGCGAAGAGGTCGATGAGCTCGTCCACGGTGAGGACATCCTCGCCGGCGATCCGGAGGGTGGCGCCGGCCAGGTCGCCGCGCTCCAGGCACTCGGCCACGGCCCACGCGAGGTCCTCGTGCCACACGGGCTGGAAGGGCTGGTCGCCGCCGTCGATGACTGGCACCGCCGGGAGCGTGCGGATCAGCCGGAGGACGACGGATACGGTCTCGTCGCCGGGCCCTGCCACTGCCCCGGTCCGCAGGATGGTCCACGTGCCGCGGAACCCGCGGACCAGCGCCTCCCCCTCCAGCTTGGACGCGTGATATCCGGACTCGCCGTGCTCCGCGCCGAGGGAGGAGATGAAGACGACGCGATCCACGCCCGCGCGCTCGGCCTCCGCTACGACATTGCGGGTGCCGGTGACGTTGATGCGCTCGAAGGTCGCGAGGGGCGGCGCCTCGTCCACGATCCCGGCGATGTGCACGACGGCGCTGCAGCCTGCGGCCGCACCCGCCACGGAGTCGGCGTCGCCCACATCCCCCGTCCACCCCTCAACCCTGCCATCCCACGCCTCGGCGGCGTCTGCCGCGCCACGCGACAGGATGCGGATTTCATGTCCGCGGCCGCGCAGTTCGGCGATCACCGCGCGACCCACCACACCGGTTCCGCCCGTTACCAGTACCCGCAATGCCATTCTCCTTCGAGGGACGCCCGCCAGCGGTGCACGAAGGATACCGTCCCGCGGCGTCCGGCCGGTTTGCCGGGTCGGTACGGAATCCGCGATAATGCACGAGTATCCCGTTCCCGGAGGCGCCGTGGTCCTGCAGCGTTTGGTCGTGGTCATCCCCGTCGTCCTCGCCGCGTGCGGGCCGATCCGGTCCATCACGGCGCCGGCCCCCGCGCCGGGGGAGCGCCTGGCACGGACGGTCACCATCGTGCGGGACGCCTGGGGCGTGCCCACGATCTACGGTCCGACGGACGCCGCAGTCTCATTCGGCCTGGCATACGCACAGGCCGAGGACAACTACTGGCAGATCGAGGAGGACTACATCCACGCCCTGGGCCGGGCGTCACACTACTACGGCGAGCGCTATCTGGAGGCGGACCTCGTGAAACGGGCGTTCGAGGTCGAGCGCCTGTCCCGGGAGGAGTACGACCGGGAGCCGGCGGACAGGAAGGCGCTCTGGGACGGGTTCGCCGCCGGCCTGAACTACTACGTCCGCAGCCGTCCCGGCGTGCAGGCACGCCTCATCGCCCGGTTCGAGCCGTGGATGCCCTTCGCGATGTACCGCACCGTGTCGGCGGGCACCACTGTTGACTGCGTCCGCCTGGGCGGTGCCGGGGGGCTGGCCGCATCCACCGGCCGGCCCGTGCAGCTCGTCGGGGTATGGGACGAGGCGGCGCTCGAGGCAGGGCGGCGCGGCAGGGCCGGGCCCGCCGGTTCCAACGTGTGGGCGATTGCGCCGTCCCGCACCGCGGCAGGCCACGCCCTGCTCTTCCAGAACCCCCACGTGGGATTCTTCGGGAGCGGCCAGCGCTACGAGATGCATGTGCACAGCGAAACCGGCTGGCACGTCCGCGGCTTCGCAATCCTGGGCACGCCCGTGCCGCGGGCAGGCCACAACGAGGCGCTGGCGTGGAGCCATACCAACACGGGGGCCGACCACTCCGATGTGTACGCAGTCGCGTTCGACCACCCCGACGACCCGCTGCTCTACCGCTACGACGGCGAGTGGCGACGGGCGACGGAGTGGGAGGACACGGTCATGGTGAACACGCCGGCCGGGGTGGAGGCGAGGACGTACCGTTTCCGCCGCACGCACCACGGTCCCATCGTCGCGGAGCGGGAGGGCCGCGCCCTGGCGGTGCGGGTGGGGCGAATGGAGGAGGGCGGGTCGCTTCAGCAGTGGTACGCCATGACGCGGTCCACCGACCTGGCGTCGTTCCGGGCGGCCCTGGCGGGCCGCGCGTTCCCCATATCCAACACGATGTACGCCGACCGGTCGGGCAACATAGGATACGTTCACGGGAATGCCGTGCCGCGGCGCGATCCGGCATACGACTGGACCCGGCCCGTGGACGGCAACACGTCGGCGACGGAGTGGCGCGGATACCATGACCTGGATGAGCTGCCCCAACTCCTCAATCCTGCGGCGGGATGGCTCCAGAACACGAACTCCACGCCCTTCCTCGCGTCGGCCGCACCCTCGAACATCGATCCTGCCGCCTACCCGGCCTACATGGCGCCGGAACAGGACAACGCACGGGCCCGGTCATCCAGGCGGCTGCTGGAGGGGGAGCGGGCGTGGACGCTCGAGATGCTGGCCCGGGCCGCGTTCGACACGCACGTCATGGACGCGGCGGACGAGGTTGCGCGCCTGGTCCGGGAGTGGGAGGAGGTGGGCGGGCAGAACCCGCACCGGGCCATGCTCATGGACGAGGCGCTGGACATCCTGCGGGAATGGGATCACCGGAGCACCATCGAGTCCACGGCGATGACGCTGTACGTCGTCTGGCAGGAGAGGCTCCGGGCCGGTGACGGCGGAGCCTTCGCGGCATTCCGGGCCCTGGAGGACGCAGTGGCCCGCCTCCGGCGGGACTTCTCGTCCGTGCGGGTGGCGTGGGGCGACATAAACCGACTGCAGCGGACGCATACCAGCGGGCGGGAGCCATTCCGTGACGACGTACCGAGCTTCCCGGTACCCGGCGCGGAGGCCTGGACCGGTGTGATCTTCCGGTTCACTGCGCCTGCCACGCCGTCGGGCCGGCGCTACGGTGTGAGCGGCCACACGTGGGTGAGCGTCGTGGAGCTCGGTCCGCAGCTCCGTTCCCGCTCCATCGTGCAGTTCGGCCAGAGCGCGGA
The DNA here is from genome assembly GCA_035461265.1 of Longimicrobiales bacterium. Taxonomy (GTDB): domain Bacteria; phylum Gemmatimonadota; class Gemmatimonadetes; order Longimicrobiales; family RSA9; genus SH-MAG3. The sequence goes on from DATHVO010000309.1 coordinate 13,520, forward strand.
CCCGACGTCGCGCCACTGGTTCGACCAGGCGCCGCTCTATGCGCGTGGCGAGCTCAAGCCGGCCTGGTTCACGCCGGAAGATGTGCAGGCGAACGCCGTCCGCGTCTACCGGCCCGGCGGGATTACGGCGGCGGCCCCGTGACTGCGGGTCCGGCCGCGCGGCGCGGCATGAAACGTGGTGGAGCCTGATGCGTAGGGGATGATGTACAGTTCAATGCCGGGCGCAACGCAAAGGAGATTTGAATGGCAAACCCAGGTGATGGACCGACGGGCGGGACGGGGCAGCGTGACCCGGTGAAGGATCTGCAGGCGCGCCTGGAGGCGGCGCTGGACGAAGTGCGGCCGAAGATCCGCAAGGCGCTCGAGGAGCTGGACAGCCGGGTGGACGAGGCGATGAAGGAGATCCGGCCCCGCGCGCAGAACGCGGTGGACGAGGTGAAGCCCAGGGTGGACCAGTTCGTCTCGGACGTCCAGCCGCGGCTGGACTCGCTGCTCAAGCGGCTGCAGACCCGCATCGAGGACCTGCGGCGGGAGCTCGACGAACGGGCCGCGAAGACGACGGCCCGGGCCGGCCAGACCGACGGACCCGTAGCGGGCGAGCTGCCCGGCGCCGGCGGGACAGCAACCGCGGCGGACACCGCCCGGGACGAGGGGCCCGCAGCACCGGGCACCATGCCCTGACGGTGTGACAGCGCCCGGCCCCTGCGGTCCGGGCACCTGGAACCGCGCGGACGTGCGGGCCGGCGCAATCGCGTCCGGCACCACCCGGTCGCGCGGTTCCGCGCGTTTGCGCCCCGTCCCGCGGGAGCGGGAGGCGACGACAGGTGTATCTTTGGGAAGGACCGGCTGCGGCCCCGCGGCTCACGGTCTTCCGGTGCGAACCCGGCCGCAACGCCGGAGCATCCCGCCCGCCCGGGCGGACACCGGTGCCTTCATGATGGAGGGCCACGAGATGTACATCCTTCCGACCCGACGCCAGCTCGGGCTGGCCGTCCTGCTGGCTTTGACGGCAGCAGCCGGTTCCGTCCTTCCCGCCGCGGCCCAGGGCTCCCGCATGCGGGTGCTCGTGCCTGCCTTCGAAGTGGACAATCCGCGGTCGCGAGTGGGCGTCCAGCTCGCCGAGCAGCTCCGCCGCCAGATCGATCGGATGCCGACACACGCCGCCGCGGACGCGCGGCAGGTACGGAATGCACTCCGGCGCTTCGACCTGCGGGAGGAGCAAACGACCTGCGCGCAGTGGCTGCAGCTCGCGGAGCACGTCGAGGCGGGACTGGTGCTGTGCGGGACCATCGAGGAGTCCTCTCAGCGCGTGAACGCCCGGTTCCTCGCCCCCGGCGGCGAAGTCTTCGAGGTCCCACCCTTCGCCATGCAGTCCGTGGAGCAGGCCGCACAGCGCGTCGTCGACGCGTTCGAGACGTACACACGCCAGCTCTCCATGCTGATGTTCTGCAGCGAGTACCTCCAGAGCCTCAGCTGGACGCAGGCGCTGGACAACTGCAGCCAGGCCGTCGAGCTGAACCCGCTGTCCGTGAGCGGTCACTACGGTCGCGGTTCCGCCCTCGCCAACCTGGACCGCCTGGAGGATGCGCTTGCCGCGTTCAACACGGTGCTGGAGCTCGATCCGCTGAATCAGGACGCCCTCCTGCACGCCGGCATCCTCGCCGCCCGCCTGGACCGGCAGGACGTGTCGCAGGGGTACTTCCACCGGTACCTGGAGCTGAATCCCGGGAACGAGCAGGTCCGCCTGAAAGTCGCCACGGACCTGGCGAATGCCGGCGACCCGGCCGGCGCATTGAAGCTCGTCGAGGAGGCGCTGGCGGACCCGGAATCGACGGGCGTCCTGTGGGAGTATGCAGGCCACTTCGCGATGAACGCGGGCATCAAGCTGACGGAGGCGACGCCGGCCGGTGGCACGTCCGATGATGCGAACCGGTTCTACCGGCAGGCGATCCGGTATTACGGCGAAGCCGTCACGAAGCGCGGCGATTCCATCGATGTCGCGATATACCGCAACCTGATGCAGGCGCACAACCGCATTGGCGAGACGGAGCGGGCGCTGCACTACGGGAGGGAAGCGACGACGCGTGCGCCGGACGACGCCCAGGCGTGGATGGTCTATGCGGACGTGCTCAGCGGCGCGGACCGCGTCAACGAGGCGCTGCGTGCGTTCGACAGGGCGGCAGAGGCGGACCCGGACCTGCCCACCATCAGCGCGCGGCGTACCGTCCTCCTCATCGAGGTGGGACGGCTGAGCGAGGCGCTGGCGGCTGCGCGCTCGGGCATCCAGAAGCGGGAGATCCCGCCCGACATGATCGAGGGCATTTCGCAGAAGATGACGCAGACGGGGTTCCAGCACGCGCAGCAGGGCCGGTACGAGCAGGCGCTGCCCTACTTCAACGCAGCCCGTGAGATCGGCCGGTCGGATGTCTCCATCGCCATGGCGAATTTCGTTCACGGCTATTCGCTGGTCCGGCAAGGCGACGCCATCGTGAAGTCGCGCAACAACGCTGCGTCGGCGCGGGAGGCGCGTCCGTACTTCGAGCGGGCGAAGGTGATGCTGGAGGGTGCGGGCGCCTACACCGCCCAGGCATCGACCCGTGCGCAGCTGCTGCAGCAGGTGAACCAGCTGATGGAGTATGCGGACGCGCTGATCAAGGCCGGGCGCTAGGACCCGGGAAGTCGGGCGGACGAGCGTGTGCTTGCGGGCGGCTCCACTCCGGGGCCGCCCGCCGGCGCATCACAGCTCCGTCTGAATGACCCGCGGAGGAAGATCGTCTCCGGCGCCACCAGGGCCTGCCAGCTCCGGTGACTGGAGCGCACGTGCCTGCTGGTCCACCGCCTCGATCTGCGGTATGTCCTCGTCGCCACTCACGGCGCCGAGGTCGCGGAACTTCCGGGCCGCTGGCAGTACGCGCGATTCCAGCGAACTGACAGCGCGGTTGTACGACACCACCGTCCGGTCCAGCGCCTTGCGCATATCGGAGAAGTGGCCGGCCATGACGCGGACCCTCGAGTAGAGCTCCCGCCCCAGGGCGCTGATCTGCTGCGCCTCCCTGGTGATCGTCTCCTGCCGCCAGCCGTAGGAGATGGCACGGAGCAGGGCGATGAGCGTGGTCGGCGTCGCCAGGATGACGCGCTGGTCGATGGCGTTCTCGATGAGGGTGGGGTCCAGCTCGAGTGCGGCGCTGTAGAAGGACTCCCCCGGAAGGAAGAGAACCACGAACTCGGGCGTTGCCTCGAGCCGCTCCCAGTACGCCTTCTCGCTCAGCTTGCGGATGTGTGCGCGGATCTGCTGCGCATGCTGGCGGAGCCGCTCCGTCCGCACACCGTCCTCCTGCGCCTCGACGGCCTCGAGGTACGCCTGTAGCGGAGCCTTGGAGTCCACGACGATGCTCCGCCCGTTGGGAAGCCGCACCACCATGTCGGGGCGCAACCGGCCGTCCTCGCCCTGCATCGTCTCCTGCTGGACGAAGTCGCAGTGCTCGAGCATCCCCGCCAGCTCGACGACGCGCTTGAGCTGGATCTCGCCCCACCGCCCGCGCACCTGCGGCGCGCGCAGGGCACGCACCAGGTTCTGCGTCTCCAGCTGAAGCATCTGCTGCGCCTGGCTGAGGGCACGCACCTGCTCCGTCATCGTGCCGAACGTCTCGGCACGCGCCTTCTCCAGCTCGCCGATCCGGCCGTCCACCTTGTCCAGGGACTCGCGGAGCGGCTTGACCAGCTGGTCGATCTCCTTCGTGCGGGCCTGCAGATCCGTCTTCGCAAGCTCCTGCTGCTGGCCGAGCGCATTGCGTGCAAGCTCGAGGAAAGCCTGGTTGTTCCGCTGCAGCGCGTCGGCGGACAGCGACCGGAAGGCGTCCGCCAGCTTCCTCTGCGCATCATCCAGCACGGCGAGCTTCTCCACGGTGGCGGCGCGCTCGTGCTGGAGCATGGTGTCCAGGCGCGTCGCCTCGTTGCGGGCGTTGCCCAGCTCATCCTGCAGACCGGCGATGCGGGCATCGCGTTCCCGGAGCTCGCGCTCCAACTCCGGCGCGCGGGCGGCCTCAGACCGGGCGAGGACGAGCTGCGCCCGGAGAACGAGCCCGGTGACGAGGGCGCCCGCGGCCGCGGCCGCGACGTACCACAGCGCCGTCATGTGCCGCCTGCCTCACCCGCCGCCGGTGCCGCGTCGGGGGGTGTCCGGCCGGCGGCCGCATCCCGCGCCGCCTTCGCGCCCTGCCGGTCGAGGAGATCCGCCTGGGCGACGAAGTCGGCCGACGGGCTGAACGGCCGCCGTCGCGATACCGTCTCCCGGGCGAAGGCCGCCGCGATCTGTTCGTAGCGTGAACCGGGGTGCCAGAAGATCCAGTCGTCGAGGCCCACGTCGTAGACGGCCCGGATCTGGGCGTCGGCCTGCTCGGGCCCGTAGGGGAAGTCCCGGTCGACCCACGGCGCATTGAAGGCCTGGAGCCACGGGATCACGCGCGCCGGCTGGACACCCGCCTCCAGCAGCCGCTCCCAGCGGATCATGCCCAGGCCGAGGGACGTGAAAACGGTCTCGTACGGCATGCGGTTGGGCCGTGGCACGCCGCGCAGGTGAGTAGGGAAGTAGTGCGAGGGGTAGACCATGGGCAGCACGTGATCCGCGCCGGCCAGCACGGTCTCCCACTGCTGGCCTATGGCCACGTCCCGCGGGTCGTTCGGCGAGAGGCCGAACACGTCCGCGGCCACGACTACGCCGTGGGGATGCAGGCGGCGGCGGGCCTCGGCGAGGAACGTTGCGATGGCGTCGGACCGCGTACCCTTCGCGCCCGGATGGACCTGCTCGGGCAGGTTGCGGAAGGCCTCGGGGAAGCGGACATAGTCGAACTGGATCTCGTCGAACCCCGCCCGGGCGACCTCTTCCGCGATGTCCAGGTTGTAGTCCCACACCTCCGGACTCCACACGCTGACCCACGAGTGTCCCTCGCGGTCACGCCAGACCGCGCCGTCCGGTGTCCGTATGGACCAGCCGGGACGTGCCTCCGACAGGATGGGGTCCTTGAACAGGACGATGCGGGCGATTGACCAGACTCCCGCGTCACGCAGACGGGTCGCCAGCGACTCGATGTCCCGGATCGTCACCTCGCCCGCCTGCGCCAGCTCCATGGCCAGCTCGATGCCGGAGCGGTACCGGATCCCGCGCTCGTCCTTCACGTCGATGACGAACGCATTGATCTCCGTCGTGTCCGCCAGGGCGAGGAGCGTGTTCAGGCGGTTGGTCGAGCCTGCGGCGTAGGCGTTGAGGTAGATGCCCCGCAGCGATGATGGCGCCCGCGCGGCGATGGCGGCGGCCGGTACCGCGCGCACGTGGGCCGCGGCGGCGGTGCCCGCCGTGTCGATGAGTGGCGGGTCGCCTATGGTCACACTGTCCGACGTGGAACCGGCGGCGGGCAGACCCGCCTCCGATGATGGCGCATCCCCGCACGCCCCGGCCACCAGGCCGGCGGCGGCGAGGAGGAACGTTGCCGCTTTCCTCATGCTTCTCCGATGCGCGATTGCTGCCAGAAGTTCCAGCCCGGTACCAATATAGCACGGTGCCGGGCGGGCGCGAACGAGCGCGGGGCGGAAAGCGTCAGGGTGTCGGCTTGCCGCCGAACACGTTGTTGATCTCGCGGGTGATGTAGCTGGAGTCCGTCGCCGCGGCGTGGTGCTGCCGGGGAAGGGGATTCTCCGGGTACGTGCCGGGGCGGGAACGCAAACGCGAGCGAGATCGGGCACTCCCGTGCCCGCGGGCTTCCCGTCTGCGCTGGCGTTTGCGTCCCCGCCCGTTCACGCCATGTGGATCAGCGCTGCCCGATGGGGATCGAGTAGCCGGCCAGGACGGCGGCGGAACGGTGCCGGACGGTACCTGGCTCGTCGGAATCGTTCAGGTTCATCAGGCCGAAGTTGTAGCGCCCTTCCAGCAGGAGCGAGCCCGGCCCCATGGGAATGGCCACACTGCCGCCCACCATGGCGCCGATGTCGAACTTCTTGCGGTCGAAGCTGCCCTCATCGGAATCGTCGCACGACTCCGTGGCGCTGAAGCCGCCGGCGCTGGCGTGCACCTGGCAGCGGGCCTCGAGCGCGAAGGCCGGACCGCCGTAGACGTACGGCGCGACGCCGGGCCCCCTCATGAGTGGAACCACCAGGAGGACCGGGATCTCGATGTAATCCAGGCGAAGCTCGGCGGTGACCGTCGTGCCCTCGAAGGTCTCGTCGAACTTGCCACCCTTCGTCACGTACATGAGCTCGGGCTGGATGGCGAAGGCGCCCATGTCGAAGCGCATGAAGCCGCCGCCCGTGAACTTCGTGAGCGTCTTGATGTCGTCATCGAATGCGTCATCGGCCGAGAGCGTGGAAAAGCTGGCGCCGAGCTTGAACCCGATGTGGGGGCTGGTCTGGGCGTCGGCGCTGGCCGCCGCGACGGTACCCAGGACAGCGGCGAGGACGGCCGAACGAACGAAAAGCCTCATGTGAACTCCTGTGATCTGGTTGGACTTCCGGTACTGCGATGGGTCAAATGTGTATCGGTGAAAGTGTGTTCGCCATACTCCTGTCGTCAGACGTCGCCGTCCTGCCGTGAAGTGCGCGGCCGGCGGGACGGGCGGCTGAGCACGCGGACGAGCAGCAGACCCGCGAGGACGAAGGCGAAGATGATGGGCTCGGAGATGTCGGCCTTTGCCGACTTCTTCCAGTAGAAGTGGAGGACGCCGAGTGCTGCGGCGGCGTAGACGAGGCGGTGGACGCGGGTCCAGTTGCGGCCGAGGCGGCGGATCCATCCCTGCGTGGATGTCACGGCCAGGGGCACGAGGGCCAGGAACGCGGCAAATCCGACGGTGATGTAGGGCCGCTTCAGTATGTCATCCCCGATGTCGCGGAAATCGAAGAAACGGTCGAGGCTGATGTAGGTGAGGAAGTGGAGCGTGGCGTAGAAGAACGCGAAGAGTCCGAGGGGTCGCCGGAACCGGGCGAGGCGGTTGTAGCCGGTGAGTCGCCGGAGCGGCGTGACGGCGAGGGTCGCCATGAGCAGGACGAGTGCCCAGTAGCCCGTGCGGAGCGTGATGAACTCGATGGGGTTCGCCGTGAGTCCGCCCCGGACCGCGCGCCACGCCAGGTCGGCGGCGGGCAGGAGGCAGAGGACCCACAAGGCGGCCCCGGCCGCGATGACGCCCGGCGGTGCCGTGCGGCGCGGGCGCGCGGACGCCGTCAGAAGTTGCGCCTCAGGTCCATGGAGGTGTACAGGCCGGCGACTTCGGCGTAGCCGTTGAACATGAGGGTGTCCCGCCTGCGGATTTCACCGATGCGCCGCTCCCGTGCCTGGCTCCACCGCGGGTGGTCAACGGTGGGGTTCACGTTGGCGTAGAACCCGTACTCCCGCGGCGCGGACTTCATCCACGTGGTCTGCGGCTGGTTCTCCACGAACCGGATGCCGACGATGGACTTGATGCTCTTGAAGCCGTACTTCCAGGGCACGACGAGTCGGAGGGGTGCGCCGTTCTGGGCGGGCAGGTCCCGCCCGTACAGTCCCGTTGCAATGAGTGTGAGGGGGTGCATCGCCTCGTCCATGCGCAGCCCCTCCACGTACGGCCAGTCCAGCAGCCGCGTCTTCTGCATGGGCATCTGCTCGGGGTCGAGCAGCGTACGGAACTCCACGTACCGGGCCCGCGGCGTGGGCTCCGCGAGACGGAGCAGTCCGGCGAGCGGGAAGCCGCGCCACGGGATGACCATGCTCCACCCCTCGACACACCGGAGCCGGTAGACCCGGTCCTCGATGTCGGCCGGCCGGATGACGTCCTCCAGGCCCCACGTCCCGGGCCTGGCGCAGTGACCATCGACGACGACACTCCACGGCGACGTACGGAGGAGGCGCGGCGCGTAGCGGGACGGGTCCTCCTTCGACGTGCCGAACTCGTAGAAGTTGTTGTACGTCGTGACGTCGCGGTAAGGCGTCAGCTCGTCCTGCGGGGGATCGGCGCCGTCCTCGGCGGTGTCGGCGGACGGGGTGCAGGCGCCGAGGGTGCCGGGCGCCACGACGGCACCGAGGGCGCCGGCGGCGCCCAGTCGGAGGAACCGGCGCCGGTCCAGGTAGACGCGTTCCGGCGTGATATCCGAGGACGGGATGTCGTACGGACGACCGATGTGCATGGTGCCCCCTGGTGTCTGTTCGGGACACGCGGGGGACAGGCCCCCGATTCCCGCTGCGGCCGTTTCGGTTATGGAATTGCCACTGGAACGCATGGTGACGGACGCCCGACGAATGACACTGGCCGTCGGCGGCCTGGCTGGCTGCCGCGCGGAGACGGACCGCCTTCGGCCCACCTTCCCGAAACTCGCGGCAGCCGACGGGCGCTGCCATGCATGGATCGGGCAAATCGCGAATCGGGCGCCTGTCCCTTTGACCCAGGCAGGCGGCGCCGTGTTCCGTCCGTCAGTACTGCCGGCCGATGGGGACGACGAAGCCGGCCGTCACTGCGGCGCTGCGGTTCCTGACGCGTCCCGCCGCCTCGCCGGTACCGGCATTGATGTTCTTGAGCCCCCACGTGTACCGGCCCTCCAGGAGCAGGATGCCCGGGCCGAGGAGCAGGGCCAGGCCGGTGCCGGCGGACAGGCCGAAGTCGGGACTGGAGGTGGCGAAGCCGCGGTCCTCGCAATCCGCAGTGTCGCCGGCGGCGTCCGTGTACCTGCAGCGCACCTCCAGGGACAGCGTCGGGCCGCCGTAGATGTACGGCGCGAACGTCTCGCCTGCGGCGACCGGGATCTGGAGGAGGAGCGGGATCTCGACGTACTCGATGCGGATTTCCGCGTTGTCGGCGGGAGTCTCCGACCGGATGTCCGACCCCTTCGTCACCGACAGGACTTCCACCTGCAGACCCAGGCGCTCGCCCAGACCGAGGCGGAGGTAGCCGCCGCCCGTGAAGGCCGTGACCGCGTCGCGCGTCACCGCATCGTCCGCCATGTCCAGGTTCGAGAAGGAGGCGCCGAGCTTGAAGCCCACGATCTGGGCGTGGGCCGCCGGGCCGCATGCCAGAAGTGCGGCTGCCATGACGAGTGCTGTGGTGATGCGTCTCATGCCTTTCCCTGGACCTTCCGCGACGTGGAGGACTGCCGGCCGCTGCCCTGGCCGGGCGGTGGCGGCGCGCGCGATCGGTGCAATCTACGGGCCTGTCGCCCCGCGACCAGTCCGTCTTATTTTGGCGGCGCTTCACGCCGCGTCCCGCGGCAGGACCATACCACAGGAGAATCAAGTGACGGAGCTGCCGAAACCGGCCGCGGCGCCGACCCAGGGCTGGCTGAACCGGTCCCTCACCGTCATCGAGCGCGTCGGCAATGCGCTGCCCCACCCCGGGACGCTCTTCGCCCTCATGGCACTGCTCGTCGTCGTGCTGTCCGGCATCACGGCCCAGTTCAACATGGTGGTGACCCACCCGGGTACGGGGGAGGAGATCAGCCCGGTCAACCTCATGTCGGTGGCGGGGCTGCACAGGATGCTGACGCAGATGGTGCCGAACTTCACCGGCTTCGCGCCGCTGGGCACGGTCCTGGTGGCGATGCTGGGGATCGGCATCGCGGAGGGGAGCGGCCTCATTGGAGCGGCGCTCCGGCTGATGGTGATCTCGGCGCCGAAGCGGCTGCTGACGTTCGTGCTCGTGTTCGCGGGCGTGATGTCGAACACGGCGAGCGAGATCGGCTACGTGCTGCTGGTCCCGCTGGCGGCGTCGATCTTCCTGGCTGCGGGCCGTCATCCGCTGGCGGGGCTGGCGGCGGCGTTCGCCGGCGTGTCCGGCGGCTACAGCGCGAACCTCCTGCTGGGGACGATCGACCCGCTGCTGGCGGGTCTGTCGGAGGAGGCGGCGGCCATCGTGACGCCCGGGTACGTCGTGAACCCGGCGGCCAACTACTACTTCATGGCGGCGTCCACGTTCTTCATCGCGGGAGCGGGTACGTGGGTGACGGAGAAGATCGTGGTGCCGCGTCTGGGCGAGTACACGGGGGATGAGAAGCCGGACGAGCTGCGCGCGCTCACGTCGGAGGAGTCGCGGGGTTTGCGCTGGGCGCTGCTGGCGACCATCGCGGTGACGCTCCTGCTCCTGTGGTCGGCCCTCCCGCAGGGCAGCATGCCGGGTGCGGGCTGGATGCGGGACCCGGAAACGGGCGCGCTGCTGCGGTCGCCGTTCATGTCGAGCATCGTGGCCATCATCTTCATCGTCGGCGCCGTGACGGGCCTGGCGTACGGTATGGGAGCGGGCACGTACCGTAGCGACGCCCAGGTGATGAAGGGGATGGGCAAGGCGATGGAGACGCTGGGCCTTTACATGGTGCTGGTGTTCTTCGCCGCCCAGTTCGTGGCCTACTTCAACTGGACGAACCTCGGTCTGATCGTGGCCGTGAAGGGTGCGGACGCCCTCCGCGCCAGCGGGCTCGGTCCCATCCCGCTGATGATCAGCTTCATCATGGTGGCGGCGTTCATCAACCTCTTCATGGGCAGCGCATCGGCGAAGTGGGCGATCATGGCGCCGGTCTTCGTGCCCATGTTCATGCTGCTGGGCTACTCGCCGGAATTGATCCAGGTGGCGTACCGCATCGGGGACAGCACCACGAACATCATCTCCCCGATGATGACGTACTTCGCGCTCATCGTGGCGTTCGTCACGCGGTACGAGCCGAAGGGCGGGATCGGGACGGTCATCGCCACGATGCTGCCGTACAGCGTGGCGTTCCTCCTCGTGTGGATGGTGCTCTTCATCGTGTGGGTGACGTTCGACCTTCCCATCGGCCCCGGCGCGCCGCTGTTCCTGCCGGTGCAGGCGGGTCCGTAGCCGGTCCCGCGGTCAGGCGGCGGGCGAGTCCGCCGCGGCGACGGGGTCGGGTGCGGCGAGGTGGTGGGTCAGGCGCCACACGTGGTAGAGCGAGGAGTCCAGCCACCGCATGGCGGCCAGGCGGGCGTCGGCGACGTCGGGGTCGAGCTCGCCGCCGGCCGTCCGTGCGAGCGTCCGTTCCCGCTCGTCGCGCCGGCGTTCGGCCACGTCGTCCGCAAGCCTCTGCAGTGCATCCGCCGGCGCCTCCGGACCGTCCTCCACGAGCCACGCCAGCACCGCCGGCATTAGCTCATGGGCGCGGCGCCGCATCTCGTCGAAGGCCGGGTGCGGGGCGCCGTCCTCGGGGGTGTGGTGCTCGATGCGCTCGAGGAGGCGGCCGAGGTGGTCGAGGGCGTGGTGAACGGAAAGGTGGCGCGCGTGCTCGTCGGCCTCGGCGGATGTGCGTACCCGGCCGAGGAAATGGCGGGTCTCGCGCACGGCGTCGCCGGCGGCGGCGAGGCGGTCGGCGGGCAGGCGGCCGCGCCGTGGATCGCGGAGTGCGGCTGCCAGCACGCCGACGGCGACCTCCGCCGTCCGCATGACGGTGCGCCGGGCGGCCTCGACGGCGACCTGGGGCAACTCGGCGACGGACGGGTCGAGGTTCCGGGTGAGGGTACCTGCCCGCTCGGGGACGAGCCGCTCGAGGAGTCGCGTGAACGGTCCGATGGCGGGCGCGAAGACCAGCACGCCGAGGATCGTAAAGGCGGTATGGAAGGCGGCGATCATCACTGCGTGCTCATCTGCACCGACGGCGGCGGCCAGGGCCGGCTCGGCACGGACGAACAGCGGGACCAGGAAGAACGCGATGGCTCCCGTCCCGGTGTTGAGGAGTATGTGCGCGACGGCGGTCCGGCGGGCGGGGACGGACGCTCCGATGGCAGCCAGGCCGGCGGTGGCGCTGGTGCCGATGTTCTGGCCGACAACCAGGGCGGCCGCGTGCTCCAGGGTGATGGCACCCGAATGCAGCGCGGTGAGCGTTGTGGCGACGGCGGCACTCGACGACTGCATGACGATGGTCATGCCCGCGCCGACGAGGACCAGCAGGAGGCGGCCGCCGACCCCGGGCGGCGGCAGGTCCGAGGGGTCGAGACGCTCGCCGAGGGCCGCCATGCCCTGCTGCAGCACGTCGATCCCGACGAAGATGAGGCCGAAGCCGGCTATGGCCAGGCCGATGGCGCCCGTGCGGTTCCGGGCGAGGAGGTGCATCAGGGCGCCCACGCCGACGAGGGGCAGTGCGATGCTGCCGATGCTGAGCTTGAGCCCGAGCAGGGACACGAGCCAGCCCGTGCTCGTCGTCCCGATGGTGGCACCGAAGATGACGCCCGTCGCCTGGCGCAGCGTGAGGAGGCCGGCGCTGACGAAGCCGATGGTCGTGAGCACCGTGGCGCTGGAGGACTGCACGAGGGCAGTGAGAGCCGCGCCGGATGCCACGGCCCGGGCGGTCCCGCCGGTGAACCGGCCGAGGACGGAGCGCAGTGCGCCGCCGGCGGCCGTCTTGAGGCTGTCCGTGAGGAGGACCATCCCCAGGAGGAACATGCCGATGCCGCCGAGGATCGTGGTGACCATGCGCTCCACGATAGGGGCTCCGTGGTCACGCCGCCAACGGCGGCCGCGGCGTGGTCCGACGGGTGGCCGGCCTCTACATTGCTGAGCCGCGCCGGCGGGTTCCGGTGCGGTGCAATCCTGTCCGGGGAGGCCGTGTGAGTGGACGTGGCGGGTCGGGACGATCGGCGGGCGGCGGGCGGCGCGGCGGCGGGGGCGGTGGGGGCGGTGTCAGCCTGGAGCGCGCCCTGTCGAAGCTGGGCTGGTGCTCACGCGCCGAGGCGCGCCCCCTCATCGAGGCGGGGCGCGTCAGTGTGGACGGCGTGACCGTCCGGGATGCTGCGCACCGCGTCGAGATGCGGCGTGTCCGCATCGCAGTGGACGGCACGACGGTCCGGGCGGCGGCGCAGGTCTACCTGATGCTGCACAAGCCACGTGGGTGGGTCACGACGCGTTCGGCCGATGACGAGCATTCCAGCGTCCATGAGCTGTTGCCGGACGGGCTCCCAAGGGTCGCGGCGGTGGGGCAGCTCGAGGCGGGAACCGAGGGCGTCCTCCTCTTCACGAACGACACCCGCTGGGCCGACCGCGTGACGGATCCGCGGACGGAGCCTGTCTCGACGTTCCACGTACAGGTGGCCGGGGGCACGGCGGACGCCGCCGTCCCTGCACTGCTGGGCGTCGCAGGCCCGGACGGCGGCCTCGCGTCGGTGCAGCCGGCGGGCCGGCGGGGCGGCGTGTGGCTGGAGGTGGTGCCCGGCGAGGGCGGCGATCGCCGTGTCCGGCGCGCGTGCGAGGCAGCGGGCCTGGATGTCAGGCGGCTGGTCCGCGTGTCGGTGGGCATCGTCTCGCTGGACGACCTCGTGCCGGGGATGACACGGCCCCTCAGTCGCGAGGAACGCGAGGCGCTGGTGCCGCGGGAGCCGTCGGCGCCCGGCGCCGGCACCCGTGGCGGCGGCGCGGGCCGGGGCTGACGGCGGGATTCAGCTCGCGCTCCGTCCGCGGCCGACGACCCAGGCGATGATGCCGATGATGAGGAGTATGATGATGGCGCCCACCCAGAATCCTGCGCGGAAGATGCCGCCGATCACTTCGCAGCCCGCCATGAAGAGGGACACCATGAGGAGAAGCGTGGTGCGGTAGAGCGTCGGGAATGCCATGGTCCGTCCTTTCGTCTTGCGCATCGCAGTGCGCGTCGGTGTGTGCGCCGCGCAGCGACGCGTCAGAGTCCGCCCACCAGACCCCATACGAATCGCCACTCGCCGTCGCGGTCGAGCGGCCTGGCCGCACCCACGCTGACGCTGCCGCCGAAGAAGCGGAGGCGCAGGTCGATGGCGGCGCGGACGCCGTCGGAGACATCCCAGCCGAAGCGGTCCATGAGGGCGAGGGTTTCCGCCGAGGCATCCGTCCAGCCGAGCTGGATGCCGACGGAGGGTGATGGCGCCGGCGCCGGCAGCCACAGGCTGCCGGTGCGGATGGGCGCGTTCAGCAGCGGGAGCGTGAACATCACCGTCCCGCGTGTGAGCACGGCCCTGTCGCCAACGAAGGCCTTGTGGTCGAAGCCGGGCAGGTCCGTGGTCGTGCCCAGCTCGAACAGCGCCTGCGGTGCCGGGTCCGACGAGAACATCGCACCGGCGTCCGCCCGCAGGCCGAGAGTCCAGCGTCCCACCATGCGGCGGAGCGCTGCGCCGGCCTCCACGCGCTGCCACTCCAGGTCGCCCGAGGTGCCCTCCCAGGCGAGGCGCAGCGCGAGTCCGGGGTGCAGGGAGAGGCCGCCCGCGGACGGGTGGCGGCGCAGTTCGGCCCGGGCGAGCCAGTAGTCGCCGGGGAAGATGGGCCGGTTCAGGCGGGTGTCGCCCATGTGCGTGACGGGCGGGAGCGGGTTGCCGTCCTCATCGAAGATGGGATCGAGGGACATGATGTTGCGGCCCACCTCGCCGTCGCGTGCGCGCGCCACCTCCAGGCGCCAGCCGGCGACGCCGCTACCAATGGAGCGGGCCACGAGGCCGCCCAGGCGCCGGTCCACGAAGTCGTACTGGTCGGCGGCGAGGAGCGGCGGGATGCCGGGCTCGGGGTCCATGGCCCAGGTGAAGTCGTTCGTGTGTGCCAGCTGGCGCTCCGCCCGGCCCGCTACCTCCCAGCGGGTGCCGCGCTGCGCGAGCTCGACGCCGCCGCGCACCGCCTCCTCCGCCCAGGCGTAGCCCGCGTGGGCCCGGAACGTGAGGCCGGGCGCCGCGTCGCCGGCGTCCAGGATGAGGCCGCCGCCGGTGAAGACGCCCTCCGTCGTGTTGATGCGGATGAGCTGGGAGAAGCGGCGTGCGCCGAAGGTGAGGCGGGGCGCACCCGTCCGGACGAAGCCGGGGGGGCCGAACGCGTCGAAGTCGCGGGCATCCACGTCCGCATTGAGGTCGCCGAGGCCGATGCGCCAGTCGCCGAACCGGCCGAGGGCGCCGAGGTCGTCCGCACCCTCCATGAGCCCGTACGGGTGGGCGAGGGGGTCGGCGGCGAGACGGGCGGCCTCGGGGTCGTTCGTCTCGATGTCGACGAACCGCGAGATGGCCCGGAACAGGATGCGCTCCTCGCCCAGCCGTGAGACGGCCTGTGCCTCGAACCGCTGGGTCCGGGGAAGCCAGTAGCCCTCGTCGTATTCCGCCGTCTCGAAGCTCACGAAGAGGACGCCCTGCGCGATGTAGCTCAGGGCGCTCCGGCCGCGGCCGGACGGGATGAGCCGGCCCTGCATGCGTACGATGTGCATGCGGGTGAGGTCCAGATCCACATCCCCGTGGAACAGGAGCGTGGGCCGTGACGGCTGGGCGCGCGGCTCCACCCGGATGCGGACGATGGGGATCACCCGCGCGGGCAGCGTGATGACGTCCACGGTGTCACCGCCGCTGAACCTGTAGACGTCCTCCCTGTTCGGTGCGAACGGGTGCAGCGCGCGCCGGCGGAGGAGCGCGCCGCTCTCGGCGTAGACGGGGCCGCCGGTGCGGACGAGGTCGATGCGCTCGCCGTACAGGATCGGCACGATCCACGGCACGTCGAAGAAGCTGAGGCCCGAGAAGGAGGCGCCCAGGGTCTGCGACCGGTACCCCACGAGGCGCTGGAGCACGCCGCCGTCCTGGCGCCAGAACAGGTCGCTCGCCACCTGCTCGAGCTGGAGCAGCGTCTCCCGGCCGTCGGGCTCCGCCCGCACGAAGGAAAGCTCGGTCTCCACCCTGGCCCGATAGGATTCGAGGCCGGCGGGGACGGCTGCGTTGAGGGCCGCGGCCCGGGAAACGATCTCCTCGACGGCAGGCGTCGAGTAGACCGGGTCCGGCGGCTGCACGGGCACTACGGGCTGTTGCTGGAGTGCGGCCAGCATGGCGAGTGTGAGCGTCTTCATGAGTGCACATCCCTGCGCATGACCAGTGCCAGAAGTTGCCCGCCGGCGTGTTGCGTGGCCGGACGGGGTTGCTGGGAAGCATCGGCAGATACTAGCATCGCACGGCAACTACCCCGCAGGGAGACCCCGTGATGACCGCACGCACCCGGCCGACCCGCCGGATCCGATACCGCCACGCCGCACTCTCCGCGGCGCTGCTCCTCGTCCTGGCCCCGCTCGTCCCGCCGGCGGCGCCGGCGCCGACGGCATGGTCCGGCCGGCTCGCCGCGCAGGCGCCGGTGCCGTCGCCACGGGAACACTTCGGCTTCGAGCCGGGCGAGCACCGCCGCGTGGCGAACTGGACGCAGCTCGCCGCCTGGTATGAGCGCCTGGCCGAGACGAGCCCGCGCGTCAGGCTGGACACGCTCGGCGTGAGCACACGCGGCATGCCCTTCCTCATGATGACCATCACGAGCGAGGCGAACCACGCCCGCCTCGGCGAGCTGCAGGAGGTGCAGCGGCGGCTCGCCGACCCGCGGCGCATCGCCGGCGATTCCGAGCTGGGACGCCTGCTGGAGGAGGGCCGGACGGTGGTCCTCATCACGCATGCCATCCACTCGACGGAGGTGGGGAGCGCGCAGACGGCGGCCCGGCTGGCCCATCGCCTTGCGGCGTCGGACGACGAGGCGGTGAGGGAGATCCTCGACAACGTTGTCCTCCTCCACATCCCGTCCCTGAACCCCGACGGGACGGAGTGGGTGGCCGACTGGTACAACGGATACGTCGGTACGGCCTTCGAGGGATCGTCGCCGCCGTGGCTGTACCACTACTACATCGGGCACGACAACAACCGCGACTGGTACGCGTTCACCCAGCGGGAGACGCAGCTCACGGTGGAGCACGCCCACAACGCGTGGCGGCCGCACATCGTCCACGACATCCACCAGATGGGGCCGACGGGCGCGCGCATCTTCCTGCCGCCGTACATCGACCCGTTCGAGCGGAACGTGGACCCCGGCATCGTCGCGGGCGTGAACCAGCTCGGGTCCTGGATCGCGGCGTCCATGATCCGCGATGGGCTCGCCGGCGTGGTCACCGGCGCCATCTTCGATGCGTTCACGCCTGCCCGCGCATACCAGCACTACCACGGCGGCGTGCGCATCCTGAGCGAGACCGCGTCCGCCCGCCTGGCCACGCCCATGGAGGTGCCGCGTGAGAGCGTGCGTGGTGGCCGGGGCTACGATGCGGGCGAGCGCAGTGTGAACTTCCCACGCGTCTGGGAGGGCGGCGAGTGGGGCCTTCCGGACATCGTCCACTACATGGAGACCGCCGCGCTGTCGCTGCTGACGAATGCCGCACGCAACCGGCGGTACTGGCTGGAGAACTTCCACGCCATCAACCTGCGGGCGGTGGAGCGCTGGCCCGCGTGGCCGGCGGCATGGGTGATCCCGGCGGCCCAGCCGAACCGGGCGGGCCTGCAGTACGTGCTGCGGATCCTGACGATGGCGGACGTGGAGGTCCATGAGGCAGCCGCGTCTTTCGAGGCGGCGGGCCGGACGTTCCCGGCAGGGAGCTGGGTAATCCCGATGAACCAGCCGTACGCGTCCTTCGCGCAGACGATGCTGGAGGTGCAGGAGTACCCCGATCTGCGGGAGTATCCGGGCGGCCCGCCACGCCGGCCGTACGATGTGACGGCGCACACGCTCCCGCTCCTCATGGACGTGGAGGCGGTGGCGGTGGACCGGTGGCCGGGCCCGCCGCCGGAGCTGTCCGCGCCCATCCCCGTCGTGCGGGACTTCGCATTCGAGCTGCCGGCGGCGCTGCGCGGTCCGGCGGCGCCGCGCATCGCCATCTACAAGGGCTGGACCGAGACGATGCCCGCGGGCTGGACCCGCTGGGTCTTCGACCAGCACGGCCTTGCCTACGACACGCTGAAGGATGATCGCATCCGGCAGGGCGCCCTCGGCCGGGACTACGATGTCATCCTTTTCCAGGCGCAGACGCGGGACGCCATCGTCCGCGGCCACGCGCCCGGGAGCCTGCCGGCGGAGTACACCGGCGGCATCGGCACGGAAGGCATGCGTGCGCTGCGCGAGTTCGTGGAGGGCGGCGGCCGGGTCGTGGCGGTGGAGCAGGCCACGGAGCTGTTCATCGAGCTGCTCGGCCTGCCGGTCCGCAGCGCCGTTGAGGGATTGTCGCAACAGGACTTCTACGTTCCCGGCTCAATCCTCCGTACAGAGCTCGAGGCCGGACACCCGCTCGCGCGGGACCTGGGCAGCAGGGTGGACGTGTGGTACTGGAGCAGCAGCCGGGCCTTCAGCACGGAGGGTGACGGCGTTGCCGTCGTGGCGCGCTACGCGGACGATCCGGCGGTCTCCGGCTGGATCCTCGGTCCCGGACAACTGTCGGGCCGCCCGGCGCTGGTGGAGGTCCCGGCGGGGAGCGGTTCCGTGGTGCTCTTCGGGTTCCAGCCGAACTACCGGGCCCAGAGCGTGGCGTCCTGGCCGCTGCTGTTCAACGCGCTGAGCGTGCCGCGCCGGCAACCGTGAGTCTTCGACTGGAGCTCCTGGGCGGGTTCCGGGTCCACGCCGGCGACGGCGAGGTCCCGGCGCTCGCACGACAGCCGCGGCGCGCCGCCCTCCTGACCTACCTCGCCGTGGAGCGTGATGTCGCGCGGGAGGCGGTGCTCACGCTGCTCTGGCCGGACGCTCCTCCCGACCGCGGCCGCCACGCCCTGAACCAGGGAATCTACTACCTGCGCCGGATGCTCGGCGCCGAATGGGTCGAGCTGCGGGGCGACCGCTGCATCGTCGCGTCGTGGGTCGGCACCGACGTGGCGGACATCGAGCGGGCATCGGCGGCGGGCGAGTACGAGGAAGTGCTGCGGCTGTACGACGGGCCGTTCCTCGCCGACACGACCCTCGTCGCCACCGCGGAATTCGACATCTGGGTGGATGCCCGGCGCGCGGCCATAGACCGTCTGCACCGGCGGGCTCGCCGCCGATACCTGGCGGACCTGCTGGAGGCGGGCCGTACGCAGGAGGCGCTGGCGTGCGCAGAGGCGTGGTGCCGGCTCGATCCGCTGGAGGACGAGGCACAGCACCGCTACATGGAGCTCCTCGCCGCGACGGGCGAGCGAGGCGCCGCGCTGCGGCAGTTCGGCGCCTACAGCCGTCTGCTCGACGAGCACGGCCTCGAGCCACTGGACGAGACGGTCGCCCTGGTGGAGCTGCTGCAGCGCGGCGAGACGGGCCCGCTGCCGGACCTGCTGCCGGTGCGAAGCACGGACGCGGCGCCGGCAGCGGCCGTTCCGCCTGCATCTCCGACGGGCGGCCGCGCAGAACCCGCAGGCGGCGCGCGACCGGCGACCGGACGCACGGGCCTGGGCGCGCGACTGGCCCGGAGTCCGATCCTCCGCAGCCGTACGGGTCTCGCGGTCCTGCTGGCCGCCGTGTTCGCCATCAACTGGGTCGAGACGGGCGTGGAGACCCGGCTCGAAGAGCGACTGCCGGCCATCGGCGCCGTGCGCCTCGAGCTCGCCCGGGCCGCGCACTGGTTCGAGGGCCACCAGACGTTCGCAGGGCACGAGATGGCGAATCGCGGCGTGGTGATGGGCTACACCAGCGCCTACTTCTTCATCTTTCCGCTCCTGCTCCTGGGCGTCGGTGTCGCGCTGGCCCGGCGGCCGGATATCCGGCCGTTCCGTGTACTCAGCCTGGCCGCCGTGACGAACTACGTGGTCTGCCTGCCGTTCTTCCTTCTGTTTCCCGTGCCGGAACGGTGGTGGTACGCGGACGCCGGCGCGGTCCTCCTGTCGGACCTGTGGTCCGCGCGGCTCATCGATGCGATCCGCCCCATAAGCGGACTCGACAATTCCTTCCCCAGCGTGCACGTTTCGCTGACCGTGCTGGCCGTGCTGGCGAGCTTCGCCTTCCGCCTGCGCTTCCGCTGGAGCATCCTCTACCTGGGTGCGGCCGTGGTGCTGGCGACGCTGGTGCTGGGCATCCACTGGCTCGCGGACGTCATTGCCGGCACCGCCGCCGGTGTGCTCAGCCTGGCCATCGCGTTCCGGATGGATCGGCGCCTGGCCGTCGCCGAGCCGCATATGCCTGCCACCCGCGCGGCGCCCGGTACGGACACGGTCCCGTGAACTTCCCGGAGCCACGATGACCCGCAACGCAATGCGCCTGCTGCTGCTCGCCGTGATGGCGGCGCCATGGCCGGGCTGGACCGCGCCCGCCCGCGCGCAGAGCACCATCACGTACATGGAGGTGGCGCTGGACGAGGATACGCGGCGGGCCGACGAGAAGCTGCGTCGATACCTCGGCATCCGGACCGGCACCACCTTCGTTGCGGAGCGGCCCCTGGAGTATGGCGCCGCCGTGAACCGCCTCGCAGCGTGGCGCCCGGACCGCGGCTATTTCCTGGCCCGCACGACGCCCTATGCCTTCGTCGCGGCGGAGATGCTGGGTGCGCAGATGGACGGGCTGGCCACGTACGTCAGCGCTGCGACGGGAGGCACGACGTACCACGCGTACTTCGTCGTCCGGCGTGACCGTTTCCCTGTCCGGCCGGAGCCGGCGGCGGTGGTCGAGCACCTGCGCACGCTGGACCGTCCCGCGACATTCGTCTACCACAGCAAGTTCAGCACGTCGAGCTACTTCGTACCGGCTCTGTTCTTCCGGGCCAACGGCATCTACAACATGCCCGAGAGCAGCCAGTACCACACGGCGATCCACGCCCGGGAGTACGGCAGCAGCAGCGCGGACCTGGTCCGTGCAGTCGCCGAAGGGCGGTTCGACATGGCGGCGGTCTGGGACGGCACCCGCACGCGGTTCCTGGACACGGACAGCCTGTACGAGCGGTACGGCAGCCGGGTCCACTTCATCCGGCTGCCCACCCCGCTACCCAATGATCTCCTCGTGGTGTCCGCCGGGATGGACTCCGTGACCCGCGGCCGGATCGAGGCCGCCATCGCGGAGATGGGGGAGGAGGAGATCGGCGAGGGCGACTTCCTCACCTGGCAGAACATCAACGATGCGCCCGCGGCGCGCGAGGCGCTGGCGAACCTCCGCTGGCTAGCCCGCGAGCGGCCGCCCGCCGTGACCATCGACGTGCGCCAGGCCGACGGGCGGCCGGCCGTACCGGAGAGCCTGCTGGAGGCCGGGCGACAGGCCGTCCGCCTGTCCTCGACGGAGTTCGTCAACTACGACGACGATTTCCATGCGCACCGCGACTACCTGTGGTCCATGGAGCTGGTGCGGGACGGCATGATCGCGCTCACGAGCCGCATCGTCGGATCCGACGTGGACGACCAGGTGTTCCGGCTGAGCTACGGCGATGAGGAGGACCTGACGCACCGCCTCAATACGGTGATCCAGGCACGCCTGCACCGCGTCCGCTACGTATGGCCGTACCGGCCGGAGCGTCCGACCGTCATACGGGACGTCGGCTTCAGCCTCCCGCCGGGCAGCACGGTGCGGGTCCGGCGCGTGCACTGGCTGCACGCACAGCGCAACCACTTTCAGGAGGACGCCGAGTTCGATGCCCGGGTGGCCCACGCGGACTTCTTCAAGCTGGAGCTGGAGCCGAACTTCATCGCGCCGGCCGAGGCCGGTTTCGGGTTCGACCCCATGAGCAACACCTCCTACCGGGTGATCCTGATCCGGCCGGCCGCGGAGCCGGCGGTGTTCCGGATCCTGACCGTCGTCTTCGTCCTTCTCCTGGTCCTGGCTGCCGTGGCGGCCGTGCGCGCCGCGCCCGGCCTGACTCGCCGATCCGACGCCGGCCGGCGGCCCGAAACCCCCTCCACCGCCTGATTCGGCGCCGGCGTGACCGGCGGTCCGCGCGTGTGATCGCGTTGTGATCGCCTGCGTGATCGGCGCTCGCGATACTTGTGGCGTCCGGCGCGTTCAAACCCGCGCGTGCCGGGGGAACCCGCACGGTGTGCGGGCAGTATGGAGACGTGGGCCGTTGTCACTCACCCCGGGAGTAGTCATGCTACCGCGCCTGTCCGTACTCGCCACATGTGCGGCGCTGCTGTTCGGCGCCGGTCCGGCGCACGCCCAGGACGGCTTCCTGTTCAAGCGGCCGAGCGCCCAGCTGACCCTCAAGGGCGGCCCGCTCATCCCTCGCGCGCACAGCGAGCTGTTCGACTTCATGGTGGACACGCTTACATTGGAGAGGAGCGACTTCCGCACGCCGTGGATTGGCGCGGATTTCGCCATCCTCGTGGGTCCCAGGCTGGACGTGGCACTGGGCGTGGCGTTTGCGGAGACGGAGTCGCGGTCCGAGTTCCGGTACTGGGAGGGCGTGGACGGGCTGCCCATCGAGCAGACCACCCGCCTCCGGACAGTGCCCGTCACCGTAACGGCCCGCTACCACCTGTTGGACCGCGGTCGCGAGGTGAGCAGCCTGGCCTGGATACCGAACCGGGTGACGCCGTACCTGGCGGGCGGCGCGGGGCTGACCTGGTACCGGCTGCTGCAGGAGGGCGAGTTCGTGGGTCAGCCGGTGGGCGATGACCCGCTGGAGCGTGACATCTTCGTGAGCCGGCTGCAGAGCAGGGGCTACGGGCTCACTGGACACGCGGGTGCGGGCCTGGATTACTGGTTCTCGCCCAGGGTGGGGTTGAACACCGAGCTGCGCTACATGGTTGGGTCCGCTCCGGTGGGCGGGGATTACCGCGGCAGAACGCCGTCGGAGCGCTGGGACGACATCGACCTGAGCGGCTTCCAGGCCGCTGTGGGCCTGACGTTTCGCTGGTAAAGGGGGCACTAGATGCTGACGACCCGAATTTCACTGATGGCGGCAGTCCTCGTGGCGGCCGCCGGCGCGGCGCCGGCAGCTGCGTCCCCCGCCGGGGAGCCGACGGTCGCGCCGGGGACCTGGACCGCGTGGTACGGCTGCTGGCGGGCCGTGGGCGACGCCGGCACCGCGGACGGCATGGTGTGTGTCCTGCCTGGAGCGGACGCCGCGTCCGCCAGGATGGTGACGCTCGAGGACGGCGTCATCGTGGACGAGAGCGTCGTGTCGGCTGACGGCCGCACCGGCCGGGTGGAGGAGGGGGGCTGCACGGGCACGCACCAGGCGCGCTGGTCACGTGACGGCCGCCGCGTATTCCTCTCCGCGGAGATGGACTGCGACGGCGTGCGGCGGGTGTCCTCGGGGGTCATTGCCATGGTCTCGGAGAGCGAATGGCTGGATGTGCAGGCCGTGAGTGTGGCGGGTCGCGATGCGGTCCGCACCCTCCGGTACCGTCCGGCGCGTGACGAGGATGTGCCGGCCAGCATGACCGCGGCGTTGGCAGACGACCGGACGCTCCGGCAGGAGGCGGCCCGGCTGCACGCATCGGCGCCCATGGACGGCGACGCCGTCATCGAGGCGGCGGGCGCCGTGGCGCCGGCGGCGCTGGAGGCCCTCGTCGCTTCACAGGGCCACGCCTGGACCCTCGACGCCGCCACCCTCGTCCGGCTGTCGGACGCCGGCGTGCCGCCGTCGGTGCTGGACATGATGATCGCGGTGTCGTATCCGCAGAGGTTCGCCGTGGCGCCGCGCGAGGAGCCGCGGTACCCGGACCGCGCGCCCCGTGTGGCGCGGTACCGCGATGACTGCATGGACACGTACTACTCGCCGTACCGGCGCTACCGCACGGACTGCGCGCTGCTCTACGGCGTTGCGGGTTATGGATTCGGCTACCGGTACATGTACTCGCCGTGGGGCTACGACCCCTACGGCTGGGGGTACGGCTACCAGCCGGTGGTCATCGTCCGGCCCGACGGGCCCCGGTCCGGGGGCGATTCGCTGGTCCGCGGCCGCGG
This sequence comes from Longimicrobiales bacterium, assembly GCA_035461265.1. Lineage (GTDB taxonomy): Bacteria > Gemmatimonadota > Gemmatimonadetes > Longimicrobiales > RSA9 > SH-MAG3. The sequence continues at coordinate 37,099 of DATHVO010000309.1, forward strand.
CTACACGCGGGGCGGGACCGGGTCCACCGGGACGGCACAGCCGCGGTCATCGGGCAGCCGGGGGAATCCGTCCACGTCGTCGTCGCCCAGCGTGCAGTCGTCACCCCCGTCCTCGGGCACGGACAGCGGGTCGTCCGGGGGCAGCAGCGGGCGCACCGCCCGACCGCGGGACGGCGGCGGCCAGTAGCCGGACGGGTTTCCGGCGCCGAACGAAGGAGGGGAGGTCGCACCGCGGCCTCCCCTCCTCGCATCCGTCCGTCCGCGCTGCTACCTGCCGTCGTCCGACCCCCAACCCACCGAGTATCCGATGTACATCGAGAACGTGCGGTTCCTGATCTGGAGGTCCGCACCGTCGTGGATGTTGCGGAGTCCCCACGTGTAGCGGCCCTCGGCCATGACGCGGCCGGACCACACCGGGTAGGAGATTCCGCCGCCGGCCACGGCCCCGTAGTCGAAGCTCCGCCGGGGGAAGACCGGCCCGCGGGGCGGGTCGCACGTTACCGTGGTGCGCAGGCCCTGCTGGCGCTCGGACCACCGGCAGCGGGACTCCAGCATCAGGGAGGGCCCGCCGTACGCGAACGGCTCGAAATCGCCGACGCGGAGGGGCAGGACCAGGAGGACGGGCAGTTCGATGTACTCGATGCGCAGGAGACCCTCCTCGGCGGCCTGCCCGCTGCTCGCACCCTTGGCCGTGAGGAGCAGCTCGGGCTGCAGCGCGATGGGGCCGAACCGGAGCCGGATGTGGCCGCCATAGGCTGCCTGCGTGATGCGGTCGTCCCAGTACGTCGGCTCGCTGGTGTCGAGGCGGGAGACGGAGACGCCCGCCTTGAGCCCGGTCTCCTGCGCGGCCCCCGGCAGGGCCGGGACAGCCCCTGCCCACGCGGCCGCCGCGCACATTGCGGCGAGTGTCGTGCGAATCGTCATGCCACCCCGCTGGTGAAGATCACTGCCGGCGCCCCGGCGTCCTGTAAGAGAGCGGCGGCGCCGTCGCGGGGCAACATCCCGCAGTCGCGGGACCGTGTCATCCGGCGAGCGGCCGGCCCGGCGCGCGCTCGATGTCGAGCTCGCGCATCCGCGAGCGGAGCGTGTTGCGGGCCATGCCCAGGGCGCGTGCCGTGCGCGTGAGGTTGCCGGCGTGTGCGCGCAGGGCATCCACGATGCGCGACCTCTCCTCCGCCTGAGTGCCGTAGAACGAGTAGCGCGCCGGCGTGCAGCCCTCCGGTGCCGCCTGCTGGAGGATGCGCGGCGGCAGGTCGCCGGGCGTGACGAGTGGTCCGCGTGACAGCAGGACCGCGGCCTCCATGGCGTGGGCGAGCTGGCGGACGTTGCCCGGCCACGGGTGCTCCTCGAGGAGGCGGATGGTGGCCGGGTCGAGATCGCCGATGGTGCGGCGGTGGCGTGCGGCGTAGGTGCAGAGGAAGTGCCGGGCGAGGAGGACGATGTCCGGACCGCGCAGGCGCAGGGGCGGCATGTGGAAGGACAGGACCACCAGGCGGTGGTAGAGGTCGAGCCGGAAACGGCCGTCCCGGACGGCCACGTCGATGTCCGCGCCCGTCGCAGCGATGATGCGCGCGTCCGTCCGGACGCTGCTCTCGCTGCCCAGGCGCCGGACCTCGCCCTCCTCAATGGCCTTGAGCAGCTTCGCCTGCAGCGGCTGGCTCAGCTCACCGATCTCGTCGAGAAAGAGCGTGCCGGCGTGTGCCTGCTCGAACAGGCCGCGCCGGGACTGGTGCGCACCCGTGAACGCGCCCCGGGCATGTCCGAAGAACTCGCTCTCGAACAGCGAGTCGGGCACACCGGCACAGTTCACCGCCACGAGCCGGCCGCGCGCACGGGCGGAACCGCCGTGGATCGCCGCGGCGAGGAGCCCCTTTCCCGTCCCGGTCTCCCCCGTGATCAGGACGGCGGCATCGACCCCCGCCGCCAGCCGCGCGAAGTCGCGGATCTCCGCAGCCGTGCGGCTGCTCCCGATGATGGCGCCAGGAAGGTCGTGCATGCCGGCACGGTAATGCCGGTCGGCGGGCGACTCCATGTCCGGAACGGGTCATCCAGGCCGACGAGGTGGGGTGCCGGGACACGGGACGGTGCCCGGCGCATCACGCGAGGAGGGCCAGCAGACGCCGCTCGATGCCGTCGTCCCGGCCACCGCCCGTGAGCTGCTCCCTCGGGCCGTTGAAGGCATAGCGCCCATCCCGCAGAACGACGAAATGGTCGCACAGCCCCACGAGGTCGGCCGCCGACTGCGATGACACGAGCAGTGCACTGCGGGCGCGCCCCGCATGCCGGGCCCGGAGGATGTCCAGGGCGCCGAGACGTCGGCGGTAGTCCAGCGCCGAGAACGGCTCGTCCAGGAGAAGCACCGACGCGTTCATCCCGATGGCGATCGCGATTGACAGCGCCTGCCGCTGCCCCGCGGAGAGGGCGCGGTTCCGGCGGCCCGTCAGCTCGTCCAGGTAGAGTCCCGGCAGCGTCGCGGCGAGGCGGCGGAAGTCGAGCCCGTACAGAGCGGCGGTCCGTTCCACGGTGAGCCACCCCGGCAGAGCCGGCAGCTGCGGCGCCCACGCCACACGGGCCGGCCGGCCCGCCGCGGAGATCTGACTGCGGGCCCGGCCGCGGAGCACGTCCGCCAGGGTCATGAAGAGGGAGGACTTTCCCGACCCGTTGATGCCCACGACGGCGATGGCGGCCGGGAGCGGCACATCGATGACGCCGGCCTCCAGGACCGGGCGGCCGCCCCGCCGTACCTCGCCGTGTCTGATCCGAAGCCGACTCATGAACGCCGTCCCACCAGCCGTCCCGCCACCACCACGGCGATGGGCAGGATGAGGGCGAGGAGGGCGACCTGGCGGACGGTCTCCCGGAGGTCGCCGGCAGTGGCGATGGGGACGGCGGCATCGAGCCAGAACCGCACGACCGTCGGGATGCTGCCGTCGTGCCGCGCCATGGCGGCCGCGGCCGCTGCGTAGGGCGCCACGACCAGGACCGCGGTGGCGACGACACTCGCCGTGGCCTCCCGGACGATCACGCTGACGAGGACTGCGTGGGCGGCCACGACGGCCACGAGGAGAATGCCGGCCGGCGCGAGGCCGGGCAGGCCGCGGAGCAGCTCGCCGCTGCCGGCCGACACGTGCACGGCGACCGCGTGGCTGATCGCGCCGACGAGGAACAGGCCGGCGGCCGGCAGCGCGATGGCGCCGGCGAGCCCCACCACGTACGCGCCCCGCCGTCCGCCGGCGGCGGCGTACGGCTCCAGCCATCCGTCCGAACCGTCGGCCGCGACCCTCACGGCGGCACGCAGTGCGGCAAGGACCGCACTGGCGCCGAGGACGACGAGATCGAATCGCCGCAACAGCCGCCCCGCGAGCGGGGACAGGTTCGCCGTCGCTCCCGGCTCGCCAGCCATGGATGCCGCCGCGACGGACCCGGCCACGACCATGGCCGCGGCGGCGACAGTGCCGGCACCGAGCTCCCGTCGGAGCAGCGCCGGGAAGAGGGAGCGGGACCGCATGCCTAGCGCCCCGCCTGTGCCTCGGACAGCCGCCGCAGGCGGGTCGTGTCGAGGAAGAGCACGTGCTGGGTCATGCCCTCGTCGATTGCCCAGAGGCAGCCCCCCGACCTGCAGCCGACGAAGCCGTCCATGGGCGCCACCGCGAGATCGGCGGACGCCTCGCCGGCCGGCCCGGCCACCTGGAGGACCAGGGAATCGGCGCTCACCGGCCGGAGCAGAATGACGCTCTCGCCGGCGAGGAGCCGGCTCACGTAGACCGGCAGCGTCTTCGGCCAGCCCAGCGACACGCCCCTGATGCCCCGCCGCAGGCGGCGCTCCAGCTCCGGCGGCGGATCCGCGGAGTACAACTCCTGCACGGCGGGACAGACGGCCCGTATGGACGGGTCCGGCGTAGCCCGGCCGCCAGCACCGCGTTCCTCCACCTGCCAGACGCAGTTGGCGACACCCGTGCCGAACAGGTGGCGACCTGCCGGACCATCCGTGAACGCGAGTGGCGCGCCGAGGATCGAGCCGACGCGGCCATCGAGCGTGAACCGGACATCCTCCGCGACGATCCGGAATTCACCGCCCGGCGGCGCCCAGGCCAGGACGGCCTTCATGGTGTCCGTCGCATAGGCAGCCCGCATGCAGTTGCCATGGACGAAGAGACCGGTCGCTCCCGCCGCTACCGACGGACGGGCCATGATGCATGGCAGCAGCAACTGCTCCGTGGAGAGCAGCTCGCCGGCGGTGCTGAAACGCTGGAGGCGGCCCCAGTCGGCAACCACGACGTCTTCGGACGTGGCGGCGATGCCCGACGCGTTCCGGAACTCGCCGGGACCCGCGCCCGGACGGCCGAACGTCGTCGCGAACCGCCAGGCGTCGCCGGCCTGCACCAGCACCACCACGCGGCCCTCCCGCTCCAGCAGGTACAGACGCTCGCCCGCGACGTCGAAGTCCTGGATCATGCCGGCCGCGGGCAGCGCGACGGGCGCCACCACCGCGGCCACACGGTCGAGTGACGCCGGCGCGACGTAGTCCCGCCCCTCGCCTGCCGCGCCCGCCGGACTGCAGGCGCACACGAGCAGCAGGGGCAGCACCCACGGGGATGCGCGAACACACAGTGAGCGCGGTTGCGAACGGACAGCCTGCGTCATCATCGACTCCTCGCTTTCCTGTCTGGATTGACGGACGGATGGGGGATCGGGGTCCCGCTACCGCCTACTCGTGGCCGGCGAACGCATTCCGGATCTCGCCCAGCGCCTTCGCCGTGCAGTACGTCACCTCGAGCTCCCACGACAGGTCGCACACCAGCTTGCCGAACGTCGTGGCCGCATCCATCAGGCACGAGTTGTAGTCCAGCAGCGAGTTGTCGATGCACTCGCGGTAGCTGGACCGCTGGGCGGACGCCTGCGTCGCCAGCACGGCCACCATCATCACCACCACCACGGCCACGGCGAGCGCATACCGCTCCACCGACCGACGCGGCGCCTTCCGTACCTCGATCATGACTGCCTCCTTCCGGTTGGTTGCCGCAGCGCGCACCGCGCGCGCCGCCAGTCCGCACGCTCCTGCGCCCCGACCCCCCGTGCGGCGGCAACCCCAGAGGCACCCGGTGGACCCGCCGGCCTGCGGCTGCAACTCGCTGTGCAACAACGGCCGGATCCCCAGCCGGCGGTCTCCGGCTGCACAGATTCCAGCGACTCCGACCGGACCGGCGCAGCAGTGCCCGTCGGCCACTCCAACCATGACGACCACACGCGCGGCCGCACATGGCTGGTCGGGACAAATGAAGAGGGCGGCCCCTCGTGGGGGCCGCCCTCGCTCAGCGGTGTGCGGGAGTGCGGGTCAGCGGGAGTCCGCCGCCCTCGGCGACTGTGTCGCGCCGGGCTGGCATTCGGGCCAGTTCTGGCTGGCAGCCGGGCTGCGCTCGCGGGGGAGGGTCTCCGGGTGCTCGGCGGCGAGGAAGGCGAGCATGGCCGTGAGCGTCGCGTTGTTGCGGATCTCCTCCTCGACGATCTTGTCGAATGTGTCGCGGTTGGTGTGCCAGGTCGCGGTGAAGTACTCCCACGTGTTGGACGAGAGGCCGAAGGCGGGCACGTTCGCGCAGACGAAGGATGCGTGGTCCGTCCCGCCGGTGCTGGGCATGCCGGGGTCGCGGAGCGTGATGTGTTGCGTGATCTGCCCGGGGATCTCGTCGAGCCAGCCCCGGAAGTGGTCCCCCACCTCGGAGAAGCCCTGCATGGAGATGTTCACGACGCGGCCGGTGCCGTTGTCCTGGTTGAACAGTGCGTGCGTCCGGCGGACGATGTCGGGGTGCATGGCGACGAACCGGCGCGAGCCGTGGAGCCCGTGCTCCTCGCCGCCCCACAGGCCAATGAGGATGGTGCGCTTCGGCTGCGGGTACGTCTGCTGCAGGATTCGCATCGCCTCGAGCATGGTGGCGCTGCCCGTGGCGTTGTCCGTGGCGCCGGAGCCGCCGTCCCACGAGTCGAAGTGGGCGGACAGGATAACGTACTCGTCGGGCAGCTCGCTGCCGGGAATCATGCCGATGACGTTCCAGGCCGGCACCTCGCCGAGGTCACGGGACTCTGCCGCGAGCCGGACGACGGCGCCCTGGTCGTTCGCCGCGAGACGATACACCAGGCCGTAGTCCTCGCAGCTCAGGTCCACCGTCGGAATCCGGCTCGTGTTCGTCCCGAAGATCTTGTTCACGCCCAGCTCGCTGGACCAGTTCGACTCGAGGATGCCCAGCGCGCCCGCCTGTTCGAGGCGGAGCCGCAGCTCGTTCGCCGAAGGACGGTTTGCGCCGAACCGCTCCTCCGCCTGGCGACGGGACGCCTGCAGCCGCTCCACCGCACCCTCCTGACCGTGCTCACGGAAGTGGGAGACAGGACGGCAGGTGGGCTGCGGGAACGACGCGGCCACGTAGCGGTCGCGCACCGAAGGCAGCCACGCGTCGAACTCGGCGCCGGAGGCGAAGGCCGGCATGGCGACGACGGGCGCTTCCACCGGCCGCCCGCCCGTGCCGGGGCTCCAGGCCAGCATCCTGCCCTCGAGCGTCCGCACCCGCGGGCTCACGAGGTCGACGTGGGTGGGGCCCCGTTCCCAGCCGTTCCACGTGCCGTACTGCTCGGCCTTCGCATCCACGCCCCAGCTCCGCAGCAGCGAGACGGCCCACTCCACGCCGGCATCGAACTGCGGCGTCCCCGTCAGACGGGGGCCAATGGAGTCGGTGAGCACCTGCGCCCACCGCATCACCTGCGACTCCTGCATGCCGAGCCGCCACATCTCCGCCATGACCGCGTCCCGTCCGGACGCGGACTGTGCCTGCAGGGGCGCGCTCACGGCCAGGACGGCCAGGGCGGCACCCATCGTCATCGCACTACGTCGCATAACCTGCCTCGTTCCACGGTCGAGCCGTGGCCGGCCCCGCGCCGGC
>DATHVO010000310.1:0-14883 GCA_035461265.1 Longimicrobiales bacterium
CTGGGCCGCCGCGACCATCGCCGCCGCATTGCTGCAGGACGGCTCCTTCAGCGCCCTCGCCATCTCCACGCTGATCACCGCCGCCATCGGCGGGGCCGGCCGCTTCCTCACGCACGTGCCCGAGGACGTCAATTTCCGGGAGGCGTTCGTCACCGTGACGTTGGCCTGGACGGCGGTGTCCCTCGTGGGCGCGCTGCCGTACCTCCTCTCCGGCACGCTGGCCAGCCCGGTCCAGGCGCTGTTCGAGTCCACCTCGGGACTGACCACGACGGGCTCGACGGTGTTCACCGACATCGAGGCCGTCATGCCGGGAATCCTCCTGTGGCGCAGCCTCACGCAGTGGCTGGGCGGCATGGGGTTCATCGTCCTCGGCGTGGCCATCCTGCCCTATCTCGGGGTAGGTGGCATGCAGCTCTTCCGCCTCGAGTCGCCCGGCCCCACCGCGGACCGCCTGCGCCCACGAATCCGGGAGACGGCCAAGCTGCTATGGTTCGTCTACGTGATGCTCACCGCCGTACTCCTGATGCTCTTCCGGATCGGCGGGATGTCCGTCTTCGATGCGCTGAATCACGCCCTCACCACCCTGCCCACGGGCGGGTTCTCGACGCGCAACGACTCCATCGGCGCGTTCCCGCCGTTCATCCAGTGGACGACCATCCTCTTCATGTACCTCGCCGGGACCAGCTTCACGCTCCACTACCGCGTCACGCACCGCGGCCCCAGGGCGTACCTGCGGGATGCGGAGTGGCGCCTCTACACCGGGCTGATCCTGGTCGCCGCGGCCCTCGTCGCCGTCCTCATCAGAGATGGCGGCGTTCCCCTGGAGCAGACGGTCCGGGAGGCGCTGTTCCAGGTGGTGTCCATCGTCACCACCACCGGATACGGGACGGCCGACTACACGTTCTGGGCGCCGGGCGCGCAGGTCGCCCTGTTCCTCCTCTTCTTCCTGGGCGGCATGGCCGGCTCCACGGGCGGCGGCATGAAGATGATCCGCGTGCTGCTGGTGCTGAAGCACGCGTGGACGGAGATCCGGAAACAGCTTCATCCGCGGGCCATCTTCGTGCCCAAGGTGAACGGCCGTCCGGTCCGTGAGCAGATCATGCTCAACGTACTCGGCTTCGTGCTCCTCTACATGATGCTCTTCGGACTGGGCACCTTCGCCATGGCGCTCCTCGGGCTGTCGCTGCCGGCGGCTGCCGGCGCGGCAGCCACCGCCATCAGCAACGTGGGACCCGCACTCGCGGAACTGGGACCGGCCGAGCACTTCGGCGGCCTGCCGTGGCAGGGCCACGCCATCCTCACCGCACTCATGATCGTCGGCCGGCTGGAGATCTACACGGTCCTGCTGCTGTTCATCCCCGCGCTCTGGAAGCGGTAGCCCGGCAGTAGCACCCGCGCGGGTCTTGCCCCGGTCGCCGGTTTCCTGTCCATTCCGGTTCCCGCGGGCGCTGCCCGCCGTGTGACCGCAGCAGGACTCGACCATGTCCGAAATCGCGCCCGCCACCCTCGAGGGGTGGTACGCCCTGCACCAGATGTTCGTCGTGGACTGGCCGGCGCTGCGCCGCGATGCGGATGCGCCCGACGTCGCGGCCGATGCACGACGCGTACTGGCCGGGCTGGAGGCACCCGGCGTGGCGGGCTGGAGCGGGGCGTTCCAGCTCGTCGGAGGCGGCGCCGACCTCATGTTCGTCCATTTCCGGGAGACTCTGGACGACCTGGCCACGGCCGAGCTCCGCATCCGCCGCTCGCTCCTCGGCTCGGTGCTCCGCCTGGAATACGACTACACGTCCGTCACGGAGGCGGGCCTGTACCATGCCACGGCCGAGGCGGCGAAGCAGGCAGAGCGGGGATCGCCCGAGTTCCAGCGGATGCTGGACGAGGAGGCCGCCGTCGAGCGTGCGAGTCCCCACGTCCAGGTCCGGCTCTACCCCCGCGTGCCGGAAGGAATGCGCTACGTGAGCTTCTATCCCATGACGAAGCGCCGGGTGCACCCGGACAACTGGTACGGTCTGCCGGTGGCGGAGCGGAACCGCCTCATGCGGGAACACGGCCTGACGGGGAGGAAGTACGCGGGCCGCGTGTTCCAGGTCATCACGGGATCCACCGGCCTGGACGATTGGGAGTGGGGCGTCACGCTCTTCGCCGGCGACCCTCTGGAGTTCAAGCGCATCGTCACGGAGATGCGGTACGACGAGGCGAGCACGCGATACGGGGAGTTCGGCAGCTTCTACACCGGAATCAGGCTGGACCCGGACGCACTGGCGGGAATGCTCGGTCCGGCCTAGTCGCGGTACGGGTCGTACTCGTTCGCGCCGGCCATCGCCACGATGACGGGCCGCAGCGTGTGCACGACGTCGATGGTGCCGGCCTGGGCAGCGAGAACTTCCGGCAGCCGGCGATAGACCTGGGGCGCCTCATCCAGGCCGCCGCCCCGCAGCACCACACCCCGCCGGCCGATCCAGTCGTGCAGCATCTCCCACGTGATGCGGCCGGGTCGGGTGGTCCGGCCGGTCCGTCTGTTCACCCTGCCGGCGGCCTCGGTCCGCGACATCACGCGGCCGGCGCCATGGACCGTGGAGTAGAGGGCCGCCGCCTGTCGGCTGCGCACGTCCTCGCTGTCCGTGTCGGCGCCCCTGAGGATCACGGCGTCGTCCCCCATGGACCCGCCCACGAAGCCGTACTGCCCTGGAAACGCCGGTGTGGCACCCTTGCGAACGACCACGAGGAGTGCCGGCGAGCCGTCGGCGGACGTGTGCTCCTCGCGCCACGCGAAGTTGTGGTGGTTGTGGACGATCTCCAGCTCCGTCCCGCCGAGGAGTCCGACCACCTTCCGCGCGACCCACTCCCGGCCGGCGTACGCATACGCGCCGGCGAGGTTCATCAGGGCCCAGTAGTCGTGGCCGGTTGCGGCATCGAGGTCGAGGAGCACCTCGGCCTCGGGGGCGCGCTCACCCCACGTGCGGCCCTGGGAGATGGCAATGAACGCCGTGGCAATGGCGTGGCCGAGGCCGCGGCTGCCGAAGTGGACACCCACCCAGACCGCGCCCTCCCCGTCCACCATGACGTCCACGTAGTGGTTGCCGGACCCGACGGTACCGAGCTGGGCCCGCGCCTTCGCCCGGAGCGCCTCCCGGTGCGGCGGCGGGATGGCGTCCCACGCCGGATCGAGGAAGAGCGTGTGGTCGACGGGCGCATCATCCGCGCGGTTGGTCCGGCCCAGGCCGAAGCTGATGGAGGACACGATCTCGTCCGCCAGCGACTCCTCGCGGCCGGCGATGGCCGCGGCGGTCAGGTCCGTACGGATGGCGGCGTTCCCGCAGGCGATGTCGAAGCCCACGCCCACGACGGACACGCGGTTGCGGTAGGCGGCGACGCCGCCGATGGGCATGACGTAGCCCACGTGGCCGTCGGCCATCAGCGCCGCCCGCTCCGCGCGGCTCGCGACGTCGCGGAACTGCGCCAGCGTGTTCGCGTCGTGCTGCCCGAAGATCACCGGTCAGAACGGGAAGAAGACCGGGATGACCAGTGTCGCCACGATGAGCATGAGCAGGTTCAGCGGGCCGCCCACCCGGATGAAGTCGCTGAACCTGTATCCGCCGGGGCCGTAGATGAACGTGTTCGTCTGGTACCCGATGGGCGTCATGAAGCTGTTGGACGCGGCCAGCATCACGGCGATGATGAAGGGCATGGGCGACGCGCCGAGGGCGCTGGCGACGGCAATGGCGATGGGCGCCAGCACGACCGCAGCCGCGTTGTTGCTGATGAGCTCGGTGAGCAGCGATGTGAGCAGGTAGAACATGGCCAGGACGCCGAACAGGCCGAGGGGACGGGTGAGGACGAGGAGACGTGTGGCGATGAGCTCCGCGGTCCCGGTGTTCTGCATGGCCAGGCCCAGTGGGATGATGGCGCCCAGCAGAACGATGACCATCCAGTCGATCTCCTCGTACGCCTCGTCCGGCGTGATGCAGCCGCTGATGAACATCGCCGCCACGCCCAGCAGCGCGGACACGAGGATGGGCATGACCTCGAACGCGGCCAGCAGGACGACGCCGAGGATGATGGGCACGGAGTACTTCAGCTTGCGCCTGCGCTTGGCGGGGACCGCGACGGTCCCAAGCAGGGCGAGGTCTCCGGTCTGGTGCAGCCTCCGCAGCTCGGACGCAGTGCCGCTCACCAGCAGGATGTCGCCGGGCGCGAGGACGGCGTCCCGCATGGCGGCATGGAAGGGCGCGCCGTGCCGCTGGATCCCGAGGACGGGAAGTCCGTAGCGGTTCCGGAAGTTGAGCTGCCGCAGGGACCGGCCGACGACGGGGGACCGGGGCGGCACGATGAGCTCGGCAAGGCCGGGGCCGGGACCGCGGGCTTCGCCATCCGCCTTCTCCGGTTCCACCGGGAAGCTCGGCTTCGACCCGGCGATGGTGAGGTGCTCCTCCTCCTCGATGCGGGCGATGTCGGGAATCTTGCCTTCCACGATGAGCACGTCGCCCGCCTGGATGATGAGGCCGCCCCGTGGGAACGGGATGCGGTTGCCCTCGCGGTCGATGCCGATGACCTGCAGGCCGTACGTCTGGCCGAAGTTGGCGTCCCGGAGCGACTTGCCTGCCAGGGGCGACTGCGGACCCACCACCAGGCCGGTGAGGTAGTCCCGGAGCTCGTAGCTGGTGATGAGGTCCGCACCCGCCTCCCTCGTTGGCGTCAGCCAGCGGCCCACCGTGAGGAGGTAGGCCAGGCCCACGACCGTCATGATGAGCGCCGGCGGCGTGATGTCGAACAGCCGTATCCGTTCGAGGCCGAGGTCCAGGACCAGGCCCGCCACCAGCAGGTTCGTGCTGGTCCCGATGAGCGTGAGCGTGCCGCCGAGCTGGCTGCCGAAGGAGATGGGCATGAACAGCCTGGACGGAGACGCCCCCATCTTCCGGGCGAGTCCCAGCACCATGGGGATCATCACCACGACGACCGGCGTGTTGTTGATGAACGCGCTCAGGGGCACGACGAACAGCAGCGCGACGAGGAGCAGCCGGTACTCGCCCCCGCCGGCCATTCGCTCCGCCCAGCGGCTGAGGATGTCGATGGCGCCCGTCCGCAGCAGTCCGGCGGAGAGAATGAACATCGCCGTCACGGTGATGACGGCCTCATTCGCGAACCCGCTGATGCCCTCCCGCGGCGTGACCAGGCCCAGGAGGATGAGCGTGACCATGACAATGATGCCCACGACATCCACGCGCAGCCGGTTCCAGACGAAGAGCCCGAGTGCGCCGGCGGTTACGGCGAGGGTGAGGAGCACGTCGGTGTTGAAGGCCGTTTCCGCCACGGTCGTCAGCTCCTGGCGTGTGGGAGTGGCCGGGTGCAGGACCCGCCCCGTGCTGGCGGCATCATATAGACGCCGGGGCGGGTGCGACAGGCTGCAGGGAGCCGCGACGCACGTGCAGCCCCGCCGCGCCCGGGATCATCCAGTGATCCAGGCCTTCCAGTCCGCTTCCGCCTCGCCGATGCTTATCCGCTCGCCGACCCGCACGAGAGGCTGCCGGAGGATGAGCGGTTCATCCACCAGCTTCATGAGCCAGCGCTCATCGGACAGGCCGGCGTGGGCGAGACCCAGGTCGCGGTAGCGGCGGGACTCGCGGTCCACCAGCGCCTGGACGCCGAACTTCCGGGCGAACCTCGTCAGCTCACCCCGTGACGCCGGCCGCTGGGTGAGATCGACGAAGTGCGTCCGGATGCGGCGCTCCGCGAAGAACCGGAGCGCCTTCCGGGTTGCAGCGTCCTTCCGCGTCCCGAACACCTGCGCTTCCATCGCGGCTCAGGGTGCGACGTCGTGGAACTCGAGGGACGGGTACCGATCGATGGTGTGGCGCATGGTCCACTCGGACTCGAACAGCAGGAGCGGCCGGTTCCTGGCGTCGTAGACGAGCCAGCGGTCCGTGGTCCCGCCCAGCCGCTCGATCTCGGCGGCGGGCCCGGTGACCCAGCGGGCGTGGCCATAGGGCACGCTCTGGAGCGTCGCCGCCACACCGTACTCGTTCTGCAGCCGGTGCAGCAGCACATCGAACTGCAGGCGTCCCACGGCGCCCACCAGGGGCTCGGGCCCGGCGTGCGTCGTGGCGTAGAAGACCTGGGCCGCCCCCTCCTCGGAGAGCTGCCGCAGTCCCTTGTCCAGGTGCTTGCGCCGGAGGGGATCGCGGACACTGATCCGGGCGAAGTGCTCCGGCGAGAACCGCGGCATGGTCTCGATCTGCAGGTCGCCTTCCGCGGCCAGCGTATCGCCGATGCGGAGGCTGCCCCGGTCGTGGATGCCGACGACATCGCCGGCCCACGCCTCATCCACCAGACGCCGCTCCTGAGCCATGAACTGCTGTGGCTGCGCCAGGCGGATCGCCTCGCCGCTCCGCGTGTTGCGTACGGTGAGGCCGGGCTCGAACCGGCCGGAACAGATCCGCAGGAACGCGATGCGGTCCCGGTGGCGCGGGTCCATGTTCGCCTGAATCTTGAACACGAACCCCGCGAATGCCGGATCGCCGGGGTGGACCGGCCCCGCCGTGGACGGGCGGGGACCCGGCGGCGGCGCCATCTCGAGGAAGTGCCGCAGGAACGGCTCCACCCCGAAGTTCGTGAGGGCGCTCCCGAAGAATGCAGGTGCGAGACGGCCTTCGAGGATTTCGGCGGGATCGAAATCCGCGCCGGCGGCGTCGAGGAGCTCGATGTCGTCGAGAAGCGCCCGGTGGGCGGCCGGTCCAATGAGCTCGCGGACCTCGGCGGCGTGGAGATCGGTGACGCGCTCCCGTGCCTGCGTCTGGCCGTGGTGGGAATCCCGGTCGAACAGGTGGATCCGCCGGTTGAGACGGTCGTACACGCCGACCAGCCGGCTGCCGTCCGTGATGGGCCAGGTCACGGCATAGCAGCGGAGGCCGAATTCCGATTCCACGTCGTCCAGCAGCTTCAGCGGCGGCTCGCCCGCCCGGTCGCACTTGTTCACGAAGACGAAGATCGGCGTGCGGCGGCGGTGGCATACCGCGAACAGCTTCCGGGTCTGCTCCTCGATGCCCTTCCGGTTGTCCAGCAGCATGACGGCGCTGTCCGCGGCAATGAGCGTGCGGTAGGTGTCCTCGGAGAAGTCCTGGTGGCCGGGCGTGTCCAGCAGGTTTACCCGGTGGCCGTCGAAATCGAACTGGAGTACGCTGGACGTGATGGAGATGCCACGCTCCCGCTCCAGTTCCATCCAGTCCGAGGTCGCGTGCCGGGCGGCCCGCCGCGCCTTCACGGAGCCGGCCAGGTGAATGGCGCCGCCGTACAGCAGCAGCTTCTCCGTCAGCGTCGTCTTGCCGGCGTCCGGGTGGCTGATGATGGCAAACGTCCGGCGCCGGGCCACGGCCTCGGGGAGGTCGGGCGCGGAATCGGCCTGGAGGTCGTGCGGTTCTGCGGTGGAGCCAGCCACGGTGGTCTTCGTCCCTGTTGTCGGCAAAGCCTGAACGGTAGCCCTTCCGCCGGTCCGGGTCCACCCCGCCCGCTGCCGGCGGCGCCACTCCGCTGTCCGCGTGAACGGACAGCCGCTCCCGCCGTCAGGCGGAGCCGTCCGGACGCGATGGCGCTTCCCTTGCACTGCATGAATCCGGCGCGGCCGCGCGGTGCGGTCGCCTGCAACGTCGGACCACGGGGAGGCCCGCAATGGCGGACATCCGGGTAGAGCGCAAGGGGGGCGGACGCACGTGGATGTGGGTCCTGCTCGCCGTCATCGTCATCATCGTCGCGGTCGTGCTGCTGGACTATGCCGGCTACATCGACCTGCCCTTCCGACTCGGAGCGGCGATCCCCGAGACACCCGACCACGCGGTGCTACAGCACCCGGCGGTGCTCACCCAGGAGGCATGATCATGGCCAGGAACAGAGACACGCGACGCGACCAGGCCGGCGTAGGGCCGAATCCGACGGAAAGCCGCCGCCGCCTCATCTCCATGGACGACCTCGACGGCTACGCCGTCGCCGACGGCGAGCCGGATGTCCGGGGCTGGGACGTGACGACACTGGGCGGCCGGGAGCTCGGCGAGGTCGAGGACCTCCTCGTGGACCCGGAGCGGGGGGAGGTCGTCATGCTGGAAGTGGCGCTCCGTGGGGACGACGTCCACGCGGAGGTGCCCCTGCGGCATGTCCAGCTGGACCGCAAGCGCAAGGTCGTACTCGTGGACAGCGGCGACCTCGAGAGCGGTTCACGCCACGATATCCGCGCGCGGGACCGCATGGACGCCGCCGAGCGGGAGCGGGTACGGGAAACGTACCGCGACTCCGGCCGCGAGGTGCGTTACAGCCCGGAAGACGAGCGGCGGGACGAGCGCAGCGGCGATCACCGCGAGCGGGACGCCGCCGGCCGCACGCCGGACGACGGCTCGGAGGAAACCGTCATCGAGCGGCGGCCCGTCATCGAGGAAGTGGTGGTCCGCCGTCGCGCCGTCGAGGAGTAGCCCGGCAGGGCGCGGCCGGCATCAGCTCGATGCCGGCCGTTGCCCGGACCGCCGCCGTCAGGGTCGCGGCGGGTCGCTGGTCATGATGAAGAGCGGCTTGTCCTTGAAATTGTAGATGGGGCGCAGCCGCTCGGGGCTGTAGTACTTTGCAACGTCCACGTGCTTCTTCGTCTCCGTCACGACGCCGATCTCCACGGAGTCGTACCGGCCGTTGTGGACGCTCACCAGGCGGCCGAACTGACGATTCAGGATGAGGTCCAGGGCGATGTTGCCGAAAGCCATGGGCACGATGGAGTCGAGGGCGTCCGGGTCGCCCGACCGGACCAGGTAGCCCAGTCGCTGGCTCACCACGTTCACACGCCGCCCACCGTTGTACTTCGGCGACAGCTTCTGCAACAGGCTGGAGACCCGGTCCCCCATGCCGCCGAGCTTGCGATGGCCGTACTGGTCGGCCTCATCGCTCTCGAACGACATCTCCTCCTGCTGCTGCATGCGCGCCCCCTCTGACACGAGCACGACGGAGTACTGGCTCGGGTGGCGGTTGCGATCGTACACCATGAGCTCCGTCAGCCGCTCCACGTCGAAAGCGTGCTCCGGGATGATGCAGCGGTCCGCGGCGCCCGCCATGGTGGGGAGCAGCGCGGTGAAGCCGGCGTACCGGCCGAACACCTCGATGACCAGGAACCGTTCGTGCGAGCCGGCGGATGTGCGCAGACGGTGCGTCAGCTCGATGGTCCGCGTCACGCACGTGCTGAATCCGATGCAGTAGTCCGTACCCGGCACGTCGTTGTCCATCGTCTTCGGAATGGCGACGACGTTCACCCCCTCGTCGTGCATCCGCTGCGCGTAGCTCAGGGTGTCGTCACCGCCGATGGGGATGAGGTAATCCACCCCCAGGTACTCCAGCCCCCGCAGCACTTCCGGCGTCAGGTCGTTGTACTCCTCGCGGTAGCCGTCCGCGAACTGCGGAGGTACCAGCGGGAGGGGCATGCGGCTCGGTCGCGTCCGGGACGTGTGCAGGAACGTCCCGCCGGTCCGGCCCGCCCGGTTCACCACCTCCTCCGTGAGGACCTGGTAGTTGTGGCCGTTGTCTGCGCCGGCGTTCCGGTCCAGGTCCACCAGGCCGCCCCAGCCCCGGCGGATACCCAGCACGCGGTACCCCTCCCGCAGCGCACGTATCGTAATGGCGCGGATCGCGGGGTTCAGCCCCGGCACGTCTCCGCCGCCCGTCAGTATCGCGATCGTTCCCTTCACGTCCGTATTCCTCTTCCCGTCCCGGGTCACCGTCAGATGCGACACCCCTCGCGGACGCCGCATCGGCTGTATTGTCCGACATGTGGTGGTCTCCGTAAAGGGCCAGTCCCGCATGTGGGGCGATGCCTGACGCCCGCGGTCGGTGTTTCGCCGCACGTTTTCCGGCGTCGCCCGACGGTGCCGGGGCATTTCGTCCCCTATCTTCCGCGGCGACGGGGCAGACTGCCTTCAGGCGGGCAGGGACGTCCCGATCCGCAGAGTGGTGGGCGGGTTCACGGACCGGCGGCCGGATGCCGCCGGCCTGGAGCGAAGGGGAGAGGTTTCGAGGCGTGTCGTGGTACCATCTGAACGTTACGCTGCACGTGCTGGCGGCGCTGTTCTGGCTGGGGGGCATGATGTTCCTCGGGCTGGTGGGCGCCCGCGTGCTGCGGGGGGTGGAACCGCCGGCGCTGCGCGCGGAGCTGTTCCGCCGCATCGGCCATGCCTTCCGCGATGCCGGCTGGACCGCCATCGCCGTCCTGCTGGTGACAGGCACGCTGAACCTGCATTTCCGCGGCCTGCTGCGGTGGGACATCCTGGCCAGCGCGGCGTTCTGGGGCACGGCCTACGGGACGGCCCTGGCCTGGAAGCTGGCCACCGTGACTGCCATGGTGACCATAAGCGCCGTGCACGACTTCGTGGACGGGCCCCGGGCGTCGAGGGCGGTGCCGGGCTCGCCGGCCGCCATCCGGCTGCGGAAGCGCGCCGCCTGGCTGGCGCGGCTGAACGTGGGGATCGGCGTCGTGCTCGTCTTCTACGCCGTGCGGCTCGCGCGTGGCGGGTGAGGGGGTAGGCCATGGAGCCATTCGTCCGCCGCTTCATCCGGTCGAGCCTCGTCTGGCTCGCTATCGGCGTACTGCTGGGGACCGCCATTGCCATCTGGCCGCGCCTCCTCATCTACCGGGCCGCGCACATGCACGCGAACCTGCTTGGCTTCGTGAGCATGATGATCTTCGGCGTGGCGTACCACGTCCTGCCGCGGTTCGTGGGGCGGCCCCTCCACAACCGTGCGCTGGCGGCACTTCACGTCTGGGTCGCCAATGCCGGTCTGGCCCTCATGGTGGCGGGCTGGCTGCTGCGGCCCCATGCAGTCTGGGCGGGCCACGCGCTGGTCGTCGGCGCAGTAGTCGCCGCGGCGGGCGCGTTCGCCTTCATCTACAACATCTGGCGGACCCTGGACGCGGCCGCGACGCCGCAGCTCGGCGGCCTCGGCGTCCGGCCGCCGGCGGGCGGACCGGGATGAGGCGGGGCCGGGAACGACGGACAGGATCGAGGACTGGATGAACTGGCGGCTCCGGGTGCAGCGCTACACGCTGCGGACAAAAGTGCTGGTGACGATCGTCGGCGCCGCGGTGGCGTTGCTGGGGATCTCGACGCACCTGTCCTTCCGGTACTGGCGGACCGAGGCAGTCGCAGCGGCGGAGCAGCAGGCGCTGCTGGCCGCGGCGTCGGCGCGGACCGCCGTGGAGTCCGGCCTCCAGTCGGGTCGTACGGAGTACGCCCGGCGGGCGCTGCAGCAGCTGCTGCGCCACGAGCCGGTGGTGGGCGTCCGGGTCTACGCCACGGACGGGTCGGTCCTGATCGCCCCCGACGTGACGGAGGAGGGCCGCCGTCCGACGGGCGTTTGGATCCCGTCTCCCAGGGAGCTCAGGCAGGACGGAGTCGTCCGGCATGACCCGGCAACGGATGTCGTCCGGGCCTTCGTCCCGGTGACCGTCCCGCCGGCCGCGGTCATCGAGGTCGAGTACTCACTGGGTCCGGTGCAGGCGGCCATGGACCGGGGCGCCCGCCTCGGCCTGGGTCTCGTCGTCGGGACCGTGTTCGCGCTGGCGGCGATTCTCTTCACCATGCTCGAGCGCGAGGTCGTCGCGCCGCTGACGCGGATCTCGGACCTCATGTCCACGGACAGCCAGGACGGCCGGCGCACGGACGAGGTGGGGCGTCTCGAAGCCGGCGTGACTGAACTCCTCGAGAGGGAGCACCTGGCGGCAGCCCAGCGGGAGCAGTACGCCCAGCAGGCGGGCTTCGCGCAGGTCGGCGAACTGGCCGCGGAGATGGCTCACGAGTTCAAGCGGCCGCTGACATCCATCCAGTCGGCGGTCCGCCTGCTGGCCCAGGAGTACGTGCTGGAGGAGCGGGGCCAGCTTCTGCTGGGCGCGGTGGAGGACCAGCTCGGTCACCTGTCGGAGACCATGCGCGACCTGTTCATGCTGGCGAAGCCCGTGGGGCTGGAGCTGGAGCCGGTCTCCCTGCGGGATGTCATGGACGCGGCCCTCGCCCAGCTCGCGGGACACCCGGCCGCCCAGGGTCTCAACGTGCGGCGGGAGTATCCCGATACGGAGCTGGTGGTGCGGGGCGATGCGCGGCGGCTCGAGCAGGCGGCGGCGAATCTCATGCTGAATGCGGCGGAGGCCATGACGGGCGGCGGCGAGCTGACGCTGCGGATGGGCGCGGCCGACGGGTTCGCCTGGCTCGAGGTGGCCGACAATGGGGCGGGCATTCCGGAGGCCGAGGTCGAGAAGGTCCTGCTGCCGTTCTACTCGACTAAGCCGGCCGGCACCGGCCTGGGACTCCCGCTGGTGGCGCGCGTCGTTGCCGCGCACCAGGGGCGGATCGCCATCGAGAGTGTGGTAGGGACCGGTACGAGGGTGCGCGTGGAACTGCCGCTGGCGGAGGGCGCGACGGACGCACGTGCCGCCCACGGATCCCCGAAGGAGGCAACATGGCGGACACGAGAATCCTGATCCTCGACGACGACGCACTCATCCGCACAGTGCTGTCGGACCGCCTGGAGCGGGCCGGCCACGTCGTACGGGTGGCGGGGTCGCTGGCGGAGGCCCGTGCGCTGCTGCGCACCGGTGTCCCCGACCTCGCCCTCCTCGACATGAAGCTGCCGGACGGGGAAGGGATCGACCTCCTGCCCGAGCTGGTGGACGAGCTCGACGTGCCATGCATCATGATGACGGCCCACGCCACAGTATCATCGGCGGTGGCTGCCCTGAAGAAGGGCGCCCGTGACCTCCTCGAGAAGCCCATCTCGTACGACCGCCTCGATGTTTCGGTGGCTGCAGCCCTCGAGGTCACTGCGCTGCGGCGGGAGGTGCGGGTGCTGCGGGAGCAGGGTCGCTCCGACGGCAACATCGTCGGCGCCAGTCCCGCCATGCAGGAGCTGTTCAGGATGGTCGAACGCGTGGCGCCCGCGGAAAACACGACCGTCCTCATCCAGGGCGAGACGGGGACGGGCAAGGGCGTGATCGCCCGCCTGATCCACCGGCTCAGCCCTCGCGCGGAGCAGCCCTTCGTCAACGTCACGTGCACATCGCTGGCCGAGACGATCATGGAGTCCGAGCTGTTCGGTCACGAGAAGGGCGCGTTCACGGACGCCCGCACCATGAAGCGCGGCCTCGTGGAACTGGCGGATCACGGTACGCTCTTCCTCGACGAGATCGGTGAGCTGTCGCCTCGACTCCAGGGCAAGCTCCTGCAGTTCATAGAGGACCGCACGTTCCGGCGCGTGGGCGGTACCCGCGACCTGAGCGTGGATACCCGCCTCGTCGCCGCGACGAACCGCGACCTGGAGAAGGACGTGGACGAAGGGAAGTTCCGGGCGGACCTCTACTATCGGCTGCGGGTCGTTCCGCTGTACCTGCCGCCGCTCCGTGAGCGCGTCTCGGACGTGCCGGAACTGGCGAAGCACTTCCTGACATCGTTCAGCCGGGACCTCGGCAAGAAGGTGAACCGCATCACGCCCGAGGCACTGGACCTCCTGCGGCGATACGCGTGGCCGGGCAATGTCCGTGAGCTGCGCAACGTCATCGAGCGGAGCGTCCTGCTCGCGGACGGCGACACGCTGAACGGCGATGCACTGCCGCCCGAGGTGCGCTCGCCCCGGCGCCAGGACGACCACACCATCGACATGGGTCCGAACGGCCTCGACATCGAGGCCCTCGAGCGGACGCTCCTCCGCGAGGCGCTGCGCCGGGCGGAGGGCAACCGCACGACCGCAGGCCGCCTCCTGGGTCTGAGCAGGCACCAGATCCGGAATCGTCTGAAGAAATACGGGGAGGAGCCATGAGCTTGCAGGGCCGCGGGTCGCCGTGGCGCAGGGTCCTGCCGTGGGCGGGGGTGATCGTCATCGCGGGCGGTGTGGTGGGCGGGGCGTGGGCCGTGTCGGCGCCCGGCGCCGTCCTGGCAGCCGGCGACCCGGCCGGCGCGGTGCAGGAAGCAGCGGCCGGAGTGGCCGTCACGGCCCGACAGGCGCAGCAGCAGCCCGGGGGCCGTCCTGTCGCGGTGCTGGGCTGTGAGCGCTGCCACGGCGAGCTGGAGCTGCTGCGCCAGCAGGCCGGCAGTCTCACCCGCGCCCGCGAGCTCCTCGTGCCGGACCACATCGTGGCGGCGTCCGCACACGGCGGGATGTCATGCGCCGAGTGCCACACCGGCTTCGCGCGCTACCCCCACGATGACCGCGCGACGGTGACGCAGTCCTGCGCGTCGTGTCACGCCGACGCCACGGACCACTGGCGCCAGGGCTCCCACTTCACCGCGGATGAGCAGGTGGGCTGCGTGCAGTGCCACGGGTCCCACGACATCCGGACCGTCGAGGAGCTGCGCTCGGAGGCCGGTACCGCGCGAGCGAACGAACCATGCATCAGCTGCCACCAGACCGCACGCCTCGAGGCGCACTCTCCCCATGCGGACGCCGTCCAGTGCGCGGCCTGCCACGGACCCCATGACGTGCGGCCGGTCCACGATCCCGAATCGTGGATGGCGCCCGCCCGGCAGCGGCAGACGTGCGGCACCTGCCATGACAGCATCGCGGCGGCGTCCACCCGTGACATCCACGGCGACGAGGATTTCCGCCGGGCACATCTCGGCGGACGGGCGCCGGCGTCGGAGTACGTCACGTGCACTTCGTGCCACATCGGCCACGAGATGATCGCCACGGACGACCCCCGCTTCAGCGTCGTGTCCACGGAGCGGTGCGCGGCATGCCATGAACATGCCGCCCGCACCTTCTTCGGCTCGTACCACGGCAAGGCGACGGCACTGGGATCCCACGTCGCCGCCACGTGCGCCGACTGCCACGGCGCCCACGACATATTCCCCGACAGCATGGCCGCCTCGCGCGTGGCGCAGG
>DATHVO010000311.1:0-37990 GCA_035461265.1 Longimicrobiales bacterium
GGCATCGCGCTCGACCACCACGTGCACCTGTTCAGTGTGCTCGCCGACGACTTCCGCCGCATGCGGTCGGACCGCTTCATGGGATACGGCAAGCCGCTCCTCGTGCTGCGTGACGATACGCTCGCCGTGGCGAACCGGCCCGTGCCGCGGACGTCCTGGCTCACGCGACGACGTGCGCTCCATGGCGAGACGGTTTCACGCCTCGGCATCGTGCGGGTCGTGCGCGGCCTGTTCCGGCTGGATGACCCGTCGGCTATCGCCGCCCGGAATGAACGACTCGACCAGCATGTGCGTGAGGTGGTGAGCCGCCTTTTCGGGGAGCTCGCGCGGGTCAACGCGGCGAAGGGGAGCCGTCTCGTGCTGGTGTTCCTCCCCGGGGCGTGGGACTACACCGGCCAGCCGGGTACGGAAACGTGGCGGAGCTTTGTGCGGGACGAGGCGGCACGCCAGAACATCGAGTTCCTCGACCTGGTCGACGAGCTGCGGCTGCTGCCGCCCGCCGAAGTGCCGTCGCTGTATGCGCCCAACCTCCACTTCTCCGTCGCGGGAAACACCTGGGCCGCAGAGACCATCCATCGCCGCCTGCAGCCGCTCCAACCTCCTCGTTGACTCCGGTCTCAGAACACGTCGGTACCGTCGCCGTCCGTGTACGGCGGACACGAGGCGGTCCCGGTCGCCGCAGCGGCCGCGAAATACACCTCCGCGTCGGTACGATCATACAGCGTGTAGCTCCGGCCGGACCCGGCGTGGTAGACCCGCAGCAGTTCCCCGTACGAGTACACGTTGATCCAGTCGTCGAAGAGGATGGTGCGGATGCCGGTGGACGTTGCCGTTGTGTTCGACTTGATGACATCACCCCGGAGCGAGCCGTCGCCGTACATGATCCGCAGCATGCCCGTCACATCCCAGTCCGTGGCGAAGACCGGCGCCGGTCCGTGGAACGGGCAGACGCCATCGAGGAGCAGGACGGCTCCCACCGGCAGTTCCGGCACGTCCCGGGCGAGGGCCGCGATGATGTCCTGCTGCATGTCCGACGCGGCGACCCAGAACCGGGCCACCGTCGCGGTGATGAGCGTGGAGCAGGCCGCGATGAGGGCGATTCCGCCGGCGAATGCCCGGACCCGGAGCCGTGGCGTTGGCAGCAGGCTTGCGAGCCACCCCACCGCCGCCGTGAACACGAGGGCCACGCCGAGGGCTGCACCGATGGCGGTCCGGTTATTCGCACCCGTGGCGTGGAACCCGATCTCCCACGTCATCAGGGCGACGCCGTAACCGGCGACGAACACCACGAGGCCGGCGGCGGCCACGCCCGCCCAGCCTGCGCCCGTCCCTCGCGCCGGGGTCTCCGATGGCGCAAGGCGCAGCAGGTACGCTGCAACGGCCAATCCGATGACCAGGCTGACGCCGACAATCGCCGGGTCCGGGTAGTGGCGCAGGGCGTGCAGCACCCTGGTGGGTAGCCCGACGCCGAGCTCGCCGAAGTGGACGGGCACGGCTTCCGTGAGGATGCGGAGCGCGCGGAAGCGGAGCCCGCCGCCGACATCCGCCCTCTCCGTGACCGACAGCTTGTATGCAACGGTGAGCGCCAGGGCGACGACATTCGATCCGACGGCGAGGGCAACCTGGAGCGAACGGCGCCCGCGACTGCCGCGCCGGAGTACGCCCGCGGCGTGCAGCAGCGCGACGACGGTGACGAGGAACAGGGCTGCCGTCACCTCGTACGCCAGCACGCTGGCGATGAGCGCCGCCGTACCGGCCGCCTTCCATGCCCAGCGGGAACGCACAGCGGCGGGACGGGCGTGCACAAAGCGGATGTCGGCGTACAGGCTCGTGGCGTACAGCAGGACCGACGCGTTCGCCTGGAACACGGCGATCCAGAACCGGTCGGTGGAGTAGTGTGGAAGCAGGCCGAAAAGGAGCGGTGCGGCCAGGGCGATGGCACGTGGCACGCCGAGTCGTCGCAGCGAGTGGTGGAGGAGGAGCACGATGGCGACGAGAGCCATGCCGTTCGCGACGTGCCACCACACGATGTCGAGCCCGAACAGCCAGTAGAGGCCGGCGAGGAGATGACCCTGGACGGGGCGGGGGCCGAGGGGCCCCATCACCGACTCGAGGAGGCCGTGATACGAGCCGTCGGCGGCGTGGAGGGATGCGACGAATCCCCAGTCGTCGCTGTACAACCCGAGGCCGGCCACGTACGGCAGCCAGGCGAGGACCGTTACCGCGGCGAGAAACATGCTGTCGTTCCGCGCCGTCCGGTCTCGCGGCTGCAGGCCGTGCTCATCGCCGCGGGACTTCCTCACGGGCGCTCCGTGCAACACGAACGAACGTGGGAGGTCGAGTCGTGATCCAGGGACTGCGGGCCCGTCTCGGGCGTCTGCGCGAAGGTCTGGCCGGGAGGCGGGCTGCTGCTGCCGCCCGTCGCCGCGCCGCGGCCGTGCCGCGGGATGCAGGCGCCGACGCCGTCGTGGAGTTCGTGATGAACGAAGGTGCGGGCGGGGTCGAGGCCTGGCAGGTGCGGGAGGAATTCACGGCCCTGGCCCGCCTGGTCGGGACGCTCCGCCCCCGGACCGTCCTGGAAATCGGCACAGCCGATGGCGGTACCCTCTTCGCGCACGCCCGGCTGGCCCACGACGACGGTCTCATCATCAGCATCGATCTGCCGCAGGGGCCGTTCGGCGGCGGCTATCCCGGCTGGCGCGCGCCACTCTATCGCTCCTTCGCCGGGCCCGGCCAGCGGCTGGAACTGCTCCGCGCCGATTCCCACGCGCCCGAAACCGCCGAAGCGCTTGAACGCCTGCTCGCCGGCCGCCGCATCGACTACGCCTTCATCGACGGCGATCACACTTACGACGGCGTGCGTCGGGACTTCGAGCTTTGCCGCCGGTTCGCTGCGCCGGATGCCGTCGTCGCCTTCCACGACATCGCGCCGGTACCGAACCCCGAGTGGGTCGCGTCCGCGGCGGCCGCCCCGGGGGACGGCGCGGTCCGGGAATTCTGGGAAGAGGTCCGGCAGCGCTACGACCACGCGGAATTCATCAGCGACACCGAACAGGAGGGCTACGGCATCGGCGTCCTCTACCTCGGCCGCCCTGTCCCGGGTCCCGACGGCCGGCCGCACGCGGGTCAGAAGATCGTGTAGATGAAGGGCGCGAGCACCGAGCCCTGGGCAAAGGCGATGAGCATGCCGACCAGCATCATGATGACGATGACCGGCAGCAGCCACCACTTCTTGCGGACCTTCATGAAGGCCCATAGCTCGCGCATCAGACTGATGTTGGACATGCTCAGAACTGCCTGTGGAGGTCGCTTCTGCGGTCGCCTTCCGGTCGCTCGCGCCACAGGCTCGAAGAGCGCGCGGGGTCGAGCGGGCGGTGGCCGGCCGCACGTGCGATCGCGCCGATGGGCGTGATCACCAGGAAGAAGATAATACCCATGAAGATGGGCGTCGTCACCTTCGAGATCGCGAGGGCCATCTGCATCCACGCCCGGTTGACGGGGCCCATCCGTGCCGGGACGAGCAGTCCGCCGCCCAGGAAGAAGGCCGCCGCCGCGCCGGTGACCCAGCGTGCCGTGTCAAAGTTCCGCCACCAGAGCAGCGCGGTGAGGGCCAGGAACGCCGCGCCGACGGTGAGGCCGAAGCGCCGGCCCTCGGCCGCCGTCAGTCGAGCTCGAACTCGAGTTTCCAATCCGCATCCTCCCTGAATTCCGGCTGTGCCGCCTTGTCGAGCAGGAACGGCCCCAGCACCAGGTAATCCATGTTCGTCCGCATGAAACAGCGATAGGCATCCGCCGGCGTGCACACAATGGGCTCGCCGCGCACGTTGAATGAGGTGTTGATGAGGACGGCGCAGCCGGTCTGCCGCTCGAAGGCGCGGATCAGGTCGTAGTAGTCACGATTCCACTCCCCGTCCACCGTCTGGATCCGGGCCGAGTAGTCCACGTGCGTCACGGCGGGGATGTCGGACCGCGGCACGTTCAGCCGGTCGATCCCCCAGAGCCGCTGCTGCTCGGGGCCCATGGCGATCTGCCGCTCCTGACGCACAGGCGCCACCAGGAGCATGTACGGGGAATCGCGGTCGAGCTCGAAGTACTCGGCGACGCGCTCGCGCAGCACGCTCGGCGCGAACGGACGGAAGCCTTCCCGGAACTTGATCTTCACATTGAGCTGCGCCTGCATCCGGGGGGAGCGCGGGTCGGCGATGATGCTCCGGCTGCCGAGGGCGCGCGGGCCGAACTCCATCCTGCCGTTGAACCAGCCGATCACGTTCTCCCGGGCGATGAGCGATGCGACCTCATCCAGGAGTGCGTCCCTCGCTTGACGGACGTAAGTGGCACCCTGCTCCCGCAGGAAGGTCTCGATCTCCTCCGGCGAGAATCCGGGGCCGAGGTACGAGCCCTTCATCCCGTCGCCCTTTGCGGCACTGCGGGGATGACCGTCCTGCCGGTGGGCGATGAGCTGGGCCACGCCCAGTGCACCGCCGGCGTCTCCGGCCGCCGGCTGGATCCAGATGTCCCGGAACGGCCCCTCCCGCAGAATCCGGCCGTTGCCCACGCAGTTCAGCGCAACGCCGCCGGCCATGCACAGGTCCGGGAGGCCCGTGAGCCGGTGTGCGGTGCGTGACATGCGCAGCATCACCTCCTCGCATACGTCCTGCACCGACCGGGCGAGGTCGAGCTCCCGCTGCGTGAGGAGGGTTTCCGGCTGGCGGGGCGGGCCGCCGAAGAGCCGGTCAAACTCCGGACTCGTCATGGTCAGGCCCGTCAGGTAGTTGAAATATTTCTGGTTCAGGGTGAACGACCCGTCATCGCGCAGGTCCATGACGTCGTCCAGGATTGCGCCGACGTAGCGGGGCTCGCCGTAGGGCGCGAGGCCCATGACCTTGTATTCGCCCGAGTTGACCTTGAATCCCGTGTAGTACGTGAACGCCGAGTAGAGGAGGCCGATGGAGTCGGGCCAGTGGAGCTCGTGGAGGATCTCGATGTCGGCGCCCCTGCCGACGCCGAGGGATGCCGTGGCCCACTCGCCAACCCCGTCCATTGTCAGGATGGCGGCTTCCTCGAACGGCGACGGGAAGAACGCGCTGGCGGCGTGGGACTCGTGGTGCTCGGAGTACAGTATCGGGCCGTCGTAGCCCAGGTCGCTCCTCAGCTGTGCGTCGGTATAGAGCTTCTCCTTGATCCAGAGCGGCCCGGCCTTCATGAACGAGACGAACCCGCGGGGTGCGGTGCCGAGGTAGGTTTCGAGGATCCGCTCGAACTTGAGGAGCGGCTTGTCGTAGAACCCAACGCACGCCAGGTCGGCGACGTCGATGCCGGCTTCCCGCAGGCAGTACGCAACGGCATTGGCGGGGAAGGACGCATCGCCCTTCCTGCGGGTGAACCGCTCTTCCTGCGCAGCCGCGAAAACGTCGCCGTTGCGCAGCAGGCATGCGGCGCTGTCGTGGTAGAACGCCGAGATGCCCAGGATCCAGCGATCAGTTGGCTTCGTCATGCCGTGCAGGCTGAAGGGGAGTGGGGAGCGCGCCTTCGTAAGCGTCCCGCACGAAGATGGTGCGATCGCGCTCGGCGGCAAGTATCGCGTAGCCGGACGCCGCGGTGTGCCGTCCTGCTGCCGACAGGATCTCCGGCGCCGTGCCGTGCTCGACGACGACGAACCGGAACCGACGTGACGCGATCTGCGCCGACGCGTGGTCCGCGTCCCACACGCCCTCGACGTGTCGGGTGAACCGTCGTCCCCACAGTGGATACATCCAGGAGTCGTCGGTGCCGGCATACAGGATCGAGTCACCCGGCGCGGCGGCCGCGTCGAGGGTGTCGTACCCGTCACGCATGTGAAGGTAGCGCCGATTCGGCACGTCCAGGTAGCGGGGCAGCTCACCCGCCGACGTGACGTGCAGCGCCGACCGGCGGAAGAGGAAGTCGGACTCGGCGCCCAGTGCCACCGCCACGTTGGCCGCCGCCAGGGTCGCGGCGACCCACGCCACGACGACGAGTCGCCGGTCGGCCATGCGTTCGGCCGTTGTCAGGGCGAGGATGGCGAAGGTCGGCACGAGCCAGATCATGAAGCGCTGATCCCAGCCGATGGGCTGGCGCACGGCGATCACAGAGAGCAGCAGAGCAGCGGCCAGGACGGCGAGGCAGATGGGAACGAACCGCCGTTCAGTGCGCTGCCTCACCGCGCCCAGGAAGCCGAGTCCGAGCATGAACGGGAAGAGGTAGCCGTAGTGCAGGAAGTCGTGCTCGAGGCGCGGGATGATGACGAGGCGCTTGAGTGTCAGGTCAAGGACGTAGTACCGCACGGCCTCCGTGATGTTGGCCGGTCCGAACGTGTAGTGCACCTCTCCCGGCGCCACGCCCACGGGCACGGGCGAGCGGCCGGCGTTGTACAGGTAGACACTTCCAGCGAGGACGAGGAGAGCCGTGATGACAACGGCCGTGTAGACGGCCACGTCGCGCGGAAGAAGCCGCCGCCTGGCCGCGAGAACCAGCGCGAGCAGGCCGGTGGCGCCGGCGACGTTGAGCCCCATCACCTTCGTAGCGCCGGCCATGGCCGCGCTGACCGCGGCCATGGACACGTGCGCCGTACTGGCGGGACGCGCTGCAAGACCCGCCCGGATCATCCAGTAGAAGGCGGACAGGAGGGCCGCGGTGAAGGAGAGGTCGTTCTTCTCGCTGCCGGCGCCGATGACGATCTGCGGCGCGGACAGCACGAGGAGCACGACAACCCAGGGGAACAGCGGCCGGTGGAACGTGAGCCGCGCCAGCTCGAAGCTCGCCACGAGGACGACGGCGAGTCCGAGCAGGTTGGGAAGCTCGACCCATGCGTCCGATCGTGCGAGGAGGGCGAGGTTCAGCATCTGCAGCTCGCCGGTGTTCACCCTATAGATCTGCCGGAGATCCTGCGTCGGCCAGGCGTCGAGAGACGCGTTCTGGATGTAGCTCGCCACCATGGGCATATGATAGGCCAGCGTGTCCCAGATGCGGACGGGCACGACCAGCGTGAACACCGTCAGGGCGGCGAACACGAGGCACGTCGTGGCGAGGGCGATGCGTCGGACGGTCCGGGCCGCGCCGTCCGACGGGATGTCGGCGCGGCCGACCACCGGCGTGATCGATTCAGTGGCCTTCCGCGGATTCCGTCGCCGGCGTAACACGACCAGACCCGTCAGGATGGCGAGGCCCGCGAGGTACGCGGTCCGGATGCCGGTGCCGGTGAGTGCGCCGACGGCGCCCAGTACGATCGCCAGGATGACCTGCGCTGCAACGAACAACGCGTAGGCGATGAGCACGGTGGGTCCGGTGGACGCACCGTGCCCCCGCAGAGCCAGGACGAGGGCCGCGAACACCGCGAGCCACAGCGCCCCGGCGCCCGCTGCGGATGCGAGCTCCGTCACGGGACTGCCCCGGCCGCTGCGGCTGAACGCGGAGTCATCGAGTCAGTCCACCACGACGTGCTTCTCGAACTCCGTGCGGTAGTGGCCCCACTTCACCGCATCGAAACCGTACGGGCCGAGGCAGTCCACGGCTGCGTACGCCATGGCGAGCGCGTGGTGCGTGTTGTCGTGGGCGAACAGGCCCTGTCTGCCGAAGGTGAGGAACCGGGGCAGGCCTGCCGCCCAGTCATCCAGTTCGCGGAATGGCTCCGCAAAACCGCGCGTGTAGATGGGGTACGCGTGCCGCAGGCGGCGCACGTGCACGCCGCTCGGCGCCACGGGGAGTGGCACGCCAGCCGTCTCGAGGTCGCGGGCCACGAGGCCGGCCAGCTCCTCGTCGCCAGCGCGCCAGGTCTCATCGTCCGGGGAGCAGGGCAGTTCCGCGCACAGCACCGTGCGACCCGCCGGCGCCGTCACGCCGGAGTAGTTCTTCGGCTCCGACAGGCGGGTAATGGCGACGTCCGCGCCGGGGAAGTAGTGGGCGTCGTATTCCGTGAACCGGTCCACCGGGAGCTCGAGATAGATGAGCACCATGGCCCGATAGTCAAGCGTTCCAGCGGCCTGCATCACCGCCGCCGGCGGCGCCGGGCGGGTCATCGCTGCGAGGAGGGTAAGCGGGATGGTGGACCAGACGTAGTCTGCTTCCAGCGTGATCTCCTCGTCTTCTCGAACGGCGACGACGCGCCATCTCTCACTGGGTGCGGTGGGCGCCACGATCTCCCGCGCGGCGCACCCCAGCAGCACGTCCGCCCCGGCCTCACGGGCCGCTCCGGCGTACCCCTCCACGATCTGGCCGAAGCCTTTGCGCGGGTAGAAGAAGCGGCCGGCGCCGGGCGTGCGGAAGCCCGGCACCTGGGCGAGCACCTTCCGGGCGAGCTTGCCGGGCGAGTTGGCCGACACTCGCCGCTGCGCCTGCTCCGCGGCCATCTCGTCCGGCTCCAGACCCCAGATCTTCCGGGCGTACGGGAAGTAGAACGACTCGCAGATGGTCGGCCCGAGACGGGCGAGGAGGGCGTCGCCGAAGCTGTCCGCCGCTTCACGCCCTCGCCGTACCACCCGGATCGCCGCGTCCCGCGCCGCGCCCATCGCGAAGCCGGGGTCCAGGTGCCGTACCAGGTCGAAGGGCTTCAGGGGGAAGTGAACCCAGCGGCCGCGCAGCCGGATCCTGCCGTGACGCGTCCGGCCGCGTAGGTCGTCGCCCAGGAGTGTCCGGATGTCGGCGAGGATCGCAGGATCGCACGCCGGGTGCAGGCGGTGGCTTCCGTAGTCGACGTGGACGCCGTTGATGGAGAAGCTCGCAGCGTTCCCGCCGACGACGGCTCCGCGCTCGAGGACGGTGGCCCGTGCGCGGCCGGAGAGGCGGAGCCGGTAGGCCGCGCCGAGTCCGGCCGGACCGGCACCGAGAATGACGACATGGGGGAGTTCAGGCATGCGTATCAAGCGATGCGTGTGGGGCGCCGGATGCTGCCGGTCGCACGTTGATGGTGCGCCCGCGATGCTCGGCCGGGCCGGAGCACCAGAGCCACCAGGCCGGCGATGAGCGACCCTCCCACGAGGACGGCCTGCCAGGCGAGGGACGCGACGAGGCCGACCGCCGCGGGTACGCCGAACGGCACGAGCAGCGTGGTGAGCGCCGCGTCACGGACGCCGAGGCCGCCGAGGCTGACCGGCAACATGCCGGCGGCCTTGGCCAGCGGCCAGACCACGAACCACACGGCCAGCGGCGCTTCGGCGCCCACCGCCTGGCCGAGGCGTGCGCCGACGACGATGAACAGGCTCTGCATGGACAGGGAAAGACCCAGCGCCACCGCAGCCGTGCCGGGACTCCTGCCCAGGTGTCGGAGTGCGACGAGTGCGCGGCCGATGCGCCGGCGGAATCGCGGCGGCCACCCGGCGAGGCGGCGCCGGAGAAGGAAGGGCAGCACCATGACGCCGGTCGCGATGCCCACCAGCGCAGCGATGGCGGCGAGGGGCCACCCCCAACCGGCCAGCCCGGCGCCGGCGAGCACGGCGCCGGCGGCGATGAGCAGGCCGAGTCCTGCAAAGTCGATGAGGCGGTCTGCGATGCTGCCCAGCACCACTGCCTCCGGCCGTCCGAGGGCCCGTACGGCGAGGCCCGCCCGCACCACGTCGCCGCCCACGACCGTGGGCAGGAAGAGGTTGGCGAAGAGGCCGGCGGAATAGCACCCTGCCGTGTCGCGCACGGTCAGTCGGCCGCCGTAGCGTCGTGCGGCGCTCACCAGCGTGTTCCATTTCACGGCGCCCATCGCGTGCCCGACGAAGTACCCGGCCAGCGCCATGAGATACAGGCCGGGCGTCATCCGGGCCGCCGCCACAGTGACCTGCTCCCACGGCACGAGGAAGAGTAGGAGCCCGAGGAGCGCGCCGCTGATGAGCAGACGCACGAGGCCGCGCGTCACGCGCCGCCCGCCTCGACTCCCCTCGCCTCCGGTCCCGGCTGCGGTCATCGCTTCCGCGCGATGCGCGCGTTCTGGTCGGCGAGCAGGCCCACCGTCCACACGATGAGCGCCCCGAGCAGACCCAGCAGCGCGCTCTCGGAGATGTTCTGCAGGGTCAGGTCGTAGATGAACTTCGCCAGGCCGACCGCCGCCATCAGCGCGCCGAGGGGAATGAACACCCGAAGCGGATTGAAGAAGACGATGATGCGCAGGACGAGGAGGACGAAGTCGAAGGCGTGACCGGGGCGGATCTTCGAGCTGCCGACTCGTGCGTGGTAGTCCACGGGCACGAAGGCGACCTCGTGGTCGTTCGCCGTGGCGGCCAGCGTGATGGTCGTCGTGAAGGAGAACCCCGAGGGCAGGAGATAGCGGTACGCCTCCACGAGATCCTTCCTGATGAGCCGGAGCCCCGAGTTGAGGTCCGGCAGCCGGCGCCGTGAGAGATAGCTGGCCAGCCATGTCAGGAACCACTTCGCCGGGCGTCGAACCAGCGGGATGCTGCGCTGCTTCGTTACGCGGGCGCCCACCACCATCTCGTGCGTATCCGCGAGAGCCAGCAGGTCCGGGATCGCTTCGGTGGGGTAGGTGCCGTCCGCGTCGATGATGAGTACCCACTCGTGTTGCGCTACGGCGATCCCGCGCAGCAGGGAGGCGCCGTACCCGCGGTTGCGACGGTTGCGGAGCACGCGGACTCCCTCGGCGACGGCCGCGGTGCCGGTGCCGTCCGTCGAGCCGTCGTCCACGACGATGATCTCGTACGTCCAGTCCGTCCTCGCCATGGCGCCCGCGACCGCGCGGATCTGCCTCGCGATGTACGTCCGCTCGTTGAAGGCAGGGATGACGATACTCACCGCGTGGGCCAGCAGCGGCAGGTGCGTCTCGTCCTCGACCTCAGCCGGGACAACCTGTCTCACGACGGCTTCGCTCACGGGGCCTGCTCGTGTGGGAGGTACGCTGGTTGACGCTGCCGCAGGGCGAGTCCTCCGCATACGATGAGGAGGACCAGCAGGTAGTCGAGCGTGTGCTCAAAATAATGGGCGGCCACCATTGCTCCAAGGCCGAGGTCGGTCTGGCCGTGTTCCATGACGTCCCCGCTGACGCTCACCACGGCCAGATACGCCGGAATGAGAAACACCATGGCGACCTTCATCCATGCAGCGCGTGTCACGCCGTCCCAGGCGCCGCCGGCACGCGGAACGGGCGGTGCGGCACGCGGAACCGGCGGTGCCGCAGCATCCCGTGTCATGGCGGCGATGACGAGGCCGACGCCGAGGAGCAGGGTCACCGGTGCGTGGGTGAGGATTTCCCGGGCCTGGTGTCCCGCATAACGCACGTCCGCGAATACGTCCGCGGAGACGCCGAAGACGATGGTCAGCCCGATGAACGCGGCCCAGCCAGCAGGCGCCCAGAAGGGGTGGGTCCGCAGAGGCGGCGCGCCGGGCATGAGGCGCGCTGCGATGGGTGCGACACTCGCCGCGAATCCGAACCAGAGCGTGCTGAGCCAGTGGTAGCGCCAGTGGGTGCCGTAACCCGACAGGTCATCCCGGGTGCGGTACTGTGCGAGGTCATGGAACGCGGACGCCCACCCATGCGTGCGCGCCGAGAGGATCATCGCGCCCGCGACGATGACGCCTGCGAGGAGCAGCGCGAGACCGCCCCCGAGCGTGTCCCGCCTCAGGGTGCTGCCGTGGCCGGGCCGCGAGGCAACGCCTCCCGAGATGCCGAGGAGGAAGAGGGCATAGACGACCGCCGTGGGCACCTCCCGCAGGAAGTGGCTGAAGTACAGCACGGTCTGGCCGAACGTGTAGCGGCCGCTCTCGTGGACCACCACGTTCCAGAGGGCCGGCGTGCCGTGATCCGCGGCGAGCCAGGCGAAGGATGCCAGCATTACGACGGCGGGCACGCCGAAGCAGACCGCGAGGGCGGTGCGGCGGGCGGTGCGGCCCGGGGTGCGGCCCACGGCGTGGGCGGCGGCGTGAACGCGCGCCTCGCTCATGGCGACGTCGGCTGCCGGGGCCGGGTTACCAGCCATTGCAGGATGGCGCTCGAGACACCGGCAAGGTGGACGGCCTGGCCGGCAGCCCGCCGGGGGTCCCGCACGAGGAACCTGAACATGCGGGCCGCGTTGTGGGAGAGGTCGTGCCCGGCCCTGCGCAGCATGTAGCGGTCCCGCAGGTTGAAGTGCTTGGCGTAGAACGCGCCCTGGCCGCGGCCGTAGCTCCAGCGCAGCGGGAGGTAGTCCGTGCCCGAGCGCCAGGCCCTGTGCTCCACCATGGCCTCGGGTGCGTACACGATGCGGTACCCTGCTTCCAGCATCCGGAAGGCCAGGTCGTTGTCCTCGGCGGTGGGGAAGGGCGCGCCGCCGCCGAGGCGCGGGTCGAACATACCGACCTCCTCGAAGGCTGACCGGTGGAGCATCATGTTGTTCGAGTAAAGAATGTCCACCCCGATGCGGCCCGCGTACTCCGTGGGCGCCTCATCCGTTATGGTGGACGGGACGAATCCGTCGGCCGTTGCAGGCCGCTCCGGCATGACTCGCCCCGTGATGATGGCGCGCGGGCCTGCGTTCACGGCGGCCCGCACGATGGCCGTGAGCCAGTCGGACGCGACCCGCACGTCGTCGTCGATGAAGCCGATGAGCGGGTGGCGGCCAAGGCGGACGCCCTCGTTGCGGGCGCGGCTGGTACCGACGGCATCGCTGTGGATGTAGCGAACCTCGCACCGCGGGCTGGAGAGGCGGGCCAGGTCGTCGTTGGGCGTCTCGCTCTGGTCGATGACGATGATCTCCGCTGGTACCTCCGATCCGGCGAGGACGGATTCGACGGTCTCAAGCAGCAGGCGGCCGCGGTTCAGCGACGGGATCACAAGCGACGCGCTCGGCATTCCCGACATCATGGCGCCAAACTCCCCGGCTGCGGCCGCTGCCGAGGGTCCGGCCGCCGGGCGCGGGACCGTGCCTGGAAGTAGCGCAGCGGACCGACTACGCCGCCGCGCAGCTGGGCCAGGATGAGGCGCCGGGGTACGCCGCCGGGATGGAACAGAGCCCCGGCCAGTGAAGCGTACCCGTGCAGCGCGAGGAGTCCGAATACCCACCAGCCCCGCGGACGCGACAGCGCGCTGCGCGTCAGGAACGCGTACATCCCGGTCCCCCAGCCGTGGATCTGGCGCTCCAGCTCCGCCCATGTGCGGCGATGGCGGTGGCGGTTCACGGCGCGCGGCTCGTAGACCATGGCGTGGCCGTGGGCGAGGACCCGGAACATCATCTCCGTGTCGCCGCCCGCCTCCGTAGGCGTGCCCACATCCAGGGCGGGATCGAACAGGCCGACGTCGTCGAAGACCGGCCGCCGGAATGCCATGTTGCCGCCGCTCCCCTGCATCGCCATGCGTGCGTAGTGCCAGAGTCCGCGCACGCCCCAGTCGGGTCCGCCCTGCATTCGGATGCGCCGGAACCCGCCGCCTGCGCCGCCGTACTCCTCGAAGGCCAGCTGCGCCGGTGTCTCCAGCTCGAGAGGGACGCCCAGGCCCGCCACCACCATCACCGCCGGGTCGGCCATGAAGGCGCGGGCCAGCTGCATGGCCCAGTCCCGGTCCACACGCACGTCGTCGTCGGCGAACGCGATGATGTCGCCGTGCGCCTCGAGGATGGCCCGGTTTCGTGCCCGGTTCAGGCCGGGCCGCGGCTCGACCACACGGCGCACGCCGGGATGGCGCGCGCATACCGCTGCATTCGCGTCGTCCGTCGGCGCATTGTCCACCACGATGCACTCAATGTCGGGATAGTCGAGCCGGGCGATGTGCTCCAGGCACGCCGCAAGGTCGTCCGGCCTCCCGCGCGTGCACACCGCCACGGTGAGCGGCGGCCATGGCCCGTCCGGCTCCGCCGGCGTGCCCGCGTCCGTGTGGAGGCCGCCGTCCCGTACCGCCGCGCGGATGTCGTCCGCCAGGCACGTACCGTCCCGGACGGGGACGTCCACGAAGCCGACGGGCACGCCGCGCATGCGTACGAGGATGCGGGCACGGTCGAAGCCGTCCAGCCCGGAAATATCCCCGAGCGGCGCACCCACGTCGGCGTCGAGCATCCTGATGGGCCTGAACCCCGCGGACCCGTCTGCTCCCCGATCATCCGTCATGCGAACTGCCAGCGCAGGATGTCGCGGAGCGCTGCCCCGTCCACGGCGGGAGTCTCGATACGCGGGATGGTGAACGGGTCGATGCCGGGCCGGGCCGGCGCGTAGACTCCGGAGCAGGCGTACGAGAACCCCGCCTCCCGGGCAGCGGCGACGGACGCGGCGTCGTGGAGGCCGTACGGGTAGGCGAACCCTGTCACCGGCCCTCCGGTCCACGCCTCGAGCTCCCGCTTCGACGCGGCTATCTCCGTGTGTTGCGCCGCGGGCGTCAGCGACGGCAGCGCCGGGTGGTGAGTCGTGTGGGCGCCGACGGCCATGGTCCCTCCGGCGGCGAGGGCCGCCACCTCGGCGGGCTGCATGGCGCGGCGCGCGGCGCGAATCGTTCCGGCGCGGTCGCCGGCCCAGGCGAGGAGGGAATCCAGCGCGCGCGTACGCTCGACTGCGTCGAGGGGCTGCAGCAGAGAATAGAGCTCCCGGAAGGCGACGTGCCGTCTGGTCGGCTGCTCCGCGTCGAGGAGGCGCCAGCCCCGCTGCCTGGACGAATGCGCATCCGTGTAGAGCCGGTCGTTCCCCAGTTCCCAGGTCAGGACCCTGCCGGCAACCTGCACCTCAAGGGTGGCCGGGAGTTCGCCCGGCTGGAGGAGCACGCGCTCCAGTTCGTCCCACCAGAACTCCCGCTCCCGGCCACCGGGCCCGGTGGTGACGAAGACGAGGCCGGGCACGCCGAGTTCCGCCAGGATGGGCTCGGCCTCCTCGCGGTTGTCGATGTACCCGTCGTCGAACGTGATGGCTACGGCCCTGTCCGGCAGGGACCCGTCTCCAAGGCCCGCCGCGAAGGTGTCGAGGGTGACGGGCCGGCCCACCTCCTGGACGATCCGCACGTGATCCGCGAACCGCTCAGGCGCGATGCACAGGCCGAACGGGTCGGAGTCGTCGTCCGCGACGCGGTGGTACAGGAGCACCACCCCGCGGCCGCCGGGGTGCACGACGCGGTCGATGCGGCGGCGAAGCCGATGGACGACGGACCGTATCACACGCCGGGTTCCTTCTGCGCGCGAAGCGCGATGACCATCTCGTAGTCGGGATCGTGGTGGTCCAGCTCGCGTGCTGTCAGTTCCCGCTGTCCGAGGCCGTACAGGAACGACGCGGCCGCCAGCACGTTGCCGAACGTCTCCACGGTCACCTTGTCGGCAGGAAAACTCTCCTCGAAGAGCCGCCGCGTGGACAGCGCCGTGAAGCTCCAGCACCAGTGGTTGCCCCAGGACTCGCGATCGTGACGGTTCACGGGCGTGATGCCGGGAACGGTGACCAGCACCACGCCGCCCGGCTTGAGGATGCGGTGGACGGTGGCGACGGCGCCGCGCAGGTCGTAGATGAGCTGGAGTGTCTGCGTGAGGATCACACAGTCGAAGGCACCCGTCGGCAGGTTCGGCGCATCGGTGAGGTCACCGACGAACGTGGCGCGGGGATGCTCGCCCTCGCGGTACTGCAGGATGTCGATCTGTTCGACGCGGTCATCGCCGAACCACTTCGCGTAGACGTCCTCCGCGATCTCCAGGACCCTGCCGCGGACATCCTGCCTGTTGCGGTCGAGGAAGCCGGTGATGTAATAGCGGTCGATGGGGCCGCCGCGGTCATCGCCCCAGTCCCTGCTGATGGGCGTCAGCCGGCGCAGGCTGCCAAACCGCACCAGTCCAACGGGCGGGATGTCGGCGTCCGTCTCGTGCCGTGCGCGCAGCCAGCGGCGGACCGGCGGCAGCGATGCCTTGAACAGGAGCTCGCCCACGAATTTTCTTGCCCGCGTCAGGACGTACATGATTGGGTCGGCGCTGGTCGGGGGCAGAGCTGCCCTTGCTCGAACTGGATACGGCGAAATATCTTGTGCCGATGCCGCGCGCACCAGTCCGGCACCCAGCAGCGCCACTCCGCCAATCCCGGGAATCTCGATGATGGACCACGCGCCCATCGTGCACATACGGCCGGGCCGTGGCTGGGCATCGCTGGAGCTCGGCGAGCTCTGGCGGTACAGGGAGCTGCTCTACTTCCTGGTCTGGCGCGACATCAAGGTCCGGTACAAGCAGACGGCGCTCGGCGCTTCCTGGGCCGTCATCCAGCCATTCGGCACCATGGTCGTCTTCAGCCTCTTCTTCGGCCGCCTCGCCGGCATCCCGTCCGACGGTGTGCCCTACCCGGTCTTCGCATATGCTGCTCTCGTGCCCTGGACGTTCTTCGCGCAGGGGCTGAGCCAGTCGGCCAACAGCCTCGTGGCGAGCCAGGACCTGATCCGGAAGGTGTACTTTCCACGGCTCGCCATCCCCGCTGCCGCCGTGCTGGCCGGACTGGTGGACTTCGCCATCGCGTTCGTCGTACTCGTCGGCATGATGGTCTACTTCGGGATCACGCCCACGCAGCAGGTTGTCTGGATCATCCCGCTCCTCGGTCTGGCATTCATCACGGCGCTGGGCGTCGGCCTCTGGTTCTCCGCGCTGAACGTTCAGTATCGCGATGTCGCGTACATCGTACCGTTCGCCGTCCAGTTCTGGCTCTTCGCCACACCGATCGCGTATCCCAGCAGCCTGCTGCCCGAGCAGTGGCGCCTCGTCTACAGCCTCAACCCCATGGTCGGCGTCGTGGAAGGCTTCCGCTGGGCCCTGATCGGTACGGAGACGGCGCCGGGACCGATGGTGCTCGTGTCCGCCGCCGCGGCCCTGGCGATCCTCATCGGCGGCGCGTTCTACTTCCGGCGGATGGAGCGGACCTTTGCCGACACCATCTGACGACGTGATGCCGTCCATCAGTGTGGAGAGCCTGGGAAAACGCTATCGCATCGGCGAACCCGGCAGCGACTATACCACACTGAAGGAGGCGCTCACCTCGTCGGCGCGGGGACTGGCCGCATCGGCCCGTTCGCGGCTCCGCGGCGACGGCCGGCGACGGCGGGAGCACATCTGGGCGCTGCGCAACGTCTCGTTCGATGTGGCGCCCGGCGAAGCCGTGGCGGTCATCGGCGCGAACGGGGCGGGCAAGAGCACCCTCCTGAAGATTCTCTCCCGGATCACCGAGCCTACGGAGGGTCGCGCGACGATCCGTGGCCGCGTGGGCAGCCTCCTCGAAGTGGGTACCGGCTTCCACCCCGAGCTCACCGGCCGTGAGAACACGTACCTGAACGGCGCAATCATCGGTATGACGAGACGGGAGATCGCGCGGAAGTTCGACGAGATCGTCGAGTTCGCCGAGGTCTCCCGGTTCATCGACACGCCCGTGAAGCGCTACAGCAGCGGGATGTACCTGCGGCTCGCCTTCGCTGTTGCCGCCCACCTCGAGCCCGAGATCCTGATCGTGGACGAGGTCCTCGCCGTGGGCGATGCCGCATTCCAGAAGAAGTGCATGGGCAAGATGGGCGACGTCGCGCAGCAGGGCCGGACCGTCATGTTCGTGAGCCACAACATGGATGCGGTCCAGCGTCTGTGCAGCCGCGGCATCCTCCTGGAGAGCGGCAACGTGGTCGCGCAGGGACCCATCGCGGCTGTCGTGGCGCGCTACCTGTCTGCCCGTGATGTGGAATCCGCGCCCGGCGAGTGGGTGGATCTTGCGGCCGCCAACCGCACCGGCGACGGAGAGGCCCGCTTCGCGCGGGTGCGCTACTCGGGTGACGACGCTGGCCCGGCCGGGAACGCGTATCCGCACGGCCGGCTGACCGTCGAGATGGAGATCGATGCCGAGCACGCCCTCACGGTGGAGTCGCTGGCGGCCGGGGTCTGGTCGGCGGGCGGTGTGAAGCTCGTGAATGCGGACACGGTCGCCCGCGGCTGGACCGTCCAGCTCCGGCCGGGGCGCAACCGCGTCGTGCTGTCCATCGACGAGCTGTACCTGAACCCGGGCTCGTACCGGCTCGGCCTGTGGATGGGAAGCGGCCTCGGGGCGGCATACGACTACGTGGAGTCCGCATTCCGGTTCGACGTGGTGCCGGCCGGCACGCGCGAGTTCGGCGTTACGCCGGCGAAGGACGGGCTGGTGCCCTGCGCCTTCCGGGTGGCCGTGGATCAGGTACCGACGCTGCGATGACCGGGCCGGACCCCGGAGCATCACCGTCAGCCGATGCGCCGCCCCGCGTATCGGTGGTCATGGCCGTGTTCGACGGCGAGAAGTACGTCGCCGAGTCGGTCGCGAGCATCCTGGCGCAGGACTTCCCGGACTTCGAACTCATCATCATCGATGATGGCTCGACGGACGGCACCCGGGACATCGTCGCCGCGTTCGACGATCCGCGAATCGTCCTCCATGCGAATCCCGCCAACATCGGCCTGGCAGCCAGCCTGAACCGCGGCCTCGGGGTTGCGCGCGGGGAGTTCATCGCCCGGCAGGATGCGGACGACGTTTCAGCGCCGACCCGTCTTGCCCGGCAGGTCGAGTTCATGGACGCACATCCCGACATCGGGCTGCTGGGCACGGCTCACACGGAGATCGATGACGCGGGCGCCGTCGTGGGCGATGTCGACGCCCATGCCGATCACGCAATGATCGCGTGGTCACTCCTGTTCTTCTGCCCGTTCGTTCATTCGTCGGTGATGTTCCGGCGCAGCGTCGTGGACGGCGTGGGAGCGTACGATCCGGCGTGGCGCTATTCCCTGGACTTCGAGTACTGGACTCGCATCGCCCGGCGGTACCGGGTGGCGAACCTGCCTGAGCGCCTGGTGCGGCTGCGGTTCCACGTCGATTCGATGACTTCCACGTACGGCGAACGCACACTGGAGGGCCACCGCCTGCGGGTCCGCAACGTGGCGCGCCTGCTGGGCATGGACGGGCGACCCGACGCCGAACAGGAGGCGGTGCACGCGCGCATTGCCCGTCTGATGTTCGGCCCCTGGACCGGCCTCGATGCCGGCGACGCGCTGACGACGGTGGACGAAGTGCTCCACCTCCAGACCGCGTTCGTCCGTGACGCGGGGCTGCAGCGGGACGAGGCCGCCGCACACCGGTTCGAACTGCGCCGCCACCTCGGCCGGGCGCTCCTGGAGTTTGGCAGGTCCACGCCGGCGCCGTCGGCCGCGCCCCGCCTGGCGTGGCGGATCGCCGGGCTCACCGGGAGGGACATGCTGAGGCCCCGGACTCTGGCAGCTCTCGCTGACCTGCTGCTGCGGGGAACCCTTCTGCAGCCGGTGGCCCGCGCCGCAGGCCGGTTCAGGCGCGGGCGCCACGGCGACCGCACCGGCGCCTGACGCAGCTCATCGCGGATCGGGTCCCCGGGACGCCCGCGGCTCACGCCGCCGGGTCCATTGACCCCAGATCCACTCGCGGGCGGGACGTGGCAGGACGAGGCGGGACACGCGGAACGCCGCCGGCACGATCCGGTGCCAGAACACGGCACCGACGCTCTCGACGGTGTCCCGGGCGGCGGCCTCGATGCGGTATCGCGAGGGGTGCTCCCATGGCCGCATTGCTGTTCGGAGTGCGCGCTGCAGTTCCGGGAAGCTGTGCCCGCCGGCTTCGGCGTAGGCCGCGAACCATTGGAGGTACTTCAGACGCCACGCGTCCAGGTCGCCCCGGCGTTCTGCCCGGGAGCACGAGGAGTCATCGTGCCGCCGGTACCGGTCCCAGCACTCCCCGGACACGTAGACCGGGGCCGCGAGAAAGAGCTTTGCGTAGAAGACCTGGTCGGTGTACACCCGCGTGAACGCCTCCTCGAATCCTCCAACCCCGTCGATCACCGACTTCCGCGCCAGCAGGCTGCACGTGCCCGGCACCGCCGTCCGACCAGTGAGCGTCGCCACGAGCAGGGTGGGGGGGTGGAGGATGCTGCCCGGCGGGAGTGACCGGTGGTCGATGAAGTCCCGCTCCCGGTCGCGGTCCAGGCCCGTCCAGCTGTACCAGTAGAGGGTACGGCCGAAGAGGCTGCCCACATCCGGGTGTGCGTCGAGGATGGCGACCTGTTCCTCGAGCTTGCGCGGCTCCCACGTGTCGTCGGCGTCGAGAAGCGCGATATACTCGCCGCGGGCCTGCCGGATGCCCAGGTTCCGCGACGCGCTGGCGCCACGATTGCCGCCGCCCTCGTGGGACAGGTACCGGATCCTCTCCGGATGCGTCACGGCGTAGCGGCGGGCGATGGCCGAACTGCCGTCCGTGGAGCCGTCATCGATGAGCAGCAGCTCCCAGTGCGGATACGTCTGCGCCAGCACGCTGTCGATGGACTCCGCAATGAACCGTTCGAGGTCGAAGAACGGCATGATCACGGAAACCCGCGGTCCGCCCGCCGTCATCGTCCCACCTCCGATGGGGCACCACGGGACGCGCGCCGCACGAGGAAGGCCAGGCACGCCACCCATGCCACCGCCTGGCCGCTCTCCACCAGCGCGGAGAGGGCCGACGGCCCGGCGATCATGGAAGGCGGCAGGTGCAGCGTGAACCAGACGATTGCGAAGAGCACGCCCGCCGCCGGGTCGCTCAGCGCGGGCGGGCGCGCCCCGCCCCAGGCCAGGCGGAGGAGCGTGATGGTCGGGACGAGGATGAGCAGGTGATCGTACAGACGGTGGTGCACGGACAGCTGGGCGACGAGGGCCGCCACGCCGAGCAGGATCCACACGTCCGCGTCCCGCCGGCGGAAGATCCACCATCCCGTCGCGAGGAGGATGGCGGCGGTCACCGGCAGCATCGCCCGCTCCATGCCCAGCACCGCCATCGCCTTGTGGATGTTCGTGTGCCCGTGGAGCGGCTGCGGCCCTTCAGAGAGCCAGCCGCCGAGGCGGAAAGCCAGCGGCCCGTCCTGGAACGCGATGGCGAGGAGCGTGAGGCCGGCATAGCCGAGGCACACCAGGACGATCGGCCGCAGCCTGCCGGGCCGGAACGCGACGATCCAGAAGAACGGCACGGACAGCGTCGGCTTGACCAGTGCGGGGAGGAGGAGCGCGGATGCCGCGACGTCGCCCGGCAGCCGGCCGCCCGCGCGGTCGAGTACGAGCACGCCGGCGACGAGCAGGACCAGCACGTGTGCTGCGGCCTGCCCCATTCCGAGGGTGGCAGCGGACGCGTACGTCGAGAACGGCAGCAGTCCGGCCAGCAAGACCTGCAGGCGGGTCCGCGCGCCGGAGCCGCGGATGGCGGCGAGGGCCAGGCCTGCGAGTGCGGCCAGCGCGGTGACGCCCCAGAGCATCCGGGCCGCGCCCAGAGAGAGCCACCCGACGAGAGGCCACAGGATCGCGTAGCTGGCCGGCGGGTAGTCGCCCCGCTCAACGTCGCCGTACACCTCGTGGCCGGCGAACCAGCGGTTGACCTCGTGGTGCCGGAGGCGAAGATCGAAGGCGCCGTCCGGATCGAACAGCAGGCGCGGCAGCTCGTTGCCGATCCGCCATGCTGCCGCGATTACCATGGCCACGACGGCGGCCGCCATGATGGCGGTCCCGTGGCGGTGCCAGGCGATGGAGAGCCGGTGGGCGACGACGCCCCGCGGGCTCGGGACCGGTTCCGCCATCATGCTGCCGTGCGCGCCGGACTCGACGACGAGGCGCTCACGGCCCGTCGCGTCGAACGCGGTAGAGAATGTAGCGTTCCGTCGCCTCGAGACCGGCCGGGAATCTGGCGAGCTCCGTCACATCGAGGCCGTCATCCCAGTCGTCGAAGGGCGCGCCGAGCAGGAGAATGA
This sequence comes from Longimicrobiales bacterium, assembly GCA_035461265.1. Taxonomy (GTDB): domain Bacteria; phylum Gemmatimonadota; class Gemmatimonadetes; order Longimicrobiales; family RSA9; genus SH-MAG3. The sequence goes on from DATHVO010000311.1 coordinate 21,659, forward strand.
CGTCCGTGCCGTCGGGCGCGACGAACGGCCGCAGCAGGTCCATGGTCGGGTTGCGGTCGCGCTCACGCGGGTAGCGGTCCCAGCGAATGTACGTACCCGCCTCGCCGATGCCCGGATAGTAGATGGGCCTGTCCAGCAAACCCGCCACAGCGCTGCCGGCCGGTGCCGGCAGCGCTGCCAGCGGCAGCTCATCCAGCCCGTTCTCCCGCAGGTAGTCCGCCGCCAGCGGCGCTGCGGAGAAGTGACCACGCACGTCGGCGGCGTACAGGATGGCCGCGGCGGCCACCTGCACCGCGAGCACCCCCGTGATGAAGGCGCCGCGCCAGTGTGCACCGCTCACCGTCCAGCGGTCGAGGACCCCGGGCAGGCGCCACTCCCGCAGGGGCAGAGCGGCGAGCCACAAACATGCGACGAAGAGCACGAAGAGATGCCCGTCGTGCCGCATGGACCCCGAGAACACGAAGTGCCGGAAAACCAGGAGCGCCGCCGTGCCCGAAGCGAACATGAACAGGACGGCCGGCTTCCTGGCGAAGAGCAGAAGCGCGCCGGCGGAAAGGACGGCGCTCACCGCCATGCCCTGCGCCAGGGCCGCACGCGAGTCCGTCGCCAGAAAGTGCGTGTTCCAGAAGCTGTCCACGCCCAGGTCCGGGAGGGGGAGGTAGGCCCTGCCGAGGGCGGCCACCGTATACGCCACCGCCCACAGGCTGAAGGGCTCGTCGGAGACGAGGACACCCCCGAAGCCGCTGGCGGGGAGCAGCATGGCGAGCACCACGGCCATGCCGGTCAGCCACGCTGCCACGGCCAGTCCCACCACGTGCTGGCGCGCCCATACCCCGGCGTGCCGCCCCACGGTGCCGCTGGCCTCGATGAGGAGCGCGCCCGCTGCAGCTACGGACAGGATCAACCCGTAGGCGCTCGTGCCTGCGAGGACGAGGAGCGTCGCGGCGACGGGCAGTGGATACCGCCCACGCACCGGGAACAGTGCACAGAACGAGAACAGTGCCAGGACGCCCAGGGCATACGGCCGGGCGATCACCGCGTACTCGTACGCCAGGAAATAGCCGAAGGCCAGCAGGCCAGTCTGCAGGCGGGGCAGTGGAGCGAAACGCGCCAGGAGGTAGATGGACGTTGCCGCCAGCGCGACGTGAAGCGCCTGCATGGCGAGAGGCGACCTCGTGAAGCGGCTGAGGGCGAAGAGCAGCACGTGCCACGTCGGCGGGTGTCCCTCGTGGCGGAGGCCGGCCAGGAGTTGCGGCAGGGAGAAGGAATCCCGCGCGATCATCCAGGCCTGCCACTCGTCCCGCCACATCTCGTGCTGGGCGATGCCTGTGGCCACGACGCACAGGAACGCGGCGGTGACGGCCAGCGCCCACCAGGCATCATGGGTCGGCGCCGCTTCCGGCGTCGGGACGGCGCCCGCGCCGTCGCCCCCGCGCGCAGGCCGGCCGTGAGGCGGCCGTGTTTCAGCCGCCGGGCCGGGCGATCCGATTGTAGACCTCTCCGATGAGGCGGCCGAAGCCGTAGCCGATGACGAACATGTAGACGAAGCCGATGAGGCTGCCGACGAACGACACGCTGTAGCCCGGCAGGTAGACGCCGAGGAGGCCGAGATTCGGCCCCACCACGTCGCCGCCCTTGAGCAGGAGCACGTTCGTGGCGATGAACAGGCCCAGCCCGAGACTGAGCCCCAGCGCAATGCCCCACGCCCGGGCATTCAGACGCAGCAGCGTGTTCTGCAGTTCAGCTTCCATCGTTCATCGCACTCCCCTGAGCGGCAGCTCAGATATGGTCGAGGAAGTCGCGTGTGGCCCTGAGCTCGGCGCGGGTCCGGGCGGCGAAGATCCAGCCGGCCACCACGAGGTTCCGGGCGAACGCGACGAACCAGCCGGCCACGAAGCCGACGAAGAAACCCCACGCCGCCCCGATCGCGGCGCCCACCCACGTCACCGCGTACCCGGCGAAGTACTCACCGAGCAGTCCGATCGGTCCTCGCCCGCCCGGGTCGAGGAGGATGCCCGCGACGGTGAGCAGGGCGATGGCCAGACCCGCGGCGGTGCCGACGGCAGTGCCGAAGGCGCGCTTGTGCACCGGCGCGAAGGCCAGCAGCAGTTCGGGCTCGAGCGGTTCGTTCATGGCGTGCGCTCTGGCGCGGGCGGGTCCGTGTTCGCGCGGCCGGCGTGGCGCGGGTCGTGTGCGCCGGCCGGCTCCGCCGGGTGGCGCCTCGCCAGCGAGATGACATGCTGTACCACGGCTACGCTGCCGGAGACGGCGTTCAGGGCATAGTACAATAGTCGCAGAGGCACGGTGGCCAGCGCAAACCCGACGCCACGGACGCGGGCGAACCACCGCAGGAGCGGCATGTTGAGGACGACGATGAGAAGCGCGCAGGCGGCGGCCAGCGCCACGAGCGCCCGGCCCGCCACGAACGGCGCGGCGAAAAGGGCGAGGACCGCCAGCGCCGCGGCAGCCGTCATCAGGCGCTCCTCCCACCGGATGTTCAGCGTGCCCCGTCCGGCGGATGCGCCCTCCAGCAGCAGGCGCATCCACGGGATCCCACGGTCCCGGACATCGTTCACGATCATGCCCCGGAGCGTCCACCGCTTGAGGTGCGTGCCCTGGATGTCCGGCCGCACCAGGATCCGGCAGCCCAGGCCGCGGAGTCGATAGCCCAGCTCGATGTCCTCGATCTGCGGGCGGGGGTAGCGCGCCGCGTCGAAGCCGTCCGCACGCCGGAAGGCCGTCCGGCGGATCGCGCCGCAGCCTGCCCAGAACGTTTCCGCATCGCCCGCGTGTTCGGCGTGGACGCGGTGATGGACCAGGTTGCGGTACTGCGAGATGAGACCCGGCGCGGCAGGGCGCGTGTCGTAGGCGCCGAAGACGGCGCACACCCCGGGCTCGTCGCGGAGCGTCTCCCGGAAGAGCCGCAGCCCGTCCGGCCGGATGCACACGTCGGCATCCACGAATACGATGACGTCCCCGTTCGCCGCGGCGGCACCCCGGTTACGGGCGAAGGCCGGGCCCCGGGGTGGTCCATCCAGGCGGATCACGGCATCGGCGTGCGCCTCCGCCAGCCGCGCCGTGTCGTCGGTGCTGGCGTCGTCCACGACGATGAGCTCCCAGGCTTGCCGCGGCAGGTCGCTCGCCGCGAGGGCGGGCAGCGAACGTGCCAGAACGGCGACGCCGTCGTGGACCGGCACTACCACGGACAGGTCGGGACCGGGGACGCCGCTCACGGTTGGGCCGCCGTATCGGCGCCCGCCCGGGCGGGCTCGCTCAGGCGCTGCTCCTCGTGGTACTCGAAGTCCGTGTTCACGGCCCACAGGTCATGGCTTGCGCCCAGCATGTTCTCCACGGCGAACATGGCCGTGAGCATGGAATGGTCCTGGTTGTTGTACTTGTGCATGCCGTTCCTGCCCACCGTATGCAGGTTCGGGATGGGGTCGATGAAGTCGCGGATCGCATCCACGTGCCCGCTGTACGCGGCGTCGTAGATGGGGTACGCCTTCGGCATACGCACGACGGTGCCGTCCTCGACACGGGCCCCCGGCGCCAGCCCCAGGTCGGCCAGTTCGCGCGTGGCGAGGTCGATGAGGTCCGCGTCCGACATCGTCCACGTGCCGTCGCCCGCAAAGCAGAAGTACTCGAGGCCGAGGCACGTCCTGCCGGGGACGGGCACCATGGCCGCGCTCCAGTTGTTGAAGTTCTGGACGCGGCCCACGCGGACGCCGGGCGTGTGGATGTAGATCCAGTTGTCCGGGAACAGGTCCTCCCGGTCCAGCACCAGGGCCACGACGAGGAAATCCCGGTAGCGCAGACCTTCGGCAGCGTCCCGCACGTCGGCCGGGGCGGCCGGACGGAACGACCGGACGAGGTTGCGCAGCGGCAGCGTGGTGACGACGTGGTCGGCTTCGAACGCCGTCGGGCCGTCGGGCGACTCGGCCTCCACCGACGTGGCGCGCCCGCCGTCCATCCGGATACCGGTAACCCGGTGGTTCAGCAGAACCCTGCCACCCATGTCGCCGATCCTGGCCTGGCACGCCTCCCACATCTGGCCGGGCCCGAGACGCGGATAGCGGAAGCTGTTGATGAGCGTCTTGATGGCTGGCGCGCGACGGTTGAGCGCCGTGGACGACAGCACGGCCCGGGCGAGGGACAGGCCCTGGATTCGCTGGGCCGCCCACTCCGCCCGGATCTCCGTGCACGAGATGCCCCACACCTTCTCCGTGTACGTCTTGAAGAAGATCTCGTAGAGCCGCTGCCCGAACCGGTTCGTGACCCACTGCTCGAAGTTCTCCTCCACCGGGTTCGGCTGGAGGTGCGCCCTGAGGTAGCTGAGTCCTATGCGTGCCGCGTTGATGGGGCCCAACCCCTTCAGCGCGTTCAACGGCTTCAGCGGGTAGTCGAAATACTTCCCGTCGTAGTGGATCCGCGATAGCCGGGGCACCTCCAGGAAGTCCTCGCCGAGGATCTCCTCCCATAGTGCCTGGACCGGTGGGTATTTCGTGAAGAAGCGGTGTCCGCCGATGTCGAAGCGGTATTCCCGGTACTGGGCGGTGCGGGAGATGCCGCCCACGATGTCGTCCTGCTCCAGGACGGTGACCGGGTTGCCGCGCTGCGCGATGATGTACGCAGCCGTCAGGCCCGCAGGCCCGGCCCCGCAGACGACTACGTGGTCTCCGGCGCGCAGGGGCGCTACCCGGCGCGTAGCTGTCGGAGTCTCAACCATCAGGATCGGTCAGGAGTAGGCGAACTGGAAGCCGGCCCGAGTAGTGGCTTGCCGGAATGTAAGCCCCTCCCGACGTTATGGTAAGTCCGCATCGTGCCACTGGGCGCTGCTGCGCCGGCGGAGGTCCCGAGTTGAGCATCCACGTCACGGTCGTCATTCCCACGTTCGAGCGGCCCCGGCAGCTGGCGGCATGCCTCGCCGCGCTGGCCACGTCCACGCACCCACCCGATCGGTTCGAGGTGATCGTGGTCGACGACGGCGGCAGTGCCGATCTGGGGCCCGTGATCGACGCCCGCCGGTCGGCATCGCCGGATCTCGACGTACGCCTCGAGCGCACCGGCCGCGGCGGGCCGGCGGCGGCGCGCAACGCGGGGGCCGCCCTGGCGCGAGGGGCGCTCCTCGCCTTCACCGACGATGACTGCCTGCCGGAGGCCGTCTGGCTCGACGCGCTCGTACGGTGCGCCACCGGGCGACCCCACCACCTCATCGGCGGCCTGACGTCGAACCAGCTCACCACGAACCCGTTCTCCGCGGCCAGCCAGAACCTCATCTCGTACCTGTATGATTACTCCGAGCGGCAGCGTGCGAACCCGGAGTGGGCGGGCTTCTTCACATCGAACAACATGGCCGTGCCCAGTGACGACTTCCAACGGGTCGGCGGCTTCGACACGTCCTTCCCGCTCGCGGCGGGCGAGGACCGGGAGTTCTGCGACCGATGGCTGGCTGGCGGCCTGCCGACCGCGTTCGCGCCGGAAGCGCGGGTCCTGCACGCCCATCGCCTGGGTCCTGCAACCTTCTGGCGCCAGCACTGGAATTACGGTCGCGGCGCGGTCCACTTCAACCGCGCCCGGGCCCGTCGCGGCGCAGCGCCGCTGCGGCCGCAGCCCGTCGCCTTTTACGCGGACCTGGTACGCTACCCGTTCAGGCACGGGAGCGGTCCACGGGCCGCCCTCCAGGCCGCGCTGCTGGCGGCATCCCAGGGTGCGAACGCCCTCGGCTACTTCTACGAGCGGTTCCGGTCCCGGGCGCCAAAGCATCCCGCGTAGCGCCTGCCTGCCCGTCCCGCCCGGTACTGTCGCGACGCGCGGTGCCGGCATTACGTTGCCCGCCTCGCTGTCGTTGTCGCTGACCGACCGCCCGCGCTTCCCGGTGTTCGCCAGGACTCGACGATTCCCCCGCCCCCGGAGATCATCGCCATGCAGACACGTCGCACAACGATCCTCGCCGCCGCATTCCTCCTCGGCAGTGTCCACGCCGCCAGCGGCCAGTCCGCCCGGCAGGTCCTGGAATCCGCGGCCGAACGCTACCAGCAACGCATGCAGGGCATCGACAACTACACGCTCGTCCAGGACGTCATGGGCATGGAGAGCATCCTGTACTTCGAGAAGGAGACCGTGGACGGCGTGCCGTTCTTCCAGGTGCGGGCCGCCCGGGTGGGTGGGAACACCATCTCCCTCGACGACGACCAGACCCTGGCCAACCCGTACCGCACGTTCATGGACTTCGCGGACCGCGCACGCCACGACGGCACCGAGGCGGTGGACGGCAGGCAGGCTCACCGGATCGTAGTCGAGGATTTCACCGGGCTGGACTTCAATCCGGCGCCGTCCGGCCAGCGCGACGGCCAGTTCACTCCGCGCCGCGTAGTCATGTACATCGACGCTGACGACCATCTCGTCCGCCGCATGGACATGGAGGGCGACATGACGTCGCCCCGTGGCACGGCGCCCGTCAGCACGACCGCCCGTTTCGAGGACTACCGGACCACGGACGGCCTGCTCCACCACTGGCGCACGACGATGGTGACCGAGGGCGTCATGGAGGCGGCGGGCATGTCGGCCGCAGACCGTGAAAAGGCGCGCCAGCAACTGGCCGAGATGGAGAAGCAGATGGAGACCATGCCGGCCGCGCAGCGTCAGATGATGGAGCGCATGATGGCCGGGCAGATGGACCGGCTCCGGGAGATGGTGGAGTCCGGCACGCTCGAGATCACCACCGAGGTCAAGGCGATTCGCGTCAATCAGGGCGCACCCTGACGGATGGTCCGCGCGGAGCGGACGGCGTGAACTCCCTGCTCCGCGCGACACGGGCCGTCACGACACGGCGCCGAACGTCACCCTGGCGAAGTCCTCCTCGACGGCGTCCTCGAGGAGCAGCTGGATGAGTGACCCGCCCTCGATGGTGTGCTCCGGCGGGCCGACTTCCGGCTGTACGACGAAGTCTCCCTGTCGCCACCGGAGGATACTGCTCAGCGCTGCCCGGCCGCGGAGCGCTCCGGTCACCGCGTGCCGCGGCTCCCCCCCCTCCAGGTAGACGGCGCCGGCGTCCTTGGACGTGCGGACGAAGACGCATGCCGTGCGCGAGTCGTATCGGAGCATCTGCAGCAGCCAGGACATGCCGAAATCCTCCAGGCTGCCCTGGAGCGTTTCCCACGGGGCGTACCGCTCGGTAGCGGCCTCCGACCCGCCCCGCTTCACGGCGGTCCTGCCGAAGAGCGATCCGAGGGCGGCGCGGATTTCCTCGAAGCACGCATCGGCAGGGAAGCACAGGTCCGCCCCCGCATCGAGGAACGCCGCACGATCGGCGGACGTGTCCGCATCCACGACCACGACGGGCAGGGCGGCAAACGACCGACTCGCCCGCAGCTCCTCGATGAACGTCCGCGTGCGGTCCGTTCCGTTACGGGTGCTCACGACCAGCGCCTCCACCGGCACGCGCCGGAGCCGCTCCTGCGCCGTGGCCAGGTCAGCGACGGACTCGCCAAGGAAGCCGTGGGAGCAGAGCCTGACGGCCAGCGTCGTCGCCTCGTGGTGATCCGGCTGCACGATGAGGACGTGGTTCCGCAGTCCGAAGCGGAGCGCCCGGGGCTCGCCGGCCTCGAGGACGCGCTGGAGCGCGAACAGGACCACCGGGTCGAGCTGCCGGCCGGCGTTCGCGTGCAGTTCCGCCATGGCGGCCTCCATCCGGCGGGGCGGCCGGTGGGGACGGGGGGCAATGACCGCAGCGTAGCATTCGGCCACCGCGAGGATACGCGCCGGAAGCGGTATGTCGTCGCCCCTCAGGCCTTCGGGGTAGCCCGTCCCGTCAAACCGCTCGTGATGGAACTGGATGGTTTCCCGCGTCGCGTCCGCGATGTCGAGACCCTGCAGCAGCGAGAGCGTGAGGGCGATCTGGCCCCGGCCGCGGCGCCGCACTTCGTCATCGTCCACCACCTCGATCTTGCGACCCAGGAGCCCGTCTTCCACCACGCGCCCCAGATCGCGGAGCAGCGCCGCCTGGCCCAGCGCGTCCAGAGCGTCGTTGTCCAGGCCCAGCTCCCGGCCGATCTCGACGCTGAGCAGGCGGGTCAGGCTGGAGCTGCCGCGGAAGAACGGGTCCCTGAACTCCAGCATGCCGACGAGTAGATCCACCACGGATCCGCCCGTGCCCCGCACGGCGGCCGCGGGAGGGACGCCCGCATCAGCCCGCGTCGCCACCTCGAATGGACGAGCTTCGGATGGACGCGCTTCGAACGGCGCCGCCTCGAACGGCTGCGGCGGGACCGACCGGGCCTCGAACCGCGCCGATCCCGCGGCATCTCCGGCCGATGTCGCGTCGAATGGCTGCGTCCCGGACGAACCCGGCTGCAGCGCCTCCGCCACCTCCGCCCCCGCGAACGCGCCACTGCCGAAATGCTCCCCGCCGTCACGGGCGACAGGCACGGCCCGGGCGGTAGCGGTGTGCACGGCACGCACGCTGTGCAGAGCCCCGGGATTCAGCACGATGTCACCCAGGTACCTGCCGTCCGGCACCGCGCGTGCGGACCACAGGACCGGAAAGGTGTCCATGGTGCCGAGGTATTCGCTGATGGAGTGACCGGGCGATACCGGAAAGCGCCCCCGGAGCTCGACGTCGCCCGCCAGCACCACCTCGACGGCGATGCTGTCGTGCTCGCCGGGCCGCTCGTCCGCGACCGCGACGCACGGCCGCAGCGCCCGCGCCCAGATCACCTCGCCCAGGCGGAGGGTGAGCTCGTCTACGTGCTCGCCGGTACTCGCCCAGCGAGCGTGCGTCACGGTGATGGAGCCGTGCCGGCTCCCTATGTACGGGGCGAGCGCAAGACCGTCGGCAGGGACGATGCTGGCTTCCAGCACTCCTCGCTCGCGTGTGAGAAATTCGACGCGGCAGACCTGCCGCCGCTCGGGGAGATGCGCGTCCATGGGGGTGTGTCCTTTCCGCTCCGCTGTGATGCAGACCTGCCGCATGCCAGGAGGGCAATGCCCGGACCGACCCGACCCGACGGCGTCAAAGTGCGATGGCACAAATATTTGCCGGAATGCCACACCCGCGGACCGTGTGGCGGGGGTGCCGCAATCCGCCGACCGACTTGCATTCTGCGTGATTCCGGCGGCGCCACGAATTGAACCCTGGCCTGCCGCTGCATACCTTGACTGGACTCGAACGGGAAGGTGCGCCGTGGGGGACCTGACGCATTTCGATGAAGCCGGCGCGAGCCGCATGGTGGACGTTTCCGGCAAGCCGGCGACGGAACGGCGGGCCGTGGCCAGCGGACTGGTACGTATGCAGCCGGGCACACTGGAGTTGATCCTGGATCGCCGGCTCGCGAAGGGCGACGTCTTCGAAGTGTCCCGCCTGGCGGGGATCATCGCCGCGAAGCGCACGGGGGATCTGATCCCGCTGTGCCATCCCGTGGGCATCGACTCGGTGGACATCGCGTTTACCGAGGTCCGGCCGGATGCCGTGCGGATCGAGGCTACGGTGAAGGTCCTGGCCCGAACCGGCGTGGAGATGGAGGCGCTGACGGCCGTGAGCGTCGCCGCCCTGACGATGTACGACATGTGCAAGGCCGTGGATCGCGGCATGACCATCGAACGGATCGCGCTGGAGCAGAAGTCCGGCGGCCGGCGCGGCGACTACCAGCGAGGCCCCTGATGTCGAAGGACTACGAGAAGCTCGGCGCGTTCTACCTCGGCCGGGCCGTGGACCCGGCGTCCGGCGCCGTCTCGGAGGACCCGCTCCTGTACGATTCCCGGGACCTCACGACCCACGGCGTGATCATCGGCATGACGGGGAGCGGCAAGACGGGTCTGGGGATCGGGCTTCTGGAAGAGGCCGCCATGGACCGGATCCCCGTCATCGCGGTTGACCCGAAGGGCGACCTCGCGAACATGCTCCTCACGTTCCCGGAGCTGGCGCCTGGCGACTTCGAGCCGTGGGTGAACGAGGATGCGGCGCAGCGGCAGGGTCTCGACAGGGCGGCGTACGCGGCGCAGCAGGCCGGGCTGTGGCGTTCCGGGCTGGCGGAGTGGGACCAGGACGGGGAACGCATCCGCCAGCTCAGGCAGACGGCGGACATCGCGGTCTACACGCCGGGAAGCAGCGCGGGGCTGCCGGTTTCCGTGCTGCGCTCGTTCGACGCGCCGCCGCCGGAGCTCGTGGCGGACGCCGACGGGTACAGGGATAGGATCCAGAGCGCCGTGACGGGGCTGCTGGCCCTCATGGGCATCGACGCAGACCCGATCCGGAGTCGAGAACATATCCTGCTCTCCTCCATCCTGGACGGCGCGTGGCGGGAAGGTCGCAGCCTCGACCTGGCCGCGCTGATCCAGGCCATCCAGCAGCCGGCGTTCACGCGCCTGGGCGTGATGGAGCTGGAGAGCATCTACCCTGCCCGGGATCGTTTCGGCCTCGCCACCCAGCTCAACGGACTCCTGGCGTCGCCGGGGTTCCAGGCATGGATGGAGGGCGACCCGCTGGACATCGGCGCCTGCCTCTACACGCCGCAGGGTCGGCCCCGCGTCAGTATCTTCTCCGTTGCCCACCTGGGCGACGCGGAGCGCATGTTCTTCGTGACGATGCTCCTTTCCCAGATACTAGCCTGGGTGCGGACGCAGCCGGGGACGACGAGCCTGCGGGCCGTCGTGTACATGGACGAGATCTTCGGGTTCTTCCCGCCCACGGCGAACCCGCCATCCAAGGCGCCCATGCTCACGCTGCTGAAGCAGGCGCGCGCCTTCGGCGTCGGGATGGTGCTCGCCACGCAGAACCCGGTGGACCTGGACTACAAGGGACTGGGCAATACCGGCACGTGGTTCATCGGCCGGCTGCAGACGGACCGGGACAAGGCCCGGGTGCTCGACGCGCTGGATGGCGCCATGGCGGGATCCACTCCGATTCCCCGGCCGGACCTCGACCGCCTCATCTCGGGCCTGGGCAAGCGCGTCTTCCTCGTGCACAACGTGCACCGGGGAGCGCCGGCACTCATGTCCACCCGCTGGGTGATGTCCTACCTGGCCGGACCCATGACGCTCAGCCAGGTAAGGGACGCCATGGCCCCGGCGAAGGCGGTCGCCGGCGCCGCGCCCGCAGCCCAACCCCCCGCCGAACCCGTCGCGCCAACGGCGGCGGCTGGCGGCGGGCCGGGTGGCGGGTCGGGCAGCGCGCCGCTGCTGCCCACCGAGATCCGACAGCTGTTCGCGCGACCGTTCGCGATGGCGGCAGATCTGGTGTACCGGCCCGCCTTCCTTGCCGCAGCCGAGGTCCGCTACTCCTCGCCCCGCCACGGCGTGGACGAGACCCGGCAGGTCACGGTTCTCGTTCCGCTGGAGGCCGGTGCCATGCCGTTCTCCCTCGACCGGGCGACGACGGACGCCCCGCCCGTGGACATGTTCGAGGAGGCGCAGACCGGGACGGCCGGCTTCGCCCCGCTGCCTGCCGAGGCCGCCCAGCCCCGGAGCTACGACCGGTGGGGCAGGGACCTCGTCCGCTGGATTCAGGGCGCCAGTCCGGTACGGCTGCACGAGAGTGCCCGCCTGAAGATCGTCTCGAGGCCCGACGAGTCGGAGCGCGACTTCCGCATCCGGCTCGCCGACCTGGAGCATGAGGCGAGGGATGCACGCAAGGAGAAGCTGCGGCAGAAGTACGAGCCGCGGTTCCGCACGCTCCAGGAGCGGCTCCGCCGGGCGGAGCAGGCGGTGGAGCGGCGCACGGCGCAGTCACGGCAGGCGATGCTCAACACGGGCCTCACGGCCATCGGTGCCGTGCTGGGCTCGGCGGGAGGAAAGCGGAAGGGCGGAGGTCTGCTGGGGGCCTTCCTCGGCGGGAGCGCGGCCCGGGGCACGACGGCCATCCGGACGGCCGGCCGCGCCGCCCAGAGCCGGCAGGACGTGACCCACGCAGCGGAGACGGTCGAGGCGGTGCAGGCGGCCATCGCCGCGCTCGAGGCGGAGTTCGCGGAAGAACTGAACAGGATCAACTACACGGCCGCATCGGAGGAACCGCTCGGCGAGGTGGTCATACGACCGGCCCTGAACGCCATCTCGACGAGGGTCACGGCGCTGGCGTGGCTGCCGTGGGGCGCGGGACCGGACGGTACGCCCGTTCCACTCTGGCGCTGACGGCCCGCAGCGATTCCCGCCGCGGCACCGGCCGGTGTGACGAGGTCGTCACCGGCCGGTGCTCTTTCGGTCAGGGCAGCCGGTCCACCACGAGGTCGTACGCGCCCGTCTGGCCGGGACCCAGCGTGTTGACCCGTATCGTGTAGACGCCCGCCGCCGGGAGCGTGATCTCGATGAGAGAGTCGGTGCCGCCGGCGCCGTCGTCATCCGACGCAAGCTCGTCGTAGGCTGCTCCCACCCCCCGTCCGAACGACAGATATGCATCGAAGTCATCGGACCGCAGCGTGATGCGCAGCCGCTCACCGGCGCTGCCCGTGTACGTCCAGAGGTGGTAGTGCGTCTCGTCGTCTTCGAGGACGGCGTCCGATTCCTCGAGCCGGTCCGCTACGGCTTCGCCCGCCCGAGCCGGACGGGGCGCGCGCTCGACCACGGGCGGCGCCTCGGCCAGCGTCAGGGTGTACTCCCCCGCCGGTTCGTTCCCGAGACCGCGGGCGTAGATCCGGTACTCACCCGGCGTCGAGAGCGCCAGGCGAGCGTCCGTCCCGCCCGCGCCGTCGTCATTGCTGCCCGCGTGTTCCAGCCCGGCGGACGTGCGCCGCTCGGCTGAGAGATACGCGTCGAAGTCGGCGGAGCGCATCGTGACCACGTGTCGGCTGCCCGGCGGCGACGTGAACGTGTAGAGGTCGTATCGCCAGCCCTCCTCATGCTCCGGGCTCGTGTCCACGAACCGTCCGGTGACCGACTGGCCCGGGCGCAGGGGCGTCGGTCGTGCCTCGACGGGCGGCTGGGCCGGCTCCAGCAGCAGCGTGTATGCGCCGAGTCCATCGCCAGCCAGGGACTGGGCGATGGCCAGGTACCGGCCGGTGGCGGGTGCACGGAACCGGAGCCGCGAGTCCGTGCCGCCGCCGCCGTCATCGTCCATGGCAATGGCGTCGGTCAGCCCGCCGACGGTGCGGGCAATGGTGAGGAACGCATCGAAATCGGAGGAGCGGAGAGTGACCAGGTAGTAGCCTCCCGCGACGGCGTCGAACTGGTACGCCCGGAACCGCCCGCGCCCGTTCGCCGTCGGGTCGTCCGGACCGAGTCGGCCGGCGGCCGCCTCGCCCGGCACGATGACCGGCAGCTGCTGCGCCGCGGACTGCGACGGCAGGCAGAGCGCGGCCGCACACAGCGGCGCGGCCGCGGCCGCCTTCAGAAGATCCTTGAATGTCATGGGTGTCCCCGGCATGGCTGGGTCCTGCCGCCGCCGGGTCGTCTGGCCCGGTCGCCGGCAGGACGCAGCCATGAATATAGGCGCGAATCCGCAGAATGGAACGCGGCGGCCAGTGCCTGCTCGCGCGGGCGCCGCGACCTTGCTTGACCTTGCCGGGCGGGAACGCTAAGCTGGCCGGAGGAGACTGCCCGTGCACCGTCCGCGGTCCGCCGCGACGCCCCGCCCGGTCGCTCCCATCCCATCCCCGTAGAACCTTTGCCGGAGAACCCTCATGTCCCGCACTGTGCGTCTGCGCAGCGTGCTCGTCGCCGCCGTGCTCCTGCTCGTAACGAACAGCCTCGAAGCGCAGATTGGCGGCCGAATCCGGCAGCAGGTCCAGCAGCGGGCGAACCGGCAGGTGGAGGAAGCCGTGTCCCGCACCCTGGACAAGGTCGAGTGCAACATCTCCGACACCGCATGCATCGAGCGGGCCGAGCGGGACGGACAGCCGGTCCGCGTGACGGACACCGAGGGCAACGAGGTGGTGGGCGGCGGCGCCGCCGCCATGCGGCCGGGACAGGGCGCGTGGGCGAACTTCGATTTCGTGCCGGGCGAGCGGATCCTCTTCGCCGATGACTTCGGCGGCGACCGCATCGGCAACTTCCCCCGCCGCCTGGAGCACATCCACGGCAACATGGAGATCGTGGAGTGGCAGGGCCGGCGCTGGCTGCAGGCCACGTCCAAGGGTGCCCTCGCCATACCGCTGCCGGAAACGCTGCCGGAGCTGTTCACCATGGAGTTCGACGTCACACTCCCGCACAACGGCATCGTCGTCTACTTTGCGGACCGCACCGGCAGGGACGACCGGTCCCTTTTCAACGGGCAGTGGCCGCACCCGTTCATTGTCCTCGCAGGGGGCGAGGTGGGGCTCCGCGAGCGGCCGCACCAGGGCGGATCCGTCGTCGATCCGGCCGCGACGCTCGGCGTGAAGGACGCCCACGGCGAGCTGGTCCGCCTCCGGATCCACGCCGACGGACCGTACGTGAAGGTCTACCTCAACGAGAAGCGCGTGGCGAACGTGCCGAACGGTCGGCTGCCCCGGGGCGGCAAGGTCTACATCGAGACGACCGGCTTCCCCGCGGAGGGCGCCCGCTCGCACGAGCTGACGCCCACGCTCATCTCCGGCATCACCGTGAATGCAGGCGGCCTGACACTCTACGACGCCCTCGTCGCGGAGGGCCGGGTGGTTACGCAGGGCATCCTGTTCGATACGGGGTCGGACCGCATCCGCCCCGAGTCGTCACCGACCCTCCGCGAGATCGGTGACATGCTCCGGCAGAGGTCCGACCTCCGCCTGACCATCGAGGGGCACACGGACAGCACGGGGAGCGCGGCGGCCAACCAGACGCTGTCCGAGCAGCGTGCGGCGGCGGTGAAGGCGTTCCTGGTGGAGACCTACGGCATCGACGCCGGTCGGCTCGAGGCGAAGGGCTACGGCCCGTCCCGACCCGCGGCGGACAATGACACGCCGGAAGGCCGTCAGACCAACCGCCGCGTGGAGCTGGTCAGGATGTGACCGCCTCCATGGAGACGATGGCGGCGCGGTTGACCAGCGCCCTAATGTTGTTGCTCTTCGGGTCGACCGGCGTGACGTAGAAGTACGGCCGCGTCGCCGGGTAGTGGAGCGTCATTCCCACGAGGACCTCGCCGTCCCCGAACGTGATGCGGACGATGGTCGCACCCCGCGCACGCGGGTCGGCGGGGTCTGGCGTCGGGTCGTCGTGATACGCCGGGTCGCCCTCCAGCGACCGTACGAAGAAGAGCGCCTTGAGATCGCTCAGGGCCACCTGGACTGCAGGCGAGTCCGGCGACCGGATGTGGAACAACGGCTTGGCCGGGTCGATGTCGAGGCTGATCCCCTTGAGGATCCGCCCGTCCTGGTACCGCGCCACCACCTGCTGGGCCATGCACTCCTCCCTGTTCTCCGCCAGGCCGCCGGCCGTCGGACCGACGTGTCAGATGATGCCGTGCAGCGATCCGCCCCGCGCGCCGAGCCGGTCCACCCGCCGCTCCACTCCCGGGTCCTTCTCGAGGACCGGTGCATGATGCGGCTTGCTCCGGGCGTCGATGATGACCGGACCCCGGCATCCCCAGTGCTTGTGGTCGATGAAGCTGCCCACGCCATGTACGTCGTGCGACGGGTTGCTCCGCGTGAACGTGACCCACACGAAATTGCTGATGTCTGCTGCGGTGAAGGCGGCGTCGTCGCAGACGACAATGAGCGGGATGCCGCCTGCGTCCTGCCCCCGGAGCGCCGCATCCAGGGCCGCCATCTCACCGGCCGCCGCGGTGTACGTCGTGAACGGCGGCCCCTGGACAGTGACGGCGCCGGGGAAGGCCAGGACGGCATCGCCGAACGACGGCGGCAGGCTCAGACCCGCCGGCACGTCCCGCGACAGTTCCCGCAGGCGCGGACCGGCCGCCGCGATGGCGACCTTCGACCCCGCGTTTAGACCGGTCCCGCTGTAGTCCAGCGTGTCGATGGTCGTCCGGGTCTGGAAGTGCAGGTCGCGAGCGGGGTCGAACCGCTCGAGGACGTGCATCATGAAGCCGGCTACGTCGTGGATGTCCAGGTCCGGCGCGTCCTCGCGGGCGCAGATCCAGAGGTACTTGGCCAGGCTGAGCTGGTTCTTGCCGAAGATGTGGTTCGCAATCGTGAGGATCTCCTGCGGCCCCTGCTCCTCCAGGAACGGCGTGTAGCGCTCGCTCCCGATGGCGAGCAGCAGCGGATGCACACCCGCGGCGTCCACGGCGTTGACGGCGTGCAGGCCCGGGATCTCCTGCGGGATGGCCGATCCCGTGATCTCGTGGATGAGCGCCCCGAAGCTGGTGTCCTCGTGGGGCGGCCGGCCCACCACGGTGAAGGGCCAGATGGCGTCCTTCCGGTGGAGCACGCGCTGCACGCGCATTACCGGGAAGTCGTGGACCAGGCTGTAGTAGCCGAGGTGGTCGCCGAA
>DATHVO010000312.1:0-11519 GCA_035461265.1 Longimicrobiales bacterium
GTATACCTCCAGCTCCCACACGATGACCCCGACGACCATCACCGCCTCCGGCCGCGCCGGCCGGCCTCAGCTTTCGCCGGCGGCGCCCGCGAGTGTGCGCGCCACCGACTCCACGCGGTAGCACTCGATGTGGTCGCCGACCTTGATGTCGTTGAAGCCTTCTACGTTCAGGCCGCACTCGAAGCCCTCGCGGACCTCGCGCACGTCATCCTTGAACCGCTTGAGGCTGCCCAGCACGCCTTCGTATATCTGCACTGCATCCCGCACCACGCGGACGCGGCTCTTCCGATCGATGATCCCCTCGGTGACGTAGCAGCCGGCGACGGTGCCGACCTTGGGGACCTTGAAGAGCTGGCGGACTTCGGCGACGCCCAGGAGGACCTCCTTTTCCTCCGGCGCGAGCATGCCTTCCAGCGCGGCGCGCACATCCTCCACGGCCTCGTAGATGATGCTGTAGAGCTTGATGTCCACGCCCTCCCGCACGGCCACCTGTCTGGCCTCGCCCGTGGGCCGGACGTGGAAGCCGATGACGATGGCGCCAGCCGACGTGGCCAGCAGGACGTCCGACTCGTTGATGGCGCCGACGCCACGGTGGATCACGTCGACCTTCACTTCGCTCGTGCCGAGCTGGAGCAGTGAGTCGGAGAGGGCCTGCACCGACCCGTCCACGTCGCCCTTGATGATCAGGTTGAGCGTGGCCGTCTTGCCCTCGGCGAGCATCCGGCTGATGTCGGTGAGCTTGACGCCACGGCTCTTGATGCGGAGCTGCTTCTCGCGATCGAGCCGCTGCCGGGTGCCCGAGATCTCGCTCGCGCGCTCCGCCTCCATGACGACCATGTGGTCGCCGGCGGCGGGAACGCCGGAGATACCCAGGATCTGGACGGGGATCCCCGGTCCGGCCTGCGGCACTGCGTTCCCCCGCTCGTCGAGCATGGCGCGGACGCGACCGTCGTAGTGGCCGCAGACGAAGGAATCGCCCACGCGGAGCGTGCCGTTCGTCACGAGCACGGTGGCCACCGGTCCCTTGCCGACGTCGAGCTGGGCCTCCACCACTGTCCCCTGCGCGTGGCGATCAGGATTGGCCTTGAGGTCGAGCATCTCGGACTGGAGCAGGATCTTTTCCATCAGGTCCGGGACGCCCGTCCCTTGCTTCGCGCTGACCTCCGCCGCGAGGACGTCGCCGCCGAAATCCTCGGCCACTACTCCGTGCTGGAGCAGATCCTGCTTGATCCGGGCCGGTTCCGCGCCGGGCAGGTCGATCTTGTTGACGGCGACGATGATGGGCACGCCGGCGTTCTTCGCGTGGCTGATGGCCTCGATGGTCTGCGGCATCACCGAGTCGTCGGCCGCGACCACCAGGACGACCAGGTCCGTCAGCTCGGCGCCGCGGGCCCGCATGGCCGTGAATGCGGCGTGGCCGGGCGTGTCGAGGAAGGTGATGAGCCGGCCGTCCGGGAGCACGACGTGGTAGGCACCAATGTGCTGGGTGATGCCGCCCGACTCGCCCGCAATTACGTTCGTCTTGCGGATGTAGTCGAGGAGCGACGTCTTGCCGTGGTCGACGTGGCCCATGATGGTGACGATGGGCGGCCGGGATACGAGGTCCTCGTCGCGGTCCGGCTCCTCGTCTTGCTCCAGCATGTCGCCGCCGTACTCCTCCTCGCGGACGGCGTTGAAGCCGAACTCCTCGAGGAGCAGCTCGATCTGGTCGAAGTCCAGTCGCTGGTTGATGGTCACCATGAGGCCGAGGTTCTTGAACGCGCTCGCCACGATCTGGGTGGCGGGCACGTCGATGACCTGGGCCAGCTCGGCAACGGTGAGGAACTCGTTCACCCGGACGGTCGTCGCCTCCTCTTCCGCGCGTCGCTGCCGCTCCGCCTCCATGGTGACGCGGCTCGGTGCCTCCTCGCGGCGGTGGCGCCGCTTCTTGCCGCCCGTCTTCAGCTCCGTCATGACGCGGGTGATGTTCTCCTGCACCGCGTCCTGGTCGACCCGCCGGGCCTTCTTCTTCTTCTTGTCCTTCTTGGCGGCGCGGCGGCCATCCGCCGTGAAGCCCTCGGCCTGAATGCGGACCTGGCCGCCCGGCGCGGCGCTGGCGGCCGGCGCGCTGCTGGCGGCAGGACGGGCCGGCGTCCGCGGCGGCGTCTTGCCGAGCACCTCCGCCGCCCTGCGCAGCTTGGGCCGCTGTTCCGCCGTGGCGACACGGGCCGGTCTCTGCTCCTCCGCAGTGCCGAGCTCTGCGGCCGGCTGCAGCGCGTCACGCTCATCCCCGGGGGGCGCAGCCGGAACATCGTCGACGGCCGGCGCCTCCGCCTCGTCCGGCTCCGCGACCTCCGCGACGGGCGCCGGGGTCTCCAGCTCCTCCGGGAAGAGCGCGGCTTCTCGGCTGATCTCCTCCGCGATCGGCGAATCAGCCGGCGTGTCGGCCGGCTCCACCGGGACGTACGCGGCCACACCTGCGGCCGTCGCCTCCTCCTCGACCGGCTCCGGCTCGGGTTCCGGCAGGTCCTCCTTGCGGCGACGGCGACGCCGGCCTGCCGCCGGCTGCGCATCCTCGACGACCGCTTCGAGCGTCTCCTCGAGGTCCGTGTGGCCGGCACGACGCTCGCGCTCCAGGCGCGCGCGGAGCTTCGCCACCGTCGCGTCATCGACCTGCGATGCCTCCGACGTGACCCGCGCACCCATCCCCCGGAGAATCGTCAGCATCTTCTCCGCGTCGACCTTGAACTCCCTCGCTACCTCGAAAACGCGCATACCTGTCGTACCACCTTCACCAGACTTTTCGGACGCGCTACGCGCGCCACATCCAACGGCCGGACCGAATGGTCACCGACCGTCCTCCTCCAGCAGGTCCCTGAGCCGACCCGCCAGCGCCGCATCCACGATGCCCACGGCGCCGAGGGCGCTCCGGCCCACTGCACCGCCGAGCTCGACGCGGGAATATCGCACCACGTGCGGTACATCCCGGCCCGCCAGGAGCGGAAGCAGCTTGTCGCGGCTGTTCGCCGACGCATCCGCCGCCACCACAGCGAGGCGGAGCGTACCGGCCCTGGCGGCCTCCCGGACGCGCTCCGTGCCCGGCACGACGGCGCCGGCACGGGCAGCCATGCCGAGCATGGCCAGGACGCGGTCAGCCCGCTGCATCCTCCGCAGTCGGTTCCGGGCGCACCCGCTCCGGCAGCGGCAAGCCAAGGATGTCCGCCGCCAGCTCCTTGGCCTCTTCCAGTTCCTCCGCAGTGGGAGCGCCCGCCGCGGTCGCGGCGTTCTCGTCGGACGTCGCGTCCTCGACAGTCAGCGACTCGATCAACTTGAGCAGACCGTCCGCCTGTTCCGCGCCGATGCTCGGCACGCGCAGCAGGTCTTCACGCTCGAGGTCGATGATATCCAAAAAGCTAGTATATCCGGCCGTCTCGAGGGCCGCCAGAGTGCCCAGCGGCAGGTCCAGCTCCCGCAGCGGGAAATCGGCGAGCTCGTACTCCTGTTCGCCGCCGCCGAAGAGGGCTGCATCGGCACCGCGCTCGAGCCACTCCCGGCTGCCATAGAGATCGAGCTGCCAGCCGATGAGCTGGCTCGCGAGTCGCACGTTCTGACCGTTCCGACCGATGGCGAGGGAGAGCTGGTCCTCGTCGACGATGGCGGTGATGACGCGCCTGGCGGAGTCGCTGATGACCTTGGCCACCTTGGCCGGCGCCAGCGCACGCCGGGCGTATATCTCCGGGTCCGGGTGAAACGGCACGATGTCGATACGCTCACCGCCCAGCTCGCCAACCACCGCCTGGACGCGGGAGCCCTTGAGACCCACGCACGCGCCCACTGGATCGATGCTGTCATCGCGCGACGACACGGCGACCTTCGTCCGGCCTCCAACTTCGCGGGCAATACCCTTGATCTCCACGATGCCCTGATAGATCTCCGGGACTTCCAGCTTGAACAGCGCCGCCACGAACTCGGGTGCGGCGCGGGACAGGATGAGGCGCGGGCCTTTCGGCGTCTCCTCGACGCGCTTGAGGACCGCCCGGAGAGGCTCGCCCTGGCGGAACCGCTCCCGGGGGTTCTGCTCCTTCCACGGGATGATGGCCTCGGCGTCACGGGACTTGTTCAGCATGACGACCATCTTCCCGCGCTCGATCTGCTGCACCTCGCCGCTGAGGAGCTCGCCGACCTTGCTGCTGTACTCGTCGCGGATCTTGTTCCGCTCGCCTTCACGGACGCGCTGAATGATGCGCTGCTTCGCCGCCATGACCGCATTCCGGCCGAACTGCATGAAGTCCACCGGAATCTCCTGCACATCGCCGACCTCGAAGTCGGGGTCGTCCCACTTCGCCTCATCGAGAGACACCTCACGGGACGAATCCTCCACTTCCGCCACCACTTCCTTGAGCACGGTGATGTGAATGTCACCGGCCTCCTCGTCAATGATGACCTCCGCCTCCACGTTGGGGCCGAAGCGCCGGGCCAGGGCCGCCATGATCCCGTCCTTGATGAGGTCATGAAGGTCCAGCGCCGACATGTTCTTGTTGGCGATCATCTCGCGGAACGCCGCGAGCACCTGTGTCGCATTAGCCATGCGTCTTCTCCATCGCCGGCCGGCTCAGCGCCGGTCCTTCCAGCGGAAAATGAGATGGGCCCGCGCGACGTCTTCGCGCGGGATGTCGACTTCCGATCCGTCGGTCCGCCGGACGCGGACCCGCTCGGCACCGTCCTGTACGTCCAGGCCGACGAGCTCGCCTTCAACGCGCTTCGACCCGTCGGGCAGCTTGGCCGTCGTCTTCACGACGACCTCCCGGCCGGCGAACCGCGCGAAATCCGCGGACCTGAGCAGCGGCCGCTCGAGCCCGGGCGAGGAGACCTCCAGCACGTAGCGATCGGACAGGGGCTCGAGCTCGTCCAGGTACGTCTCAAGCGCCCTGCTGACGCGGGTGCAGTCGTCCACCGTGACGCCCTCGTCCGGTCCGGAACCGGGCAGGTCCACGCGAACCCGCAGGATGGGTCGGGACCGGGACCCCGCCCGCTCCAGCTCGACGAGCTCATAGCCCAGCGCCTCGACGCGGTCCCTGATCTCCTGCTCCAAGTCTTCCGCCATACCTCGACTCAATAAAAAAGTGGGGGTGCATCCCCCACTTCTCACGTCCTGCCCGTGACCGGCTTCACGGCCGGCCCACCGCCGGCAACCCTGCGAAATATATACGAGACCGCGGGATAGCGTCAACCGGGGGCCGCCCCGTCCGGCGGCGGCGGGCTGCCGCCGCCGGGCGCGACCCGGTACGGTGGATCAGCCGCGACTGTCCCGGCGATGCTGACTGCGCGTATTGGCCGATCGCGCATGGGCGCGTGCGGTCCGGCCCCGGGCGCGCTGATCCGCGTCCTGCGGTCCGCGCTCGGGCTTGCGGCGCGCGCCCTTCATGGCGGACGTACCCGCCTTCGCCGGCTTCGCCGCCCTGGCCTTTCCTGCGGCCGGCCCGGCCTTCCTGGCACCGGCCTTCTTCGCACCGGCCTTCTTCGCACCGGCCTTCGTGGCACCGGTCTTCTTCGCACCGGCCTTCCTGGCACCGGTCTTCTTCGCACCGGCCTTCCTGGCACCGGCGGTCGTGGCGGGACCGGCCTCTGCGCGGCCGAGTTGAGCCTCGAAACGGTCCAGTACCTCCCGGAAGAGCGTGGCCTTGCGGTCCGTGTTCTCGTGGCCCTGCGCCGGGCGGGCCCGCTGCGGTGACCGCTTGCCCCTGGCCTCGAGACGCTGCCGGCGCGCGAGGTCGCGATACTTGTCCCTGAGCTTGCGGGTCCGGGCCACCTTCTGCCGGAGGCGGGCAGGTGACAGCGTCTTCACGTGGGGAGCGAAGCTGGCCTCCACCAGTTCGAACTCGGGCTTCGTGCACAGGCGTCGCGCTGTGGTTCTGCTGATGGCCATGAATCCTTCCGTGTCATGGTGTCGTTGCGGTCCAACGTACGGCGGGTGGGTGCAGCGGTCAAAGCGGCGGTGCGGTGACGGATTCGATCCAGCGGCCGATGAGCGTGAGGGCGGCGGGTGCGAAGGTCTCCTCGATGACGCCGTACTCGCTCATCGCGCCGGAGCCGGCGGACTGGAACAGGTGATTGAGGCCGGGGATCTCGAGGACGGTGAAGCGGTCGTTGCCGGCTTCAGCGAGAGCCTGTGCGATGCCGGCCAGATTGGGCTGTGCCAGAACCTGCGCATCGACAGCCCCGTTCAGTGCCAGCACGGGCGTCCCGTTGAGCTTCCGCAGGTCGGTGCGTGGATCGTGCCTCGCCACGAACTGCATCCACGGTGACGTGAACTGCTGGACTGCCAGGTTCACCTGCCGTGTCCGGGTCTCGTCGGGAAGGGGGAGGTGCGCAAGGCGGTCCTGGAAAATCCGCCGTGCCTGACGTTCGAGGGTTGCCGGATCCGGCCCGGTCGCCACCAGCCGTGCCAGCCGTGCTGCGGCCCGAACGTTGGCTGCAATCTCCACATCGGGCCTGCCCTCTGCCCGGAGCATGGCTGCGCTCTGCTGCATGATCACCTCGGGCATGGGCAGCCCGGGTGCGGCGAGGAGGACGAGGAAGGCCACGAGGTCGGACCGTGCCGCGACCATCGGGGCGACCATGCCGCCCTCGGAATGGCCGACTATTCCGACCCTCGCCTGATCGATGGCTGGGTGCCGGGCGAGGAACCGCACGGCGCCCAGGGCGTCGAGGGCGAAGTCCGGGGTCGTGGCGTCGTCGAACACACCGGTGGATCCCCCGACACCGCGGTCGTCCACTCTGAGCACTGCGATGCCGCGGCGGGTGAGATGGTCGGACAGGACGAGGAAGGGCCGGTGCCCGGCCACGGCCGCGTCACGGTCATGTGGACCCGACCCGCTCACGAGGAGGACGGCCGGGTGGGGGCCGGCCCCCGGCGGGACGGAGAGCGTGCCCGCCAGCGAGATTGTCGGGTCCGCGGATGCGAAGCGGACCGCGACTTCAGCATACGGCAGCGGCGGCACCGGATCCTGGGGGCGCCGCCTGTCCGGATCGCCGGAGGCACGCACGAGGCGGAGGGCGGCGACGCCCCCGTCCTGCATCCAGAGGCCCGCTATGGTGTCGCCGGTGGCGTCCCGTACGGCGCTGAACGCGGCGCCCAGGCCGTGAAACTCCAGATACAGCCCGTGCCTGTTCACGGTCACACGAGCACCCTGGTCGAATACGCCGCGGGACGGCACATCGATGGAACCGCCCCAGCCGTCGGCGCCGTCGGTCTGCAGGCGCAGCACGACGCCCAGAGGCGAGCCCGGCCCGTCGAACTCACCCTGCCAGGCCCCGGTCAGGCCATCCTGCTGGGCGAATGCACGGACGTGGCCTCCGGCCAGCAGCAGGCAGGCGAGAATCAGCGGGCGGCGCCAGGGCATTGATGCATCGGACTTCGAAGGACGGGGAGGCGGGATACCGATGATGAAGATGGCGCCGGACGCCGTCCGGCGCCACCCCGATGGAAACGAAGCCGTCGTCAGGCCGTCGTCGGGCCGGCCTCCGTCACGTCCGCCGTCCACTCCACGGCCACGGCCGGCTGCAGGCTCCGGGCGGTGGGGCACCTGTCCCGGTGGCGGGCGAGGGCGCGGTCCACGGCCTCGCGGCTCCCAGGCGGAACGCGGAGGGTGTACGCCACATCGATGCGGGTGAGGACGATCACGCCCTCACGGACCTCGTTCGTCCCGGTGACGGCTGCCCGGATGTCCTCCGGTCCCAGCTTGATCCCGCGCGCCTCCAGCGCGCCGTTGAGGGTACCCAGCATTCACCCGCCCGTAGCCGCCACAATGTAGTCCACGGGCAGGGGGAGGTCCTTCTCGTCGTGCAGGCGGTAATGGGCCTTCACGGGTCCGTGGACACCGAACTCCACGGTGGACCCATCCCCGAGGCGGGCCTGGCGGTGCGTTCCGGCGACTTTCCACACGTCGGCCCGTGCGGTATAGAACGGTTCGCTCATGTTCTCTCCCTGTCGGTGTCGATGCCTGGACCGCGGCCCTCCCGGCCCCGGTCCGCAATATCCTGCGCGATCCCCTCGTCGGCGGCCGGGTCCCCGCTCCTGTTCTGCGCGGGGGGCGCGTGGCCGGCGCAACGTAGCACCGGCAAACCCGGGTACCGCGGGAAGCGCGGGTCCGTCCGGGACCGGTCGCAACGCCAGAACACCGAGCCGCGTCGGTTCTTCGTGGCGCGTGCGTGCGCGCACCAGCCGCACAGTCCCGGATCCGTCGTCACATTGCGGCGGCGGACAGGCCCAGGATGGCAATCTGACGTTCCCGGCAGCCAGCCCGGTGAGAGTAGAAGACGTCGCCCCCGCAGCGCGTGCAGTGCGCGGACACCGTAACACGCCGGGCCGGGACGCCACACGCCAGCGCCCGTGAGGCGAGTACGGCCCGGAGGTCGAGATGGACACGTTCCGGACCGTCGTCCGAAGCGCTGCGCGCCGCCACTGCGACACCCAGGTCCTCCGCCACGTCCGGGCCCACCTCGTAGCACGCCCCGCATATGGCCGGTCCGAGGTGGATGAGCAGGTCCGCGGGCATGCACGCAGCGGCGCGGGCGAGACGGGCGATACCCGCTTCCAGGATGCCCGCGGCGGCGCTCCGCCAGCCGGCGTGAAGCAGGCAGACGCCGCGCCGGTCCGGTGCAGCGACGAATACCGGGACGCAGTCCGCGACCGACACGGCCAGCGCGATGGCGGGTACCGTCGTCACGTGGCCGTCGGCGTCAGGCGCCAGCACGAGGCCCTGCGGCAGCTCACCATGAAGGAGCACGTCGCCGCCGTGCACCTGCCGGGCGTGGACAATGGCCCTGCAACCGAGCGCCTCCCGGAGGCGCACCCAGCGGCCGATCACTTCGCCGACAGGCGCGACGCCGAACAGGCTCATGTCCACGCCACCGGCCGTCGTACCCTGGATCACGCTCGGCGTGGCTGCCGCCCAGGCGGGATGGACGTAAAGCCCGTGGTCCCCCGGCACTTCGGCAACCACGGCGACGCCGGCCGGAAGATCCGGAACGGCGCTCGCCCGGGGTGTCGCGCTCAGAGGCCGGGCGACCCGTCGCCGGCGCCGCTGTCCGCTGAGCCGGAGCCCTTCCCCGCCGCCGGTGTCTCGCCGTGGGAGTGGTGATCGTCGCGGGCGGCGTGCTGCTCCACCCGGGCGCGCAGGTCGGCCAGCTCGTCGCGCAACGAGTCGAACTCCCTGCGCGTAACGAAGTCGACGCGGCCACGCATGTCATCCACAGCTTCCTGCGCGCGCTTCATCGCGTCGCGCGCCGCATCCCGCGCACGCTCCGGCGAGATTTCACCCCGCTCGCTCAGGTCGTTGAACGTCTGCTCGATTGCATCCTTGAATGCACCCAGAATCCCGCTCACCGCGCGCACGCTGTCGCGGAATGCGTCGCCCGGGTCCGTCCGCCGCTGTCTCTCGTCCGACATGCCTGCCTCCGGTTCTGCGCGGTTCAGTCCCCGCGCGAGTCGGTTCTCGTGATGTGCGCGCCCAGCGCGCGCAGCCGCTCGTCGATGCGTTCGTACCCACGCTCGATCTGCCCGACGTTGTAGATATGACTCTCCCCCTCGGCGCCGAGGGCAGCGATGAGAAGGGCCATGCCGGCACGGATGTCGGGACTCTCCACCGGCGCCGCCTGCAGGCGCGACGGCCCGACGACTACCGCACGATGCGGGTCGCACAGCACTATGCGCGCACCCATGCTGATGAGCTTGTCCGCGAAGAACATCCTGGACTCGAACATCTTCTCGTAGATGAGGATCGTGCCCCGGCACTGCGTCGCAACGACGAGGGCGATGGACGTGAGGTCCGCGGGGAATGCCGGCCACGGCCCGTCATCGATTTTCGGAATGTGGCCGCCGAGGTCCATGCGGATCGCGCGCTCCTGCTCCGCCGGCACGAGGAGGTCCTTCCCCCGGATCTCGCAGCGGATGCCCATCCGCTCGAAGGCGAGGAGCGTCGAGTCGAGATGCTCGACAGCGGCGTCCTCGATGAGGATCTCCCCGCCCGTGACCGCCGCGAGACCGATGAAGGAGCCGACTTCGATGTGGTCGCTGGAAATCCGGAACGTGCCACCGTGCAGGCGGTCAACACCCTCGATCTCGAGGATGCCCGTGCCAATCCCCGAGATGCGGGCGCCGAGGCCGTTGAGCATGTGGCACAGGTCCTGGACATGGGGCTCGGCCGCCGCATTGCGCAGGCGGGTGTGGCCGCGGGCCAGCGTGGCCGCCATGACGGCGTTCTCCGTCGCCGTGACGCTGGGTTCGTCCAGGAAGATGTCGGCGCCCTTCAGCCCGGTGGTCGTCAGGTGGTAGCCCGTATCGGCCTCGACGACGGCGCCGAGCCGGGAGAGCGCGAGGAAGTGGGTGTCCACGCGCCTGCGGCCGATGACGTCACCGCCGGGCGGCGGGAGTGCCATGCGTCCCACCCTGGCGAGCATGGGACCGGCAAGCAGAATGGATGCGCGGATCCTGGCGGCCATGGAGGCGTCGAGGTCGTTGACCCCCACCTCGGCGGCCCGCACCCGCACTCGATTGCCGCCGAGCCACTCCACCTCCGCACCGAGAACTACGAGGAGCTCGAGGAGCGTCCGGACGTCCCGGATGTCCGGGACGTTCTCGAGGATCACGTCCTCTTCCGTAAGCAGGGTGGCCGCGATGATCGGCAACGCGGCGTTCTTGTTGCCGGCGGGGCGGATGCGCCCGTTCAGGGGGTACCCGCCCTCCACGACGAATTTCGGCATTCGGTGTCTCCTGGGACGACAGCCCGGTGATGGCTCCGGGCGGGCATGTCGCACAGAACATACCGGGCCGACCGGGAGCGTGCCAACTGCGCTTGACACCCCTGCGAAACGGGGTCTAACATGCGGCCGTACCCGAAACGGAGCCCAGGTGAACGGCGGCAATCCGACGGACCGCGACGCAGCGGCGGCAGGCGCGGCAGCATCAGGCATGGCCCCGGGAGATGCGGACACGCTGCAACTTGCGGTCGTGCAGTTCGCGCCGGTGCTCCGCGACACCGAGGCGAACGCGGCCAGGATCGCCGCCGCCGCTTCCTCCGCGCACTTCGACATCCTCCTCACGCCCGAACTCGCCCTCACCGGCTACGACGTCGGGGATGCCGTCCACCGCCTCGGCGTCCCCGTCCAACCGGGCGAGGCGTTCGACATCGCTGCCCTCGCCGGCCTGCCGGGCGACCTGGTGGCCGGCGTCATCGAGGCGGCGCCGGGCGGCCCGTACAACTGTGCCGTCGCCGTCCGCGATGGCAGGGTCGTCTTCCGCCAGCGCAAACTCTACCTGCCCACCTACGGCATGTTCGACGAGGGCCGCTGGTTCGGCAGGGGCCGCGCCCTTGACACGTGGGCACCCGCTCCCGGCTGGCGGGCGGGAGTATTGATCTGCGAGGACTTCTGGCACCCGGGGCTGGCGTACGTCCTGGCGAGCCGGGGGATCGACCTGCTGCTGGTTCAGGCCGCGGCGCCGGGGCGGGGTGCGTGGGAGGGTGGCGAGGCGGGCGATT
>DATHVO010000313.1:0-2167 GCA_035461265.1 Longimicrobiales bacterium
GGCGACGCGATCTGGCCGGTGACTATAGCGCGAGGGCCACACCCGTTCCCATCCCGAACACGGTCGTTAAGCCTCGCAGCGCGGATGGTACTGCCGGGGAGACCCGGTGGGAGAGTACGACGTCGCCGGCCTCCAAAGAGACAGCCCCGCCCACTCCCGTGGCGCGGGGCTTTCGCACATCCAGGCCCGACCAACCCGCCTCAGCCTGCGGCGCGGCTCCACGGTGTGAGCAGTGCCGTCACGGCAGCGGCCGGGTCGCTCGCCGCCATGATTTCACCGACCGCGGCGGCGCCTGCGGCGCGCGTTGCGGCGACTTCCGCCACGTTGCCGGCCGTGATCCCACCGATCCCGATGACGGGGATGTCCACGGCTGCGGCGACCTCGTCGAGGCGGCGCACGCCGATCCGCTCCGCTCCGACCTCCGTCTTGGTCCGGGTGCCGAACACGGCGCCGCACCCGATGTAGTCGGCGCCGTCGGCTTCCGCCCGGCGGGCCGCATCGGGGTCATCGGTGGAGCATCCCACGAGGAATCCTCGTGGCGCGATGCGCCGGGCCGCGGCCACAGGCAGGTCATCCGGGCCGAGGTGGACGCCGTCGGCGCCGGCCGCCAGCGCGACGTCGAGGCGGTCGTTGATGAAGAGCAGCGCCCCCGCGGCACGGGTAAGTGGGAGGAGCGCTCTCGCCTGGCGGAGCAGTTCGGCGGCGGTGGCCAGCTTGTCCCTGAGCTGGATGGCGGGCGCGCCTGCATCGAGGGCGGCCTGTACGACGGTCATGACGTCCCGGGGCCTGGCGAGGCCGCGATCGGTGATGACGATGAGGCGCAGGTCGGGGTGGCCGGACACGGTTTCAGGGCTGCCGGCTGCCGGGTGCGGATGGCGCCGGTGCCTGGGGCGCCCCGGCGCCCGGCGCGGCCTGTTCCCGCAGCCGCCGGACCTGGACCCGGGCGCGGTTGTGTTCGTCCAGCGTCCGGGTGAAGATGTGGGATCCGTCGGGGCGCGCCACGAAGAACATGAAGTCCACGTCGGCGGGCCGCAGCGCCGCATCGATGCCCATGGC
The DNA here is from genome assembly GCA_035461265.1 of Longimicrobiales bacterium. GTDB lineage: Bacteria > Gemmatimonadota > Gemmatimonadetes > Longimicrobiales > RSA9 > SH-MAG3. Next base: position 1,057 of record DATHVO010000313.1, read on the forward strand.
GCTGGGTGAGCCGATGGGTCCGGGCGGCAGCCCGAAGATGCGGTACGTGTTGTACGGGTTGTCCGCGGTCTGGTCGATGTGGGCGTAAAGGAGTCGCTGCTGGTGCTCGCCCAGGGCGTACTGGACTGTGGGGTCCGCTTCCAGGCGCCAGTTCCGACGAAGGCGGTTGTGGTAGACGCCGGAGATGACGGGCATCTCGTCGCGTTGACGGGCCTCCTTCTCGATTATGCTGGCGAGCGTGACGACCTCCCGCTCGCTCAGGTTCATGGAGTCGGCCCGGGCCAGCCGTTCGGACGTCCAGACGCGGCGGTAGGTCGCGACCATCCGGGCCAGTATCGTGTCGAGCTGGGCCTCCACCGGAAACGAGTAGGTCGCCGGATAGAGGTAGCCTTCGAGCGTCGGACCGGGTACGCCGAGGCGATTCGCCACCGCTGTATCCGTGAGCGCGTACATGACGCTGTCCTCGTCGAGGCCCGTGAGCGCCGCGATGCGGGGGGCGATGCCGCGCAGGTCCCAGGCCTCGGGGATGACGAGGCGGGCGGTGAGCACGCGGCCCGCGGTGAGGTCGTCGAGGATGGCGGACCACGATGTGCCTGGGCGGAACGCGTACGTCCCCGGCTGCACGCTTGCCGTCGCACCCTTCATCCTCGCGTACAGCTTGAACACCGGCGGCATGCGGATGACGCCCTGCGCCGACAGCGAGTCCGTGACCTGGCCGAAAGATGCGCCGGCAGGGACGTGGACGCGGACCGGTTCCCCCTCGCCCTCGCCGCCGCACGCGGCGAGAGTCAGAAACGCGGCGGCGATGGCAGCACGCATGAGGCGGGGTGGCGGTGTGTGCATCATTCGGGTTCGCTCTCCCGTCGGGTCACCGACTTCATCGCGTCGAGGTGGCGTTGCAGGATCAGTACGGCGGCGGCGGCGTCCACGCGCTCCTTCTCTTCGCGCCTGGATCGCTTCAGGCCGAGGGACCGCACCGCGCGCTCCGCCACGACGGACGTCAGCCGCTCGTCTGCGAAAGTCACGCCAAGCCCCGTTCGCTCGCCGAGCTTCGCACCGAAGGCGCGCACCTCCCGTGTCCAGTCGTTCTCCTCCCCGTCCAGGCCCAGCG
>DATHVO010000314.1:0-19676 GCA_035461265.1 Longimicrobiales bacterium
TGCGCCGCGGGCGACGGCTACCTCCTCCCTCCCGCGCAGCTCGAGTACGCCCGGGCCTGCCGTCCTCCGGATGCGGGAGAGCGCCTGACTCAGCGCGCCGCGGGCATGCTCGTCGTCGGCATCGGGCCAGAACATGGCGCAGAGCGTGTCCCGGCGCACGAAGCCCCGTGGCCGGGCCAGCAGCAGGTAGACGAGGAGGGCCAGGCTCCTGGGCTGAGCCAGGAGGCTGTCGGCGCGGGCGGTGCCGGACGTGCGAATGTCCAGCGCCCCGAAGGTACGCAGGTGCAGCACCGTGGCGTGCTCCGGTACGGCCCCGCGGTCGGTCGGGACCCGACCGCCAGCGGGGGTGCACGTCCACCATACGGTACCCCGGAAACGGACGCAACGAACCCGCCGCGCGGCATGACGCGCCCGGGCCGCGCGGCGGGCGGCGGACCCGTGATCGGGCCCGCCGCGCTGCGATCCTCAGTCGGTCAGCGCTACTGCGTGCACGGGGTCCCGGCGGGAACGAGCTCGATCGAGGTGTCCTTCCGTCCGGACCCGCCCCACATGCCGTAGCTCGGATCCGCCTTCACGTTCGTGCTCCACGTTCCCGTCGCCGTCGGCGCGAACTGCTTCGTCACCGCCCGTCCGTCCACGAGCTGGATCAGCGTGACCCCGGGCTCCGCATTCGCCCAGGCCACCGTCACCATGCGCTGCCCGTTCCTCACGTTGATCACGTACGTGCAGCTGCTCGTGAAGGCCGCGACGACCGGGGCCACCTCGAACGTCTGGGCACTCCCTGTAGCGGCGAGGTGGTTCGTGCCTTCGGTCACCGACGCCTGCAGGCTGCACGTGCCCGCTCCCACGTAGCTGACCACGCCGGCGCTGACCGTGCACACGGCCGGGGTGGTGGACGCCGTGGATGCGACGCCGTCGCCGGCCACGGTGTACGTCGGCGTGAAGCTGCCGCCCACGGTGGCGCTCGCGGGCAGGTTGCTGATGGTTACCGAGCCCGCGGCCTTCGCGATGTTGAAGCCCTGGGCGATGGGGCCGGCGCCGGTGTACGACCCGCCAGCCGCGAGGACGGCCTCCACCCAGCAGGCGCTCGGGGAGACGGCGGCGCCGGTGATAGTGACCGTGCCCGCCGCGTTGACGTCACAGCCGACGCTCCCCGGGCCCGCCGCGAAGGCGATGGTGCCGGTGCTGTTCGTCGTGACATAGCCCGCCACGCTGAAGGGTGCGTCACCGTACGTCTTCGCCGGCAGCGTTGACAGGTCGAATGAGAAGTCCGGTGCTACGGGTCCGCCCGTCTCCTGCAGCTCGAATGCGCCGATGTCGCAGGCGCTGCCCTGCGGGCGGGCGATGCCGCGCTGGTCCGTGGCCGGACTCGTTCCACAGCCGTTCGTTCCGGACGGGATGGCGTCGATGGCCGGGCTGCCTGCACCCAGTGCGTGGGTCTGTGTGACGCCGCCATTGCTGGCCAGCGCACCGAGCAGGGCAGCGGAGCCGACGATATTGCCATTGGTCCCATTCGGGATGGCGTGCCCGATCGTGCTCCCGATCAGGCTGTACGTGGCGGTCGCAGCTTGGTAGCCATCATGGAGATCGGGACTCCCAGGCGCGGAATTGGCGGCAACCAGGGCGCTCGTCAGGGTGAGTCCGCCCTGGGACAGGATTCCGCCACCCGTGTTCGCCGCCGTATTCGCCGATACGGTACTGTAGGCGATCGTCACCGATCCGACCTCGCCCTGGATGCCGCCACCGGTGATGGTCCCGCTGTTCCCGCTTACCGTCGAGTTGAGGAGGGTCACCGTGCCGCCGTTGTCGTTGTGGATCCCCCCGCCAAGTGTGGCGCTGTTTCCTGAGACGGTGGAGTTCTCCAGCACCAGTGTACCGAAGCCGTTGGAGATGCCACCACCCAACCCCAGGTAGGCTCCGGACGCAGTGTTCCCCGTGATGGTGCTGTTGCGGATGGTCACCGTCGCTCGGTTGGCGGAGATCCCGCCGCCGTACGAGTAGTTCTTTTCAATGGCCCTGCTGTTCAGGACCACCACGCTGTCGAGTACCAGCTGTGCATACCCGACGAACAGAGCGCCGCCATTGTCATACTTGCCGTTACGGATCGTGAGGCTGCGGATTTCCGCATACACTGAACCGCCGTAGACATTGAAGACCTGGACCAGGTCGTTTCCACTTACGGCCAGCGCATCGGCGCCCGGGCCCTGGATCGTCAGCGACTTTTCGATGACGAGCACGTTCGACACCACTATCGTGCCCGTTACGCTGAAGGTGATGACATCGCCGGCCACCGCGGCGTCGATGGCCTCGCGGAGGCTGCAATGGGCCTCGTTGCAGGTGCCGTCGTTTACATCATCCAGGCTGTTTACCACCGGCCCGCCCACCGCCACGAAGGCGGATGGGCCGTAGCCGGTGGGGAGTTCCCGGTCCACACAGCCGGCGGCGGCGAGGGCGAGGACGGCGGCGAGCGCTGCGAGCCGACCTGGGGAGAGGAGAGGGGCAGGGGACGACATCGTGACCTCCGTGGGTGAAGACGCGCCGTCATGACGCGTCGTGGAGTCGCTGATTGGGCGGGGCATTCGGCCCGTCGCTCGAATCTGGGCGCGAGCCCTGACGCGACTCTCACCTCCGGAGCCTCGGTCGGCGGGTGCCGGCCGGGGCGCTTCGGTCTGTGTGCGGTCTATCCTGACGGGAGCCTGACGCGGGGCCTGTGGGTCGGTATTCGCGGTCTCGAACGGTGGCACCGGCCGCCGACGGGCCCGGCATGCCGGGCCCGTCAAACCGGCGCTGCCCTAGCCGTCGTCGATGGCCAGGGCTCCGTCCGTTGCCAGGAGGAGGTGTCTGGGAGCGCCCTGATCGGCCTCGCAGATGCGGCGGGCGTCCTCGAGGTGCCGGTCCACCTCTGCGGCGGGCAGGCTCAGGAAGGACTCCGTGGCCGCAATGCTCTGTACGGCGCCTGGCCCGAGGAGCGACCAGGTGAGCCGTGATCCGTCGGCCTGCTTCGCCAGGACGGAGGCGGGCCAGCGCTGGCTGATCCAGTCCTCCACCCTGCGCACGTTTTGCGGGTCCATGTCAAAGACGAGGTCCGGGTCCGTCATGGGAGCCTCCACGATGGTTCTGGGGTGGGACGCGAGAACTGCACTCGATCCCCCACGTTCGGCAGGGCGGGCCGTCCGCACAAGAGCATCGCGCACCCGCAGGCGGGCCTACACCACGAAGGCGCCGTCCCGCATGATCACCTCCGTCCCGCCGCCGCCGTAGTCGAACGCGACCTCCCGGACGGCGATCCGCGGCTGGACGGACTCCACGTAGACCCGGTCGATATGCACCACCCGGCCGCGGTCCCGGAACGAGGCCGGGCTCGTAACGCCGCCGAAGTGGTCGCTCCTGCCGAAGGCGATGTGCAGGCCGAGCTTCTCGTCCAGGAGCGTGCTGCCCACGGCCTGCACGCCCCATTCGCCGAGGACGCCGATGCCGACTTCCGCCATGTTGCCGTACGCCGGCTCCTCCTCCAGGAGTCGCCTCTCGTCGTCCGAGCTGGGACCGGTGGTAAGGACGGCCACCGCGCGGTTCTCCTCGAGCCGGTACACGACGATCTCGTCGCCGAACTGGACGGGCAGCTCCCCCGCCGTCAGACTGGGCTCGCCCTCCCGCTCACCCTCGTACGGTACGATGTAGGCCTCGCCCGATGGCAGGTTGCCCACCGTGCCCGGCTCCCGCATCAGCCCGCCGCTGGCGTGCCCGCCGCGGAAGCGCAGGTCGAAGTAGCTCCCGTACTCACGCCCATCCGCGACGAGACTGATGGCGATCCCGTCTGCGCGGTCCATCCGGTCCCTGAACTCCACCACGCGGGCATTGACCTTCTCGTAGTCCAGGGCGAGGACCGGCAGCATCTGCCGGGAGAAGCCGGGCAGCGTGGCGCCGCGAAAGCCGTACTCCCGGGCCAGCAGCTTGAGCGGCGCCGTTGCAGACAGCTGCGTCGGCGCCAGCACGACGCTGGAGGATTCCAGGATGGTCCGCATCTCCATGTGCGCTTCAGCCTCAGCGCTGCCTGCGTCCCGTACGACGGCACGGGTCACGACCGCCATCCCGGGCAGGTCGTTGTTGTTGCTGCCGACGTTCGGGTAGGTGCAGTACACGACGTCCGTGAAGGGCAGCGCGGAGCGCCCCTCGCGGAGCAGTGCGCACCATTCTTCCGCGATCGCCCGCCGGTCGCGCCATGCGTCGGTGTCAGGAACACGCCCATCGGGCAGGTCCACCAGGATCGTCAGCCAGCGCTCGTCGTCACGCAGAGAGAACACCGAGTCGAGGAGGGCGTGCAGCTGGTCGAAATCCAGGTTGTCCATGCGAGCATCCCGTTCCGCCGGAAGACCGTTGTGCATGCGGAGCTCCCGCTCCGTACGGGAGGGTGGGGCGGGAGGTGCCCCGCGGTCAAGCATGGCAGGGCGCGATTCCGCTTGCAGGGGACTCGCCGCTGAGGCTATCCTGTGCTGGCAGGCGCTACCCGTCCCCCGGACGGTCCCGGCGCCTCTCGGAACCCGGCAGAGCCATTCCCGGCAGCGGCGACGGTACCGCGCGCAGGCGGATCCCACACGACGGCGAGTTCATTCCGTGACACGTGACGAGGCATTCTTCGACCGCTGGGAGGAGATCGACGCACTCTTCCAGGCCGTCCTCACGCGCCCGCCCCATGAGCGCGACTCCTGCCTGCGCGAGCTGTGCACGGATCCGGAGATCGCCGGCGCGGTGAGCCGCCTGCTGGCGTCCACCGAGGAGGCGTCCGGTTTCCTGGAAAGCGTCGAGCTGCCCGGCGGGGAAGACGAGGCCGGCGCCGACGCGCAGGAGATCGGCCGCATCGTGGGCCGGCATCGCCTGGTTGAAGTGATCGGCCGCGGCGGGACCGGCACCGTGTACCGCGCCACGCGGGTGGACGGCGACTTCGACCAGGACGTCGCCATCAAGGTCCTGCGGCGGGGCCTCGACACGGACGATGTGCTTGCCCGGTTCCGTGCCGAGCGTCGCATTCTCGCCTCCCTGAGCCATCCCCACATCGGGCAGCTCCACGATGGCGGCGCCACGGAGGACGGGCGTCCCTACCTGGTGATGGAGCTCGTCGAAGGGCAGCCCATCACGGAATACTGTGACTCGCGCCGGCTCGACGTGGACGCGCGCCTGCGTCTCTTCGTGCAGGTGGCGAGGGCGGTGCAGTACGCGCACCGGAACCTCGTCGTGCACCGCGACCTGAAGCCGTCGAACATCCTCGTCACGCAGGACGGCACGCCCAAGCTGCTCGATTTCGGCATCGCGAAGCTGCTGGACGATGCGGCGGACGCCGCGGACGCGGTGCACACGCGCACGGGCCTGCGGCCCATGACGCCGGCGTATGCGAGTCCGGAGCAGATCGCCGGCGACGCCATCACGACGGCGTCCGACGTCTACCAGCTGGGACTGCTGCTCTATGAGATTCTGGCCGGGCGCCGCCCGTTCTCCGCGGCGCGCGCAACGACGGACGGCGCAGCGCGGTCCACAACGGGCGATGGCGTACCGCCCAGCGGGGCGATCCTGGCGCCGGCGCCGGGCAGTACGGACAGCGCCCATGCCGCGCGTATAGCGGAGCTGAGGGGCACCGATCCGCGTCGGCTGGAGCGGCGTATCCGCGGAGATCTCGACACGGTCGTACTGTCGGCGATACGCCGCGAGCCCGAACGCAGATACGCGTCCGTGGAGCAGTTCGCCGGCGACATCGAGAACTTCCTGAAGGGCCTGCCGGTGGCGGCGCAGCCGGACACGTGGCGCTACCGGATGGGAAGGCGGGTACGCCGCAATCCCGCGCTGTCGGCTGCGTCTGCACTTCTGGTTCTCCTCGCGGCCGGCTACCTGGTAACGGCAACGCTCTATGCCGGCCGCCTGCAGGCGGAGCGCGACCGTGCCCGCTCCGAGGCGGTGAAGGCGGAGCAGGTGACCGCCTTCCTCATGGAGCTCTTCGGGGCGAACGATCCGGACCGGGCCGCCGGGACCAACCCCACCGCTCTGGACCTGCTCGAGCAGGGCGAAGCGATGGCGGGTCGTCTGGCGGGGCAGCCTGCCGTGCAGGCCCGGATGCTCAACGTGCTCGGCCAGATCCTGACGACCCTCGGGCAGTACGACCGCGCCGAGCCGCACTTCCGCCAGGCGCTCGACCTGTCCCGCCGTCTCGGCTCCGATGGTGAGGTGGCCCTGAACCTGGAGCGGCTGGGCGACGTGTTCCAGCGCACCGGCCGCTACGACGAGGCCGAGGCGATGCTCGCCGAAGCCGTCGAAGTGGCCCGCCGTGCGGGCAACGCCGAGCTCGAGTCCGACGCGCACACCGATCTGGGGCACTCGCTGCACGCGCGCGGCGACTACGTCGGAGCGGAGGCCGCCTACCGGGAGGCGCTGGCCATCCGCCGACGGATTCTCGGGGACCAGCATGCGCGGACGGCGATAAGTATCCATAACCTGGCCCTCGCCCTGGAGATGCAGGAGCGCCGGGACGAGGCGGAATCCCTGTACTGGCAGTCGCTGGAGCTGAATCGCGGACTCCTCGACCCGGAGCACACACAGATCGCGCTGACGCTGACCACGCTTGCCCGCCTCTATTCGAGCCAGGACGCTCACGACCGGGCGGAGGCGCTGCTGCAGGAGGCGCTGGAGATCTACCGGAACCGGCTCGGCCCGCGGCACGTCCGACTCGGACTGGTGCTCAACCAGCTGGGCTTCATCCGGGCGCGGACGGGCGATCTCCCGGCCGCCGAGGCGTACTTCCGCGAGTCCCTCGAGATCCACGAGGCGGCCTTCGGCGGGACGCACCGGGAGGTGGCGGGCGGACTGAACAACCTGTCCTACGTCCTGTTCGAGCAGGGGAAGGTGCGGGAGTCCATTCCCCTGCGGCAGCGGACTCTGGCGATTGCCCGCACGACGCTCGGCGATGCCCACGAGAACACGGGAATCTTCGCGCACAACCTCGCCACTGCCCTCGCCCGTGTGGGCGACGATGCCGAGGCGGAGGCACTGTACCGGGAGGCCGCAGTCGTGATCGCGCGTGCCCTGGGAGAGGAACATGTGATGGTGGCGCGCCCGCTGGCCGGGCTGGGGGGATTGCTCACGCGCACGGGGCGTGCGGCGGAAGCCGAGCCCGTTCTCCGTCGAGCCCTGGCCATCCGCATGGGCGCAGGGGCACCCGCGGCCGCCACCGACGAAGCGCGCGCCCTCCTCGACACGGCGCTGGCTGCCCTCGGACGCACGTCCTCCGCGGCCGAAGTGGCCGTACCCCCCACGACGACGCCGGACTGACGAGTGCCGGCAGGCGCTGCCTGTCCGGCGTTCAGGCGGTCCGCTCCTGCAGCAGCTCGTACAGGTACGCCTTGGCCCTTGTCCAGTCCCGCTCCGCCGTGCGCAGGGACACGCCGAGTGCCTCCGCCGTCTCTTCACTGGACAGCCCGCCGAAGAAACGGCACTCCACCACACGCTCGAGCCGGTCGTCCTTCGCGCCGAGGCGCTGGAGTGCCTCGTCCAGCGCCAGCAGGTCCGTGGACCGCGGGTGGATGGGTGCGGCGGCCGGATGGAGCGTCACGACCATCCCGCCACCCCGCTTCGCGGCGCCGTGACGGCGGGCATGGTCCACCAGGATCCGGCGCATGGCACGGGAGATGAACGCGAGGAAGCGCTGGCGGTCATCCCACGGGATCTCCGGCCGGTGCTCGAGGCGGAGGTAGGCCTCGTGCACGAGCGCAGTCGTCACGAGCGTGTGGCCGGGCCGCTCCCGGCGGAGATGGCGGCGCGCGATGGCGCGGAGGTCATCGTACAGGACGGCGAAGAGGCGGTCGAACTCCTCGCGGGTGTCGCCATCCCGACCCGGCCGGGTCTGCTGCTCGTCCATGCGCCCCGTCAGGTGCCTGCGGAGATGCCGCCTCCAATGACGGCCTCGGGCGGCGGCAGCCTGCTGGCGTCCAGGAAGAGCAACTCCACGGGCGAGGCGATCTCCGGGAACAGGAAGTACCCGAAGTCGAAGACGTCGCCGGCACTCCCCTCCTGGATGAGCTCGCGCCCCTGCCGGACGAGCTCGGCCTTGGCCTCCCGCAGGGCGTCCATGCTCGGGTAAATGAGGCACGTGTGATGGAAGCCTTCGCCTCGCAGCTCCAGGTGCTCATCGTACACGCTCTGGCCGGCGTGGGGCGTGATCAGCTCGAACGTGCCGCCGCCCACCGTGGCGAGCGCCACGCGGAAGGAGAACGGACTCTCGCGACCGCGCACGCGGCATACTGCGGGCTCGATGGTCCAGACGTTCCAGGGACCGATGCCCAGGGCGTCGGACAGGCGCTGGGCCGTGCCCTCCAGGTCGCGGACCACGAAGCAGGTGTGGTGGATTGCGGATGATGCCGGCATGGACATGCGGTCTGCCTCCGTCGAGAGCGGTAGTACTAGTGGCGCGGGCCGCCGAAGACGGCCCCGTGGACCAGCGCGCGACCCGTCTCGCCGTGCGGCCAGCGGAGTCGGTCGAAATCGATGCCGGCACGTTCGGTGCCGGCGTCCCGGAAGCTCCCGTCGATGGACATGGCGCCGGTGAGCGGATCGATGTGCACGATGAGAATCCAGGAGTGCGGGTCGCCGGTGAGGACCATGCGGTCGCCGGCGCGGTCCGCCCCCAGCCAGTGGGGCATGGGGTACGTCTGCGGATCCAGCGTGAGGCGCGAAACCTCCACGGGCGCGGCCGGGTCGCTAACATCCAGCGCAATGAGCCCCGGCAGCCCGGCCGCCGTCTGTACCCAGTACTTCCCCATCACCACGGGCACGGCGCATATGTCGTGGTCCGACATCCCGCCCGGGAACGCATGGACGAATGTGGCCGTCGGCGCCGGACCGTCGAGTCCGTCGATGCGGTAGAGCCCGCAGGTGAACGTATTGACGTAGACCGTGCCGTCGTCGAGGACGCGTGGCTCCGCCGGCGCGATGTTGTGCCGGCCCTCCGGCGACGGTGGCAGCGACACCGTGGTGAGCAGGCGGAACTCGGACAGGGACCACACGTGGAGGTCGTGCGTGTCCCGGTAGGTCCATTCCTCCCACGGCGGCATGCCCATGTCCGCGCTGGTGGTGACCACGCGGTCGACGCCCGGGATCACGGCGAGACTGTATGGCCAGTTGAGGTCGCTCCCGATCCGTGGCGTGACGGCCGACGCCGAACGGACAATGTGCCCGCCGGCATCCAGTTCCACGATGCCGCCCCCGGGTCCGTAGCCGGCGGTGCCGGACTGGTAGGTCGCCAGGACGTTGCCGTTCGGGAGACGCGCGAAGCTGTGCGGATACGCGTAGCCTTCCACCGGAGGCAGCTCGCCGGCCAGGCGGGGCGACCGCGGGTCGGAGAGGTCGATGATGAAGGTACGGCCGGCCGTCCAGCTGTTGGCCAGAAGACGATGGTCCGGCGGATACTCGTATTCCGTGTGGTGCGGCATCGAGCCGCGTGCGCCTACGGGCAGCGTGGCCACCACCTCACCGTAGGTCGGCTCGGACGGCCGCACATCGATCACGGCGAGGAAGTCCGAGTCCGCGCTGTCCGCATCCGCTGCCCACACGAACAGCCATGGCGCCGGGCCGGGCGCGCTCGCGCTGGTACGCGTACAGCCGGTGTACGCGAGGAGGGGCACGCAGGCGGACGCACTGGCGAAGGCCGCCCACGCGATGCGACGTCGGATAGTCATGCTCGGATCTGTCGGGGATACCCGCGACGGGACGCCGCAATATGGCCGGCCGTCCCGTCCGGGATCAAGTACCTGCCGTAAACGCGTACGCGGATCCGGTCAGGCTACGGTGCCCCGCCCGCCTGCACGAAGCGCAGACTGTCCGCGCCGCCCACCATGGGCAGCTCGAGGGACGTTGCATCCAGGTCCACGGTGAGCTCCGTCCCGGGGCGTGGCCACAGCGTGAACTCGCGGTCGCTGGACATGATCATGAGGCCGATGCGGCGGCCCGCCGGGATGACCTGGTCGTCGGGCTGGAGGTCGAAGCTGAGTGTCACGAACTCGCCGGGCACCAGCGGCTCGCTGCGCGAGAGCGATCGGTGGTTCCGGGGATCGGCCCAGCCGCGGGTGATGACGCTGGTGGGGCGGTTCGCCACCGGTTCCGCGAAGGGGAGGACAACGAGCCAGACGGACAGGTTCGCCGCCTCCCTGCTCGCCGCAACGCGGACTGTGATCCGCGGCGTACCGGAGACGTGCACGTCGTTCGCCAGCTCGGGCGTGGCGTACATCAGCCGGTGGTTCGTGTACTCGGCGATGGCGAGGGACGCGCCGCCGAAGGAGACGTTGTCCACCAGCGTCTCGCTGCCCTGCCCGCCCGGCGCTGCCGTCGTCAGGCCGCCCCAGGCGGGCGCGCCTGCCGTGGGGCGCAGCGTGACGGGCAACGCGTCCGGGTGGGGGTAGTCCACATACGGCGTCGGCTGGCTGCGGTCGGCGGACTCCCGCACGATCCAGGACCTCGGGTCCTGCTCGACACCGTTCTCCACGCCGTGCAGGTAGCGGGTGAACCACCGGTTCATCATCTCCAGCGGTGGTGCGCCGCCGTGTCCGCCCTGGTGGAAGTACATCTGCACGGGCACGCCACGCGCCTTCAGCGCCTCGACGATCCGGACGCTGTGCTCCGGCATGACGTTCCAGTCGTTGAACGCGTGGGCCATCAGCGTGGCGGCGCGGATTCCGCCGGCCTGCGGCAGGTAGTCGCGGCCCGCCCACCAGTCGCTCCAGTCACCCGTGACGCGGTCGAGGTTCCGCAGCATCTCACCGTCCCTCACCATCGCATTGCAGTACTCCCGCCGCGCGGGGTCGCCGCTGTTGATGAAATCATACAGCACGTCGATGTCCTCGCCCGGGTAGCCCCCGGGATGGCGCACCAGTCCGTTGGACCGGTAGTAGTGCCAGTACGACGTGTTCGGGGCGATGGGGATGATGGCCTCGAGTCCGTCCACGCCCGTCGTCGCGGCGGCGATGGGCAGCGTGCCGTTATACGACGTGCCGATCATGCCGACGCGGCCGGTGCTCCAGTGGGCCGCGACCTCCTCGTCGCCGTCCGGCGATGTGAAGCCCCGGGCCCGCCCGTTGAGCCAGTCGATGACGGCCTTCGGCGCCAGTGACTCGTTCTCGCCGCCCACCGTGGGGCAGCCCTGGGACAGGCCCGTCCCGGGCGACGACGAATGCACGACCGCGAACCCGCGAGGTACCCACGTAGCGACGTGCGAACCCGACAGTCGCGGGCGCTGGACCCGCTGGGGCGCAGATGGATAGGGTCGGCGCGGCGGCGGCACGGCGCCCACCTCGTGGCGGATGTCCCAGAACGCGTCCATGTCGAGGATTCCGCCGGCATAGTACGGACTGGTCTCATATACGACGTGGACGCGCAGCCCGTCCGTCTCCGTCTGTCGCGGCCGGGTCACCGCCACGTGCACCCGGTCGGGCCGGCCGTCCCCGTCCGTGTCGAACTCCGTCTCCACCCACAGGTCGTGGCGGACCCACTCGGCCGAATCCGCGAACGCGGCGACGACCTGGGCCTGTCCGTTCTCGATGACGGGCTGCGCGGGCACCTGCGCGTCGAGCGCGGCGGGCAGCAGTGACAGGAGCATTGCGGAGAGGATTCCGCCGGGCGCGGGGTGCTTCGTCCGGTGCAGCGACATGAGGCCTCCGTATCTGCTACGCTGAGTCTTCCGGCTGGCGCGTGCGTTCCGCGGCGCGCCGGGCGCGGTCCGGCAGGCGCGGGTCGCCGAGATCCCCTGCCAGGCCGTCGAACTCGGCTGTGGGTCCGTGCCAGCGCACCTCGGCCACGTTCGCGAACAGCGGCGCGTCGGTGCGCAGTGTGGCCAGGTCCCTGAACAGCAGGGCCAGCTCGCGCCGACCGCCAAGCGTACCCTCCGGGAACGCGTCGATGGGACCGTGCCGGTTCAGCAGCCGGGCGGCCGTCCTGGCCCCGATGCCCGGGATGCCCGGGTAGCCATCCGCCGCATCGCCGACCAGGGCGAGGTAGTCCGGAATGAGCACCGGCTCGACGCCGAACTTCTCCAGTACGCCGGCCTCGTCGCGCACGGTGTCGCCCCTGCGGTCCACCTGGACGACGCGGCCGCCGCGGACGCACTGCGCGAGGTCCTTGTCCGGCGTCCAGATCCGGACCTGGTCCACCGCGTCGTCCGATGCCGCCAGGTGCGCGGCCGAGGCCAGGGCGTCGTCCGCTTCCAGCTCCACCATGGGCCACGTGGCCACGCCCATGGCCGCGAGGGCGTCCTCCAGCGGGTGGAACTGCGCGAGCAGTGCGGGCTCAATGCCTTCCCCGGTCTTGTAGTCCGGCCACAGCTCGTTGCGGAATGACTCGATGACGTGGTCGGTCGCCACGCCGATGTGCGTGGCGCCGGCTTCCACGTGCTGGAGGACCGTACGGAGCACGCCCACGACGGCGCCCAGCGGTGGATCGCCATCCTTGCGGAAGCGGCGCAGGCCGTAGAAATGGCGAAACAGCTCGTACGTGCCGTCGATGAGGTGGATGACCATGGCGGGGAGTATACAACGGTCACGACCGTCGCGCCGCCCGTACCGCCTGCGTATCATGGAACGGACCCGCAACGGCGAGGAGGCTGCATGGCGCCCGGGGGCGCAGCGCTGGTGGTGGATGACGAGCCGCAGATCCGGCGGGTCGTGGCGAACTCGCTGCGGGGCATCGTGGACCGCGTCCTCGAGGCGTCCACGGGCCGGGCGGGCATCGACCTCGCGGCGGCGGAGCGGCCGGTTCTCATCGTCCTGGACCTCGGTCTCCCCGACATGGACGGTATGGGTGTATGCACGGAGATCAGGTCGTGGTCGGACGCTCCGATCATCGTGCTGTCGGCGCGTCACTCGGATGGCGAGAAGGTCCGGCTGCTGGACGCGGGCGCGGACGACTACATCACCAAGCCGTTCAGCCCGGCAGAGTTCCAGGCCCGCGCCCGGGCCCAGCTCAGGCGAGCACGCGGGGCGGTCGACTCCGACGACACGCCGTTCACGGCGGGCGGCCTCGTCGTCGACGTGGCCCGCCGTACCGTCAGCCGGGGCGGAGCCCCCATCCACCTGACGCCGACTGAGTGGGACCTGCTCCGCGTCTTCATCCGGCACGCCGGGCGCACGCTCACGCACCAGCAGATCATTCGCGAGGTCTGGCGGGGTGGCGCCGGCGACGCGCAGAGCTATCTCCGCGTCCACATCGCCAACCTCCGCCGCAAGATCGAAGGCGATCCCGTCCGCCCCCGCCTGATCATTACGGAGCCAAGCGTTGGTTACAGGCTCGAGGCACCCGCTGACTGACCCCGCCGAGCAGCCGCTCCGACGGCCACGCGCCATCGCGACCTGGCTGCTCATCGCCGCCGTCGCTACGGCCGGGCTCTGGCTTCTCCGGGGCACGCTCGACAAGGCACACATGGCCCTCGCCTTCCTGCTCATCGTGCTCGGGGGCAGCGCCCTCCACGGCCGTCTCCTCGGATTGGGGCTGGCCGGACTGTGCTTCATCGCCTTCAACTACTTCCTGCTGTCGCCCTATTACACCCTCCACATCGCGGATCCGCTGGACTGGGGCGTCCTCGTCGCGTTCCTCATCACCGGCGCCGTGGCGGCGCAGCTCCTCCACCGCGCACAGCGGGAAGCCCGCACCGCCCGGGAACGGGCGGAGGAGATCGACCGGCTCTCGGTACTGGGTGCGGAGACGCTGAATGCCGGAAGGGCGGAGGACGCGGTACTCCCCATCGCGCGGGTGATCCGGACGACGCTGCGTGTCGCGGTCTGCGAGGTCTGGATGAGGGAGGACTCCGGCCGCGTGAAGTGTCTCGCACGAGATGCGGCCGGCCATGACGGTGACGCGCCGCCCGACGAGGATCTGCTCATCTCTGTCATCAACGGGGGCGTCGTGGCAGTGCGCGGCACGGGCCCGGCCTGGACGGTCACCGGCGATGCACCCGCAGACCTGCAGGCCGTGCTGCGCCGGCATCGGGATGTTCGCGGCGTCGTGCTGCCGCTGACGGTGCGAGGCCGGGGACTGGGCGTGCTTCGCCTGGAGAGTGCGGAGCCACTGAGGTTCGATCCGGCGGCCGTCCGGTTCACTCTCGCGCTGTCGTACTACGCGGCGCTCGGGATCGAGCGGATTCAGCTCGCCGCCGAAGCTGATCGCGTGCACGCGCTCCAGGAAGCCGACCGCCTGCGGGAAGCCCTGGTCGCCGGCGTGTCGCACGATCTCCGCACACCGCTCACCACCATCAAGGCGCTCGCCTTCGAGCTGCGGGACACCGGCGACGACAGGGCGACCATCATCGAGGAGGAGGCCGATCGGCTGAATGCGCTGGTCGCGGATCTTCTCGATATATCCCGTCTGCGGGCGGGCGCGCTGCCGGTCTCCCCGGAGATAGTTGCGGGGGAGGAGGTGCTGGCCAGCGCACTGCAGCGCGTGGAGGGCGCCCGCGGCGAACGCGCCATCAGGGCGACACTCCCGCCGGATGGCTCCATCCCCGTCGGGCGGATCGACTTCAGCCACACGGTGCGAGCCCTCGTGAATCTCATTGAGAACGCCCTCAAGTACTCCAACCCCGGGTCGGCAGTCGAGGTGGAACTTACGCGCGAGAAGGACCACATGGTCTTCTCGGTGCTCGATCGGGGACCGGGCGTGACCGCCGACGAGGCCCGGCGGATCTTCGAGCCCTTTTACCGGCCAGGCAGCCTCCCTCCCGACGCCGGCCGCGCCGGACTCGGCCTCGCCATCGCCCTCCACCTCGCGGAGATCCAGGGCGGCACAGTGGAGTACCTGCCCCGGCCCGGCGGTGGCAGCATCTTCCGGCTCATCGTCCCCGCCGCCGACGTCGCTCACATCTCTTAACGCCTCCTTAACGCGATTGGCGACGATGCCCCCCGCGAACTTAATGGCGGGAGCTGCATCCTTGATGCAGGCACACGTTCGCACGTCGCAGCCGTCTGGAGGGGATGGTGACCCACGGGATCACAGGAAGGCACAGGCCGGGGTTCTGGCACGGGCTCACCGAATCGCAGCTGCTCGTGGGCTCGTTCGCGCTGCTCATCGCCGTGGGTACCGCCGGCTTCATGCTTCTGCCGGGACTCTACACGGGTCCGCGCCTAACGCTGCTCGATGCGCTCTTCACGGCAACCAGCGCCGTCTGCGTCACGGGACTCATCGTTGTGGACACCGCGACGTACTTCACGAGGGCGGGTCAACTGTGGATCCTGATGCTCATTCAGCTGGGCGGTCTCGGCATCATGACGTTTGCCACCCTGGTCATCCTCGCACTCGGCAGGCGGCTCTCCCTGCGGCACGAGGCGGTGTCGCGGTCGGTCGCTAATCTCACCCCGTACGTGAACCATCTGAGACTGACCGCCGACATTGTCCGCTTCGCCCTCGTTTTCGAGGCAGCGGGCGCCGTCATCCTCTTCGTCCTCTGGCTGCCGGCGTTCGGCCCGGCGGAGGCGGCGTTCCACGCCGTGTTCCAGGCCGTCAGCGCATTCTGCAACGCCGGCTTCTCCACCTTCTCCGACTCTCTGGCGAACTTCCGGACGGCGCCGGCGACGCTCGGCACGGTCATGCTGTTGATTGTGGCCGGCGGCCTGGGCTTCCTCACTCTCGAGGAGCTCCATCTCCGCCGAAGAGCCGGTGGCGAGGGTCGGATCTTCCGGATCTCGCTGCACTCCAGGCTCGTCCTCGCCAGCACGGCGGTACTCGTAGTCGGAGGCGGACTTCTCTACACCGTGCTGGAGTGGCAGTACACGCTGGCGGGGATGCCGGTGTGGGCGAGGGCAGTGAATGGCCTGTTCATGAGCGTTACGGCACGCACCGCTGGGTTCAGCACGGTCGACTACGCGGAAGCCGACGCCGGAACGAACTTCCTGACTATCCTGCTCATGTCCATCGGTGGGTCCCCGGGTTCGACGGCCGGGGGCATGAAGACCACGACGGCGGCCCTCATCGCCCTCTTCGCATGGTCCCGCTTGATGCGACGCACCACGACGAGTGTGTGGGGACGCTCGGTTCCGGTGGAGACCGTCCAGCGGGCGGTGGGACTGTTCGCCGCGGGCTTCGTCGTCATGACCATCGCCATTCTCGTGCACGTCACCGTCGGGCTCGGGCCGTACTCCCAGGGCGAGTCGAGTACCCTTTTCCTGCCGTACATGTTCGAAGCGGCCAGCGCATTCAACACAGTCGGACTGTCCATGGGCGTGACGCCCGACATGAGCATGGCCTCGAGAGTGCTCACGATCCTGCTGATGTTCATGGGCCGCGTGGGTCCGCTGGCGTTCGCCGCGGCCCTCACGCTGGCGCGTCCGACACGGAATGGGGGCTTCAGATACGCATATGAGGACGTGGCGGTGGGCTGAAGGAGGAGACATGAAACGCATTGTCGTGGTGGGACTCGGGAACTTCGGTTCAGCTGCGGCGGAGGCTCTGCACGCGCAGGGTCACGATGTGGTGGCCGTGGACGTGAATGAGGCGGCGGTGGACCGCATGGCGCCGTTCGTCACGCGGGCGGCCGTGGGCGATGGCCGGAACGGCGACGTCCTCGACCGGGTCGGTGCCTCGGGCGCCGATGTAGGGATCGTCGGTACGGGAGAGGACATTACCGCGAGCGTCCTGGCGACGCTGGCCATGCGGGATCTGGGTGTCGGCGAGATCTACGCGAAGGTGACGTCGCGCGATCATGCCCGCGTCATGGAGAAGCTGGGCGTCACCGAAACCGTGTTCCCGGAGCGCGAGTCTGCGATGCGGCTCGCTGCACGCTTCACGGCGCATGGCATTCTCAACTACGTGCGTCTCGGTGACGGGTTCAGCGTCCTGGAAATGGCGGTACCAACGGCCTGGATCGGGCGGACCCTGCGGGAACTCGCCCTGCCGCGCCACTACCGGATATCGGTGGTCGCCGTGCACGACGTGCTCATGGACGAGATCATCCCGGTGCCGCCGCCGGACGCCCGCCTGAAGGAATCGGACACGCTGCTGGTCGCGGGGCGGGACGAGGATCTGGCCCTGGCCTCGCGCGTCCGCTGAGGCACCCCGTGCGTGCCCTGCATGACTGGACCGATGAGCGCCTCGCCGGTGAGGCGTTCGCTCTGGCGATGGGCGCACGCCGGCTCGCGGAGGCATTCGCCACGGCGCACGAGGAGCGAGGCGGTCCGTTCGACGTGCACGCGTGCTGCCGTGACCTCCGCCGACTCGCGGACGAGCTGGCCTCCGCCGCTGTGCGTCTGGAGGACCTGGATGATGAAATCTGCCTGCGGCGACATGCGCGCGCCCTCCGCAGGCCACCTCACCGGTGATCGTTCAACGTTCGGGCCGCCGGTACCGACGGCCGGCGGGGAGGCCGGGGTGGGGATGGGGATCGTGGAAAGCTGTCCGCGGGGGCCGCGGCACGGGCCGGCAGCCGCGGCGCACCGTCGCGCCCGGCCCCGGCCGCGGGACGTCAGAACGATTCCGTCTCGTCGGCGTGCGCGCAGGAAACCTTCGGGTTCCAGTCCGCGAAGATACCCCGCGGATTGTCCCGCCAGAGCCAGATGTGGAGCTTGTAGATGGGCAGGAAGGAGTGGGGATGGAACGACTGCCCGAGCAGCTCCGGCGGATCCTGCTCCGTCCAGTCGTCGATGAACACGATGTACTCCATGCCGACGAGGCGCATCTGGCCGCCCGGGCCAGGCTCATACATCAGGGCCTCCGGCTCCAGGAGATCCACGCGGCCGCCATCGAACAGGTAGGCTGGGTTGGCGTAGTGGTAGCCCATGGCCCCATCGGAGTGCTCCCAGCACGGCGTGATACGGGCCTCCCAGCCGGCGGCGGTACCGGCGTCGAAGTTGTGGTACGGCGCAGTGACCCGCCGCAGCTCCGCGAGCTGACGGTTCAGGTCCGGTGACTTCGCGGCCATCCGGCTGAAGGCGGCCGAATCATGAATGTCGTGGACGTCGGTGGCCGGCGTTTCGCCGCAGGCCGACAGGACCGGAAGACCGAGCGCCATCGCCGCAGCGGCGGCGTAACGGGTGATTCGCTGGACCGTCATTGAGTTCTCCTTGAGAAGGGGGGTCGGGACTGGCTGATGGTAGTCGCTGACGCCTCGCGTCACGCGGCCTCCGCCGTCGTCGGGTCGATCATGGTGACGACGCGCAGAACCCGATCGGCGGGGAACCCGCCCCGGCGGGCATGCTCCCGTACGCTCTCCTCGTCCGGGGCGATGTATACGCAGGTGATCCGGTCGTCGGTGACGTAGCTCTGGACCCACTGGACCTGCGGGCCGAGCTCACGGAGAACGCCGCAGGACTTCTCCGAGATGCCGCGGAGGTCCGCCGGCGAAAGTTTGCCGGCTCCTGGAATTTCCCGCTCGATGATGTACTTCGGCATGCTTCGACTCCGGTGCTGGAAGGTGGCTTCGCGACGCGGCCGCCCGGGAGCGTCCCGATTGTCGGGACCTGGCCGCGGCCCTATATATACGCTGGGCGGATCGCCCCGTTTTCGCCCCCGCATCGCCACTCCGTCGCCCGGGTATCGTGATCTCTCTCAAGCTCTTCGGCGGCCTGTCCGTGGAAACGCCGACCGGCCCGCTCACGGGTCGGGCGGCCCAGCGCCGCCGGCTGGCCATGCTGGCGCTCCTGGCCACGAGCCGGGGTCTCGGCCGGGAGAAGGTCATCGCCTGCCTCTGGCCGGAGGTCGACTCCGAACGCGGTCGCCGCCTGCTGTCCGACTCCGTGTACCGGATCAACAAGGCGCTGGGCGGGGACACCATCGTGACGGCCGGCGACGAGCTCCGCCTGGATACGGACCGGCTCCCCAGCGACGTGGCCGCCTTCGAGGCGGCGCTTGCAGACGGCCGGTACCATGACGCGGCCAGCCACTACAGCGGACCCTTCCTGGACGGCTTCTTCCTGGACGGTGCGCCGGAGTTCGAGCAGTGGTCGTTCCGGGAGCGTGAGCGCCTGACCCGGCTTCAGGCGGGCGTCCTCGAGGCCCTGGCCGCAGAGTACGAGGAACGCGGGGACGCCGCCGGTGCCGTTACGTGGTGGTACCGGGCCGCCGGGCATGACCCGTTCAGTCCTCGTGTCGCGGTCCGGCTCATGGCGGCACTCGACCGGGCCGGCGAGCGTGGAGCGGCCCTGCGGCACGCCCGCGTGTTCGCTGATGTGTACCGGCAGGAATTCGACGCGGATGCGGACCCCGAGGTGGCGGAGTTCGCCGATGGGCTGCGCCGCGCATCCCCCGCCGCGCCGTCGCCAGCCGCGCCGTCGCCCGCCGCGCCGGTCGGCCCGCCCGCCGTGACAGCCGCCGACACCGCTTCGTCCGCGGTATCACGTAGCCATCGACCCGCCGCACCGTCGCCGGCGGGACCGGCCACAAGCCCGGTGGTCCGGTCGGCACTCGCGGCGGCACTCGTCCTCACGATCGCGGGGGCCGCGGCGGGCTGGATCCGGCACGTCAACGGGAACGGGCCCTCGGGTGCGGATGTCTCGGCGGTGGCGGTGCTCCCCTTCGCCGATCACAGCCCGGCCGGTGACCACGAGTACCTGGCCGCCGGCATGATGGAGGAGGTGGTCAGTGCCCTGGCGCGGGTCGAAGGACTCCGGGTGGTGGCGCCCACTGCGGCCCCCGCCGGGGAGACCGATATCCAGCGGATGGGGCGGACTCTG
>DATHVO010000315.1:0-5667 GCA_035461265.1 Longimicrobiales bacterium
AGCGCAAGCAGCACCGGCCGCCGCGGTGGCAGCGCTACGAACAGCAGGGCCAGCGGAATGAAGATCAGCAGCGCCGGCTGGACCACCGACAGAACCATGGTCACCAGTGCGAGGACCGCGACCAGGCCCCATCCGCGGCCGCCTTCGCCCGCCGTCACTTCAGTCCTGGTACCCCTTTACGTACGGCAGCAGCGCCAGGTACCGCGCACGCTTGACCGCCGTGCCGACCTGCCGCTGGTGACGCGCACACATTCCCGTCATGCGCCGCGGCAGCATCTTGCCCTGCTCCGTCACCAGACGGCGAAGGGTGCTCTCATCCTTGTAATTCACGTACCGGACCCCCGCCTCGCAGAACGGGCAGTTCTTTGCTGGACGCGCCATGGTCAGTCCTCATCCCCCTCTTCATCATCCTCGTCGCGCGGCGCCCGCGTCGCGATGGACATCGGCGCCGTCGGCTCACCCTCGTGCAGCACGATGAGATAGCGGAGGAGCTGCTCGTCCAGCTTCAGCAGGCGCTCGTACTCCGGCAGCATGTCCGTGTCCGACCGGAACTGCGCCACCACGAAGTAGCCCGCAGCCTGCTTCCGGATGGGGTACGCAAGCTGCCGCCGGCCCCAGTGATCCAGCGCCGTGACCTCGGCACCGGCCCCCGTCAGCAGGCCGTGATACCGGTCCAGCTTTTCCGTGATGGATTCCTCGGGCAGCTGTGTGTCGAAGATGTAGACCGCTTCGTAGTCGCGCACGTCGGCTTTCCCTCTCCTGTGGTCGTGGGCGTCCCGCCGCGCGTTGCGGTGGGAAGGAGTCAGCCCGGAAGTATATGCAGGGCGCGGGTATCGCGCCACCCCCCGGACCCCTCCGGACGCCGAATGTTCACCTTCCGGGGGTTGACGCCGACACTACCTTTCCACCCGTTATGACCGGAAACAACTCTGCTGGAACGGGCCGCGCCCGGCCGGGGCGGCTCGCTGCCCTTGCAGTGGCGGCGGCATGCGCAGGAATCATCGTGCTGGCCGGCGGTCCGGTGGGCGCGGCCATGGCCTGGCCGGCTTCCCTGCGCCCGGCACCGGCCGACGCCGCACCCGCACGCGCCACCCACGAACTGTTCACCGATTCCCTCCGGTATGCTGCCGAGCCGGCCGTCTTTGCGGCATGGGCTGAGTCCGGCCGACTGGCTGTATCGAATGCCCCGACGATCCGGCCGCCGTATGCGGAGGCGGGCGTCCTCGGGGATTCGGGTGGTGCGCTGGGCTACCGGATCGACCTCCGTGCCGGCGAGCGGCTCGTCGTGGAGTTCTCGCCGGATAGCGCGGCCGCCCCCTTCCTGGACCTGTACGTGACGCCCGGCGACAGCACCGCGCGCCCGTTCCTCTCGCGGAGCGGTCCCGTCCGCCTGGAGTACCTGGCCCGGACGGACGGCCACGTGCTGATCCGGCTGCAGGCGCGGCCGGGCGAGAGCACTGCGTACGCCATCGCGGTGGACAGGACTGCGGCCCTCACCTTCCCCGTCCTCCACGACGACGCATCGGTCATCGGCCACTTCCTCGAGGCGCGGGACGGCGGTGCCCGGCGCCATCGCGGCATCGACATCCACGCGCCCCGGGGCACGCCGGTCTTGGCCGCGGCGGACGGCGTCGTGGAACGCGTGACGGAGAACGAGCTGGGCGGCCTGGTGGTGTGGATCCGGGAGACGGCATCGAACCGGAAGCACTACTACGCGCACCTGGACGCGCAGCACGTCCGTGCCGGAGCCGTGGTCCGGGCCGGCGACATCGTCGGGACCGTGGGGAACACGGGCAACGCCGCCGACACGCCACCGCACCTCCACTTCGGAATCTACCGCCGCGGGATCGCCGTGAACCCCATGCTGTACCTCGATGCGCCGGCGGGTTCGGGCGACGAGCAGGTCGCGCGGGAGCAGGCGGACCCCGGGCTGGCCGGGACGCGCGCGCGGACGCGGGTGGCGGGCGCCGCCTTCCGCGTCTCGAACCTGGGCGACAGCCGCCCGAGGGCGACATTGCCCGCTCGGGCGGAGCTGGAGATCGTGGCGGCGGCCGGCCGGTTCTACCGCGTGAGGGATGCCGGCGGCGCGGAAGGCTTCGTGGCGGCGTGGCTGCTCGACGCCACGCCCCCCGTCGAACCCCGCCGCCGCCCGGCGCGAGCCGCCCGGAGCTAGCGGACCGCGGGTCGGGCGGACGGCGGGCGGATGAGCGCGAATCGGCCGGAAGGCGGAGGGGCGCCATCGCCCTCGTCAGCCGGCCAACCGACAGGCTCCCCCTCGACCCGACCGCGGAAAATCCCCCACCTCGCCACACGATTCCGGCCTCGTGCCAGATCCCCCTCGCCTGGCGATGCAAATCCGGCACAACGGTCCCGGGACCGAGGAGCGTGCTGCATATTCTTCGCTATCCGCGGTGAATCCAGCACGCGGCGCCGAACACCACGCGAGTGTGGGGATCGTCCGCGGACGCCGGGCCGGGCCACCGGAGCGCGCCGAGCCAGCAACGGGCGCTACGCGGGCCCACGGGCCGGGCCGCCTGAGCGCGCCGCGCCGAACCCACGGACCGGTCCACCGGAGCGTCCTGCGCTGAGGGCGGTGGCGGCGGTCAGTCGCCGGCGGCTTCCAGCCGGCCCAGCCGCACAGGGGTCCGGGGGAGTCGCAGCAGGAACGTGGTACCCGCCGCCGTCCTGCTCTCGATGCTCACCTCGCCGTCCAGGAGGCGGGCCAGGCCAGCGCTGACGGACAGGCCCAGGCCCGCACCGTCCACCAGGCGCGCCATCACCGCCTCCAGGCCGGGCTGTGCGTCGCCCGCGCCAGCATCGCCGTCTCCCAGGTCCATCCCCGTATCCGTGACGCGGACGAAAACGTGGTCCGCACCGTCCGCCACTTCCGCGCGGATGGTGCCGTGGGCCGACCTTCGCATCGCCATCCAGAGCAGGTTCACGACGATCTGACGGACCTTCCCCCCGTCGGTGGCCAGCCGTGCCGATTCGTCTCCGGACACGTCGAGGGCGAGGCCGCGGCGCTCCGCGGACTGGCGTATGGCGGCCACGGCCTCGTGGACGATGCCAACGACGTCGGTATCCTCCGGGCTGATCTCGTCGTCGCCCGTCTCGAGACGGGCAAACGCGTGCACGGTCTCCACGAGGTGGGTGAGCTCGCGTGCGCTCTCGGCAATGCGGTCCAGGTGGACGGCCTGATCATCCGTCACGGGGCCGGCGATGCCGGCGCCCAGCAGGCCTGCATAGCCCAGTATCGCGTTCAGCGGCGTTCGCAGGTCATTGGACATCATGGCGAGGAGGCGGGACCGGGCGGCATCGGGCGGCGCGGGCTCCAGCGTCTGCACCGTCAGGTCGATGTGAACGAGGATGACGTGGGTCACCCGGCCGGACCCGTCCCGGACCGGGTGGAGGTGCGCCCGCATCCACGCCGCCACGCGATCGCCCTCCGTGGGCGACGCCTCGAAGCGGAGCGGTGGAAGCGTGACATCCTCACCCTCGAACGCCCGCTGCACCAGCGGGAGCACTCCCCTCCGTTCCAGTTCACGGTCCGCCAGGACGGAATAGTCCGCGGGTACGTCGGCGGCGGACAGGCCGGTCCTGCGGGTGTATGCGGGGTTCACGGCCACGACGCGGCCGGCCGCGTCGTAGATGACCGTGCTCAGAGGCGATCGCAGGAAGAGGACATCCACGAGGGCGTAGGGCGCGGGCACGTCCCGGACGGCGCTGGCGTCCGGTCCGGACCGTGGGTCGGAAGTCCGCGGTGATGCGTCCACGTGAACCCTACTCCTGGAAAGCGATACCCACCCCGACGGAAGGAACAGGATGCAAGATTCCGACCCCGCGGGCACGGGCGTGCGTGAGCGGGCGGGCCGAAGGGCCGGAGCGGGATTGCCGTTGGGTACTGACGATGATGCTTGAACGCGACGTCGCCCACGGGTTATCCTTTTCCGGACGGCTTCCGGCCCATGCACGACGGTCCCCGCGGAGGCGTTCCCTTCCCCGATCCGCACCCGGATTTCCCGGGAGGTCCCTGTGAGACAACACTCGTACATGGGCAGACTGGCTGCGCAGCTGCCCATCCTGAGCGCCCTCCCCGTCCGCTGACCATGTTTCGCGTCCGCTTGCTGGGAGGGGCCGCACTGGAGCAGGACGGGATCGTGCTGGACAGCGTTGGTTCCCAGCGGAAGACGATGGCGCTGCTGGCGCTCATCGCCGTCGCCAGGGGCCAGGGCATAAGCCGCGAACGCATCGCCGCCTATCTCTGGCCGGAGAGCGACACGGACCGCGCACGCGGCGCGCTCAAGCAGGCGCTCCACGTCGTGCGGCGCCGCCTCGGCACGCCGGACCTGTTTCTCGGAGGCGGGCAGCTCCGACTGAATCCGTTGTACATCGAGAGCGACGTGGACGCGTTCCTCAGCGCGCTGGAGGAGGACGACCCGGAGCGGGCCGTCGGCCTCTACGCCGGCCCCCTGCTCGATGGCTTCCACCTGCCCGGAACCGCGGAGTTCGAGCAATGGACCGACGCGGAGCGCGACTCCCTGGCGCGGCGGCATGCCGCCGCTCTGGAACAGCTCGCCGGCGCCGCCGAGGCCCGCGGCGACCACGCTGCCGCGGTGGCCTGGTGGCGCCGCCTTCAGGCCGATGACCCGCTGAGTGGCCGTGTCACCGTCCGACTGATGCGTGCCATGCACGCCGCGGGGGAGTACGCGGCCGCCCTTCGCTGCGCACGGGTCCACGAGGCACTGCTCCGGGAGGAACTGGGCAGCGCGCCGGACCCCGAGGTCGCAGCGCTGGCGGCCAGCCTGCTGGCTGATCCGGCGGAGCGGGAAATCGCGCGGGAGGAAAGGCTCCCGCAGAATGCGGCGGCCGCGGCTCAGGCCGGCGATGATGCCCAGTCACTCCGTGCCACGGAAACGGTTCATCCTGGTGCGGCAACCGTTGACCCTGGCGCGGCAACGGCAACTCCGGCCCGGCGTCCCGCGCGGAGCCGGCAGGTCCGCCCTGCCCAAGTGGCGGGTATCGTCCTCGTCCTCATCGCATTCGTTGTTCCGATGCAGCGCTCGTGGCGCGGATCCCCGCCGCGCGAACCCCCTGCGAGTGCGCACATCGCCGTCATGCCTTTTGCCAATGCCGGCGGCGACGCCGCGAACGACCATGTTCTGGAAGGGCTCACCGACGAACTGATCGCCGCGCTCGACGCCGTCGACGGGCTGAACATCGCCCCGCGCACGGCCGTCGCGGCTCTCAGGCGCAGAGGCCTGCACCCTCAGGCCATCGCGGATTCACTCGGGGCGGCGGCCGTGGTGGAGGGCAACGTCAGCCGGATCGGCGACTTCCTCCATATCAACGCCCGCCTCGCGAGCGCCCCGAGCGGCGACGTGCTGTGGGCCGCGACGTACGAGCGGCCTCTCCGCGACCTCATCGCTGTGCAAGAGGAGATGACTCGGGCGATCATCGATGCCATGCGCCTGCCCGCCGTCGATGCGCCGGGCGAGCTTGCCGGCCGGCTCACCAGCGACCCCGAGGCATACGAGCTCTATCTGCGGGGGCGCCACAGCTGGCGCATGCGCACGAGGGACGCGCTGCTCCAGGCTGTGGTCTACTACGAGCAGGCCGTCGAGCGGGATCCCGCCTTCTCGGCAGCGTACGCGGGACTCGCCGACGCGT
>DATHVO010000316.1:0-9383 GCA_035461265.1 Longimicrobiales bacterium
ACCACCCAGATCCGGTCCGCCGCCGCCGCCGCCCGCCCGTGGAAGCGGTCGCCCGCCCGGGCGAAATGCGTCCAGACGCCGCCGCTCACCACGGCGACGTCCACGGCGCCCGGCCAGATGACCTCGACGTCTACCGTGGCGTCGGTAGACAGCGTGCCGGCGATGGGCGCCCGCACCACCTGCACGGATGCGTCCTGCGGCGCCACCAGCGGGAAGTCACGTACCCGCCCCACTACCGCGGCGCGCCGAATGTCCGAAGGCTGGAATCCCACCTCGAGCAGCGCCCGCGGCACGGCCGGCAGGCGTTCGAACTCACTGCGCGGCATCGGGCGCGGCAGCAGCTGCCACGCTGCCTCCCTGGGCATGTGGGAGAGGACCAGGACCTCGGGGGGGACCATGAACCAGCTCCACGTGAACGCCGGCGCGAACCGGCCGTGGCTCACGGCACCGGCGCCCCAGGTGGGGTCCACGAGTGCCCAGCCGCCCTCCACCCGCACCACCACCCACGAATGGTTCTGACGCCGCGTGGACTGGCCGAACACGTAGTCGAAGCCCTTGGCATAGCCCGCCACCGCCTCCGCCTCCAGCCCCGCTTCCCGCGCCAGGCGGATGTACAGCGATACGTACCCCCCGCACAGCGCCCGCCGATAGCGGTACACCGCCTCCGCCGTCTCGTGGCTCTCCACCTCCGACAGGTACGCGTCGATGTCGTAGGTGATGTGCCGCGCCACCCACTCGTAAAGAGCGGCGGCCCGGTCGCGCTCCGTGCGTGCACTCGACGTGAGAGTGTGCGCCAGGGCAGCGACGGCCACGGAGTCCGCCACCTGGTCCGGTGTGCGGATGTGACGAGACGACTGGCCATCGGCCCCCGACGGGAGGATGGCCTGGGCTGCCAGCAGCAGCAGGATTCGCGGCATCGGCGCCGTACTCCATGGTTTGTCCGGGGGGTACGACGAAGATCGCCCATCCCGTCGCCGGAGGCAACCCTCTCGCACGCCGCGGGTTCCCCGTTCGACTGCGCGCTTCCCGCCACGTCCGCGGTGTGGTGTGCCGCCCTACAAAATGCCAGCAGTTCCTTTATTGTCGCGTTTGTATGCAACCGGCATCCTGCACCGACACCTGATTTCCCGAACGCGCCGGCGTGTGCCGGCGTCCCTCCGGACCGCAAGGAGCCATGCGTTCACTGCGCGTCCCGCTGTGTGCCGCAGCCCGGCCGCACTGTCGGCGGTGGGGCCCGTGTCCGTATTACAGGAGAAACCAGATGATCAGGAAGAGCTGGCTCGCAGCCGGCCTGCTCGTGCTGCTGTGTGTTCCGGCGCACCTCGATGCGCAGGGCACGGGAGCGGTGCAGGGCACGGTTGTGGAGGCGACGTCCCGGCAGCCGTTGTCCGGCGTGCAGGTCATCGTCGTCGGTACGACGATCGGCGGCGTGACGAATGATGATGGTCGCTTCCTCCTTCTGAACGTGCCGGTGGGGCAGCGCACCATCCGTGCGGAGCTCATCGGCTTCAGGCTGGAGGATCAGCCGGTGACGGTCCGTGCCGACGGCACGGCGACGGCATCCTTCGTGCTGACGCAGACCGCGGTGGAACTGGAGCGGCTGCAGGTGGTCGTGACTGCCCTGGGCATCGAGCGCCAGGAGCGAACGATCACGACGTCCGTCCAGTCGGTGACGGGTGATCAGCTCACCCGCACGCCGGAGAGCAACCTCGTGGCGGCGCTGTCGGGAAAGATCTCGGGAGTGTCCATCACGAACTCCAACGTCGGTGGCGGCTCGAGCCGCATCGTGATCCGGGGCGCCAACTCCCTGACGGGGAACAACCAGCCGCTGTTCGTGTTGGACGGGATTCCCGTGAGCAATGCCACGGGAACGAACCCGTTCGGCTCGATGGGCTACAATGCCATCGACTACGGGAACATGATCCAGGACCTGCAGCCATCGGACATCGAGTCCGTCTCGGTGCTGAAGGGTCCGAACGCCGCGGCGCTCTACGGTTCTCGCGCTGCGAACGGCGCCATCATCATCACGACGAAGACGGGCCGGCGGCAGCAGGGGCTCGGCATCGGCCTGACGGCAACGAGTACGCTGAGTTTCGAGCGCCCACTCAAGCTGCCGGAGTACCAGAACCTGTACGGCCAGGGCTGGAACGGCCGCTACAGCTACCTGGACGGTCGCGGCAACGGCGTCTACGACGACTACGACGAGAGCTGGGGCCCGCGCCTCGACATGGGGCTCATGATCCCGCAGTTCTTCAGCAACGGCCAGCCGGCGCCGTGGGCTTCGCACCCCGACAACGTCAGCAACTTCTTCGAAACGGGCCGCACCGCCAATACGAGCGTGGCCTTCTCGACGACGACGGACCGGTCCAGCACGCGGCTCTCCATCGCGCGCCTCGACCAGGACGGCATGTACCCCGGTTTCGCCCAGGCCCGCACGACCCTCGGCCTGAACAGCTCCATCGACCTGGCGGACCGTCTCCGGGCGCATGTGTCTGCGCAGTACACCAACTCGGATGGCGAGAACCGTCCGGCGCAGGGGTACGGCGCGGACAACTTCATGTGGCAGTTCCTGTGGTTCGGCAGGCAGGTGGACACGGGCATACTGAAGAGCCGCCTGCGCAACGAGGACGGATCCCAGTTCAACTGGAACAACCGGTGGAACAACAACCCGTACTGGACGGCCACGGTCAACGAGAACGTCGACAACCGTGACCGGATCATCGGCAGCGCCTCGGTCTCCTACGACGTGATGAACTGGCTGACGGCGACGCTGCGGAGCGGCACGGACTGGTCGCAGGACACGCGGCGGCGCCTGTTCGCTGCCGGCACCATCGGCCAGACGGGCGTGGACCCGAACGGTGCCTTCGGGGAAAGCAACGTGTTCCGGCAGGAGACGAACACGGACTTCCTGCTGAGCACGAAGCCGCGCGCCTTCGGCGACGTTACGGTGAGCACGAACTTCGGCGGCAATCGCCGGGACAACAGCTACCGGTCCAACGGTGTGTACGTGCGCAACCTGGTGGTCCCGGAACTGTACGACCTGGGCAACGCCGCGGTGACGCCGGACCTGTCCGACTGGCGGGAGGAACAGCGGGTGAACTCGCTGTACGGCTCCGCGCAGTTCGGCTTCCGTGAATTCCTGTTCGTGGACGTCACCGGCCGCAACGACTGGTCGTCCACACTCCCGGCCACGAGCAACTCCTACTTCTACCCGTCGGTGTCCGCCGGCCTGGTCTTCAGCGACCTCGCCACGATCCCGGGCCTGACGTACGGCAAGGTGCGCATCGGCTGGGCGGAGGTCGGCAACGACGCCGACCCGTACCAGCTGGTCGACCCGTACATCGCCGACGTGCCCTTCGGCAGCGTGCCACGCTACACGGCGAGCAACCGGCTCCGGAATTACAACCTCAAGCCGGAGACCACGCGCTCCTGGGAGGTCGGTGCCGAGCTGCGCTTCCTGGACGGGCGGGTGGCCTTCGACGGCACGTACTACAACAAGCTCACGTTCGACCAGATCCTGCCCATCCAGACGACGGCGCTGACGGGCTTCACCTCCCGGATGCTCAATGCCGGTTCCATCCGGAACAAGGGCGTCGAGCTGATGGTGAATGCACTGCCCGTCCGGCTCGCGAACGGTCTGAGCTGGGAGGTCACGCTGAACTGGTCCCGGAACGACAACATGGTCGAGGAGCTCTGGGGCGACCTCGAGTCCATCGTGCTGGGCACGTACTACGGCGTGCAGGTCGTGGCGAAGAAGGGCGAGCCCTACGGACAGATGTACGGCCGGAAGTACGTCCGTGACAGCCAGGGCAGCGTGGTGGTGGGGACGAACGGCCTGCCGCTCAACGTGGCCACGAACCCGAATGGCGTCCTCGGGAACTACAATCCCGACTGGAACGCCGGGATCAACAACCGCATCCGCTACGGCCCGCTCGACCTGAGCTTCCTCATCGACCGGCAGAGCGGCGGCTCCATCTACTCCCTCACGAACGTGTACGGCACGCGCTCCGGCGTGCTGTCGAACACGGTGCTCGGGCGGGAGGAGGCGGACGCCAACGGCGCGCCCATCACGCCGGCGAACGGCGGCGGCCTCATCGTGCCGGGCGTCCGGGTGGTGGCAGGCGACACGGTCCCCAACACCGTCCGTGTGGCCGCGCAGTCGTACCACCGCGGTCTGACGGGACTCCATGAAAACTTCGTGTATGACGCCAGCTTCACGAAGCTGCGGGAGGTCCGCCTTGGGTACGACGTGCCCCGCAGCCTCACGAGCCGCATGCGCATGGCCCGGATGAGCCTGGCCCTGGTGGGCCGCAACCTCATCCTCTGGTCGGATGTGCCGAACATCGACCCCGAGACGGCGTTCAATCCCGGCAACGTGCAGGGCTTCGAGTACAGCCAGCCGCCCTCGGCGCGGAGCATCGGGTTCTCGATCACGGTGACGCCATGACGCACACACACGGAAACGGTGGCAGAGCAATGAGACACCAAGGGATGTTCCGACCGGTCGCCGCCCTGCTGTGCGCCGCCGTCCTGGGCGCGTGCGACGACGGCCTGACCGACTTCAACGTCAATCCGAACGAGCCGGTGAACGTGCCGGCGCAGTACCTCTTCGCGAATGCCACGGAGGCCGCTGCGAACCGGATCAACGGCGCGTACCTGAACATGGACATCGTGGGGCTGTGGGTTCAGCACTACGCGGAGCACCTGTACAGCACGGAGGACCGCTACGAGCTGACGGACGCGGCGGTGGCGGGCCACTGGAACAACTTCTATTCCGGGCCGCTGCAGGACCTGCAAGAGGTCATCGAGCAGGGCGAGTCGGACGGCAGGGCGAACGTCGTCGCCGTGGGCACCATCGTGAAGAGCTGGGTGTTCCAGGTGGTGACGGACCTGTGGGGCGATGTCGGGTACTCGGAGGCGCTCCGGGGCCGGGCAACGGACGCCCTGGAGGTGAACTACGACGCGCAGCAGTCCATCTACAATGACCTGCTGGTGCAGCTCGCCGCCGCGACGGCGGCCATCCAGCCGGCGGGCGTGAAGATCACCACGGGCGATCTCCTGTACAACGGCGACATGGTTCGCTGGCAGAAGTTCTCCAACTCGCTCCGTATGCGGGTGGCAATGCGCCTGTCGGACGCGGACCTCAACAGGGCGCGCACGGAGTTCGCCGCAGCGGTGGCGGCAGGTGCGTTCACGTCGAACAGCGACAATGCCCGCGTCCAGTACTTCGACGACGGCGTGAACGTCCACCCCATCTACGGCTACGAGCGGAGCCGGGACGACCACGCCATCAGCGCCACGCTGGTGGATACGCTCAAGGCGCTGGGCGATCCACGCCTGCCGCTGTACGCGAAGCCGAACTCGTTCGGTGAGTACAAGGGCGTGCAGAACGGCAACACCGACAGCCCGCCGCTGAACCAGGTCTCGCGCATCGGCACGTACTTCAGCAAGGCCGACGCGCAGGCGGTGATCATGTCCTACGCCGAGGTCCTGTTCCTCCAGGCCGAGGCGGCGGAGCGCGGCTGGATCGGCGGCAGCGCCGGCGACCTCTACCGCCAGGGCATCACTGCGGCGATGTCCCTCATGGGCATCTCCCAGGCCGCCATCACGGTGTATCTCGAGCAGGACGCAGTGGAGTACAAGGGTGGCCAGGCGGGCCTCCGACAGATCTGGCTGCAGAAGTGGATCGCCCTCTTCGGCAACGGTCCCGAGGCGTACGCCGAGTGGCGGCGCACGGGTACGCCCGAGCTGCTGCCGGGGCCGGACGCCCTCAATGACGGGCGCATCCCGGTCCGGCTGCCCTACCCGGCCGTGGAGACGGCGCTGAACAAGACGGCCGTGGACGCCGCCGTCGCCCGTCAGGGCGGGGCCGGCTTCAACGACCGTGTGTGGTGGCACCGCTGACCGGGCGGTGGTGATCGCCGCCGCCTGAGTGGCGGCGGCGTGCGGTGCGGCCGGGAGGGTCCGACCCTCCCGGCGGCGCCGCCGGCAGTCACGGCAGCAACGGATTCCGGGGACGCGTGCCCGTCAGGGCATGCGCTCCTCCGGAGTGCTCTCGTCCGCGTCGGGGACGTGACGATGGATGGCGAGGAGCAGGGAGTAGATCCCGAAGGCGACGAGGCCCGCAGCGATGAACAGCAGCAGCCAGGTCCCCCACGGGCCGGTACCGATCTCCCACAGCGTGTCGGCCACGCCCCGGGCCTCGTCGGGGTCGTAGGTGACGGCTGCCTTGATCCCGTAGAAGCCGGCCACGGCGTAGATGGCGCCACGGGCGGCGTGGCCCCACCAGCCCGCGCCCAGGACGAGGGGCCGCTCCCAGTCCGGCAGGCGGGCGTTGCCGAATTCCTCCCGGAACCGCGCGGTGAAGGCGACATAGAGCTCCCGAAGTCCGGCCACGACGACGCCCGCCGCGATGCCGGCCACGAGCCACCGGCCCATGGGCAGGGTGAAGAGCGTGGCGGTCTCGTCCCGGATCCCCTCATTGTCGCGGCGCATGCCCAGCAGCAGTGCGACGGCATAGAAGCCGAAACCGGCGTACGTCACCCCGACTCCCAGCATGATGGCGCGCTGGGCCCAGCCGGCGAGGCTGCCGTTGCGGTTGTCGGGATCGGCGAAGGCGTACGCGAATCGCCACATGGCGTAGGCCAGGAGGCCGAGGGCGAGGACGGCAAGGAAGAGGACGTCCAGCGGGCGGTCGGACATGGTCTCGAGAGCACCGGCGAAATCGGGCGTCTCGCCGCGGTCGCCCAGGGCGAGTCGCGCAGCCATGATGCCGACGACACCGAAGACCACCGCCTTTGCCGCGTGTCCGGCCCGAACCAGGACCTCGAATCGGCCATCCGACAGTACACGCCGCGCTGTTTCCTTCACCACACGCACCTCCCGCCGGCCTCCCATGCCAGCGCCGTGCCGGACTTCACCGGCCGCGCCGGCACGTGGGTCCGACACGCCGGCGGGGCGCGACGGTGCGTGTGTTGCAGTCCACGCATCTCCGCGTCGCGGCCGCCCCGCGACCCCGCACCACTCGCAACCGGGAGACTTCCATGAATCGACTTGGACGCATGCTCGAGACGCACCCGCATCCAGCCGGGTCGAACGGGGAACAGGCGAAGCGCTGCATCGAGGCGTGCGCGGAGTGCGCGCAGACCTGCACCGTCTGCGCCGACGCGTGCCTGGCCGAGGACGACGTCCAGGCCCTCGCCACGTGCATCCGGCTCAACCTGGACTGTGCCGAAGTGTGCCACGTCACGGGCACCCTCATGACACGGCCCAGCCACCGCGACGCGCCCGCCCTGCGGGCCCAGCTCCAGGCGTGCATCGAGGTCTGCCGCGCCTGCGCCGACGAGTGCGCCGAGCACGGCGAGCACGGCATGGAGCACTGCCGGATCTGCGCCGAGGCATGCCGCGAGTGCGCGGACGCGTGTGAGGCCATGATCGGCGCGCTGGTCCCTTAGGCGCCGCAGACCGGCCGGGCCGCGGGCCAGCTCCCGTGTCCCGGCCGGTCTGGCTCCGTTCGTGCACAGTCGCCGGCCATGTCCAGTCCGCTCTCCCGCTTCTTCGCAGGTCTCGGCGGTCGCCGCGGCATCATCGAGTCCGTCGTGCCGCGACGGACGTTCGCCGATGTGGTGCTGCCGCCGGCCACGCGCCGGGCGCTGGACGAAGCGCTCACGCAGGTGCGCGCGCGCGAGCTGATCTTCGAGCGCTGGGGACTGGGCGAGCGTCATCCCACGGGCACCGCGCTGGCGTTCAACTTTGCCGGCCCATCAGGCACCGGTAAGACGATCTGCGCCGAGGCGATCGCCAACGAGCTGGGCAAGCGTCTGCTGCTGGTGCGCTATGCCGAGATGGAGTCCATGTGGTTCGGCGAGACGCCGAAGAACGTGGCGGCCGTGTTCCGGCTGGCGCTGGAAGAGGATGCAGTCCTCTTCTTCGACGAGGCCGATGCCATCGCATCGCGCCGTTCGACGGAAGTTTCCCTCGGGTCGCAGCGGGAGGCGAACACCGTCGTCAACGTACTGCTCCAGGAGCTGGAGCGGTTCGACGGAGTTGTCATCTTCGCCACGAACCTCGCGGCGAACTTCGATCCAGCCTTCGAACGACGCATCCGGTCGCACGTCCTGTTCGAGCGGCCGGGCGTGGCGGAGCGGGAGCGGATCTGGCCCGTGCAGGTCCACCCGACGAAGACTCCGCTGGCCGACGACGTGGACTTCAGGTCGCTGGCGGAGCAGTTCGACGCCACGGGTGGCGAGATCCGCAATGCGGTCCTCAAGGCGGCCCTCGCCGCGGCGTCGGGTGATGTGCCCGACGAGGACCGCGCCATCCACCAGCACCATTTCGCCGGCGCCATGGAGGACGTCCTCGCCGGGAGCCGGGTCATGCGCCAGTCCATCATGGCGGCGGACGACGGGGCCAGCGACGCGGCCCGGGCGCCGCAGGCGCTCGACGACCGCCTGGCCGACACCCTCGCGGCGGCCGGGCAGGTCCGCTCCCTGGCGCTGGTCGGTGCCGGCCTCGCCGGCACTGCCCTCCTCACCGCACTCGCGGCGCTGCTCGTGGCGCTCCTCCGCTGAGACCCGGAGGTCCGACGTCGCGCGTATGCGCCCTTGCGTGGCGCCGGCGCGGACGGCATAACACCAGCATGGAACGACGAGACTTCGTGAAGCGCGCTGCTGCCGCCCTGGGCGGCGCCGCCTTCACCACGGGAGTGGCGGGCCGTGTCCACGGCGCGCCCGTAACGCCGCTGTCGCCCTTCACCGCCCCCCGGGGCAGTCGCCGGGCGGACCTGGTCCTCCGGCGGGGCGTCATATACGACGGCTCCGGCGGCGCGCCGGTGCAGGGGGACGTCGCCATCACGGCCGGCCGGATCGTGGAGGTCGGGGCGCGGCTGTCGGTGCGTGGCGCGGAGGAGGTGGACCTCGACGGGCTGGCCCTCGCGCCGGGCTTCGTCGACATCCACTCCCACACGGACCTCCAGCTCCTGCGGCACCCCCGGGCGGACAGCAAGGTCCGGCAGGGCGTCACGACGGAGGTGGCGGGCCAGGACGGCGGCTCCGTCGGCTGGTCGGAGGCGCAGTTCCCGGAGGTGCGCGAGCGCTACCTCCGCGACGGGATCGAGATCGACTTCCGGGACGTGGGCGGATTCCTCCGCCACATGGACCGCCACGGCGCTGCGGTGAACATCGCCAGCATGATCGGCGCCGGCACAGTCCGGGGCCGCGTCATCGGAATGGCGGACCGGCCCGCCACGCCGGCGGAGCTGGAGGCCATGAAGGGTCTGGTACGCGACGCCCTGGCCGGCGGCGCATGCGGCATCTCCAGCGGCCTCGAGTACACGCCCGGCGCCTTCGCCGATGCCGCCGAACTGGAAGTCCTCGCCGGCGTCC
>DATHVO010000317.1:0-8794 GCA_035461265.1 Longimicrobiales bacterium
AAGCCGAACAACTCCCTGTACTGGTACGAGCAGGTACAAAGCTGGATCGGGACGTACGCCCCTCCGGGGCCCCGTTGACGGAAGGCCCGCCCGGCAGCGCCGGGCGGGCCTTCCTCTCCAGGTTGCTGGGATCAGGTCGTCAGGCGCGTCCGCGCCGCCACGAACAGAATCGCCGCCAGCACGGCAAACAGTGCCAGGGCGAAGAGGTCGTTCTGGGCAAGCGTCGGCCACCAGCGGGCACCCATGTCGAACGGCAGCAGGCCCACCGCCTCGCCGGCCCGCACCGCCGCCGCACCCGCCGCCGTCCGCTGCGCCTCCATGGGCGCGACCAGCAGGAGACCCGCCAGCGCTCCGCCCGCAATGAGGCCCGACGCGAACAGCGCGCCGCTGGACACCTCGCCTTCACCCGCCGCCGCCGGCTTCCCGGCCGCCGCCTTCCTCGCCAGCGACCGCTCCACCATCCACCGGACGCAGCCGCCCGCGAAGATGGGCGCACTCGTCGCGATGGGCAGGTACGCCCCCACGGCGAACGCCAGTGACCGGATGCCTGCCAGCTCCAGCATCACGACCAGGAACACGCCGAAGAGTACGAGCCCCCACGGCAGGCTCCGGTTCAGGATGCCGTTGATGACGGTCGCCATGAGCACGGCCTGCGGGGCCGGCATGTCGGCACTGCCGATGCCGGGCGCCTCCTGCCACTCGATTCGGCGGGCCGCCGGATCGTAGTAATAGCGGCCGTCCGGGATCGTGCGTGACCCGATCACGTTCAGTACCTGGTACTGCCTGTCGGCGTAAGTGATGTCGCCGATGACGCGCATCTCGGGGCCCACCGTCACCTGCTCGACCTCCACGCGGTCGATGACGGTGTAGGCCTTGTTCAGGTAGGTGAGCGTCCAGCCGATGACGGCGACGGAGGCGAGGACGCCGATGACCAGCGCGATCTGCTGGTAGCGCGGCGTCGCGCCCACCAGGTACCCCGTCTTCAGGTCCTGCGACGTGGCGCCCGCATTGGCCGCGGCGATGCAGACCACGGCGCCAACCATGAGCGCCACCGCGGCCCAGGCGCCGCCGACCCAGCCGACGCTCAGGAAGATGAGGCTGGTCGCCATCAGCGTTGCGATGGTCATCCCGGAAATGGGGTTTGCCGAGCTGCCGATGATGCCGACGATCCGGCTCGAGACGGTGACGAACAGGAACCCGAAGATGACGATGAGCACGGCGGCGATGAGGTTCGCGCCGGCGTAGCCCGGGTTGATGGAGAACGTGAGCAGCGCCCATATCCCAACGGCGAGGATGCCCGACCCGGCGAGCACCGTCGTCATGGACATGTCGTTCTCGGTGCGGCGGCGCGGACCTTCGGACCCGCCGCGCTCGGAGGTGAGATCGGCGAAGCCGGCCCGGAACGCACTCACGATCGTCGGGAGCGTCCGGGCCAGCGTGAACAGTCCCGCCGCCGTGACCGCACCCGCACCGATGGGGCGGATGTAGGCCGCCCAGACCTGGCCGGGTGACATCTCGGCGATGGGGATCGTCCCCGGGAAGACCGCGCCGGGAATGGACGCACCGAAGAACTTGATCATCGGGATCAGCACCAGCCATGACAGCACGCCGCCGGCAAAGATGACGCCGCCGACCCTGATGCCGATGATGTAGCCCACCCCGAGGTACTCGGGCGTCGTCGTCCCCGCCAGCGTGCCGCCCGGATACCATCCCGGCTGGTACGCCGGCTGCCCGCTCCACAGCCGCAGACCCTCGTGCAGGAACTTGTAGACCGCAGCCACGCCGAAGCCGGCGAAGACACGGCCCGCGAAGGAGCCGCCCTTCTCGCCGGCAATGAGGACGTCGGCGCACGCCGTGCCCTCCGGGTATAGCAGGTTGTGGTGTTCCTTCACGATGAGCTGCCGCCGCAGCGGGATCATGAACAGGACGCCGAGGATGCCGCCCGCCAGCGCGACCCAGAAGATCTTGCCGATGTCCAGGCCGAACCCGAGGAAGATGAGGGCCGGCAGTGTGAAGACGACGCCCGCGGCCACCGACTCGCCGGCGGAGCCTGCCGTCTGCACGATGTTGTTCTCCAGGATCGTGGAGCCGAAACGCTTCAGGATCGCAATGGAGAGGACGGCGATGGGTATGGACGCGCTCACGGTCAGACCGGCCCGCAGGGCCAGGTAAACGGTGACCGCGCCGAAGACAATGCCGAAGAATGCTCCGAACAGGACTGCCCGGAGCGTGAACTCCGGGACATTCGCCTCATCCGGGACGTATGGCTGGAAGCCGTCTTCGGTGGATGGGGGTGCGGTTGTGGGAGTGACCGTCGGGTGCGCCATACGACCCACCTCGGGGCAAGACGTGCGTGCTCCGCGACGCCGGTCGGCGCCGCGGCCGAGGCGGGGCCGCATCGCAGGGAAGGGACGGGCTGCGGCGCCCACCCCATGTTTCTGCTGCACCGTCCATGGTATGGATGCCTCGGTACCATCACAAGGCCGGCCTCGCGCTGTACTCAGCGGCGAGGCCGGCGGGAGGGGGTCGGCGCCGGGTGGCGCCGGTTCCGGGTCAGAGGCCGAGCTGCCTGAAGAAGTCGTTCCCCTTGTCGTCCACGAGGATGAAGGCGGGGAAGTCCTCCACCTCGATCTTCCACACCGCCTCCATGCCCAGCTCGGGGAAGTCGATGCACTCCACGCTCCTGATGTTCTCCTCGGCGAGGAGGGCGGCGGGGCCGCCGATGGAGCCGAGGTAGAAGCCGCCGTGCCTGCGGCAGGCGTCGGTGACCTGCTGGCTGCGGTTGCCCTTGGCGATCATGACGAGGCTGCCGCCATGGCTCTGGAGGAGGTCCACGTAGCTGTCCATGCGGCCGGCCGTCGTGGGGCCGAACGACCCCGACGGCTTTCCGGGCGGCGTCTTGGCCGGACCCGCGTAGTAGATGGGGTGCCGGACGAGGTAGTCGGGGAGCGGCCTCCCGCTGTCGAGGATTTCCTTGAACTTCGCGTGGGCGATGTCTCTCCCGACGACAATGGGGCCGGACAGGAGGAGTGCATCGCCGACCTTCATGCCCGACAGCTCCTTCAGAGTCTCCGCGAGGGGGCGGTTCAGGTCGATGCGGCGACCGTGCTCGTGGCGGCCAGTGCGGTAGCGCTCGGGGATGAGACGGCCGGGGTCGCGGTCGAGCTCCTCGATGAAGATGCCATGCCGGTCGATGCGCGCCCGGATGTTGCGGTCCGCGGAGCAGGACACCGCCATGCCCACGGGGCAGCTTGCGCCGTGGCGCGGCAGGCGGACGACGCGGATGTCGTGGGCGAAATACTTGCCACCGAACTGCGCGCCGATCCCGAGCTGCTGCGCGGCCAGCAGCAGGCGGCTCTCGAGCTCGGGGTCGCGGAAGGCGCGACCGAATTCGTCCCCGCTGGTAGGCAGGCCGTCCAGCTCGCCGGCGGATGCCAGCTTTGCGGTCTTGAGAACGGCGTCCGCGCTGGTCCCGCCGATCACGAAGGCGATGTGGTAGGGTGGACACGCCGCTGTGCCGAGCGATTTCATCTTCTCGACGAGGTACGCTTCAAGGCGGTCGGGTACGAGCAGCGCCTTCGTCTCCTGGAAGAGCATCGTCTTGTTCGCGCTGCCGCCGCCCTTGGCCATGAAGAGGAACGAGTAGGCATCACCGTCCGTCGCCATGATGTCGATCTGGGCGGGGAGATTCGTACCCGTGTTCGTCTCCCGATAGATGTCGAGAGCGGCCGTCTGGGAGTAGCGCAGGTTCTCCCGGGCGTAGGTCTGCTGGATGCCGGTGGCCAGGCGCGCCTCGTCGCCGCCCCCCGTCCAGACCTGCTGACCCTTCTTCCCGATGACGGTGGCCGTCCCCGTGTCCTGGCATGTGGGCAGCTCGAACCTCGCAGCCACCACGGCATTGCGCAGGAACGCGAGGGCGACGCCCCGGTCATTCTCGGACGCCTCCGGGTCGGAGAGGATGGCCGCGACCTGCTCGTTGTGCCGCGGCCGCAGGAGGAAAGACACGTCGCGCATCGCCTCGCGGGCCAGCACCGTGAGGGCGTGCGGATCGATCACGACGATGTCCCGGCCGTCGAAGTCCCGGACGGTGATGTACTCCTCGGACCCCTCC
Organism: Longimicrobiales bacterium; assembly: GCA_035461265.1. GTDB lineage: Bacteria > Gemmatimonadota > Gemmatimonadetes > Longimicrobiales > RSA9 > SH-MAG3. The sequence goes on from DATHVO010000317.1 coordinate 4,112, forward strand.
AGACGGCGCCAGGGGGTGGAAACGGAAGAGATGGACGGGCCGGTGCGGACGGTCTCCTGATCCACGAGCTGCGGCATGACGGCACCTCCTCGGCAGTTGCTAACGGCGTCGCGCCGGGGGCGGGCTGCGGCGCCGGTGACTGGAAAGCTACCCGCCGGCGGAAGCCGCCGCCAAGGCCGGACGGCGTGCCACAGCGCGCAGCCGAACTCTGGTGAGGCGGGCAGCGCCGGGCGGCCGGGGTACCAGCACACCGCGGGGGCGGCTACCTTTCCCGCCGTGCGAGTGCTTCACGTCAACCTGGCCCGCGGCTTCCGCGGCGGCGAACGGCAGACGGAACTGCTTATCGCCGCGCTGGCGGACCTCGATACCGAGCAGTGGCTGGTGACGCGGAAGGCCTCCCCGCTCAGGCAACGCCTCGCGTCCGTCCCTCGCCTCCGCATGCGCTCCGCCCGCCACCCTTTCGCCGGCCACCTGCCCCCACCCGATGTGGACGTGATTCATGCGCATGAGGCGAAGGCCGGCCACTGGGCGTGGCTCCAGCACCGGCTGTCGGGAACCCCCTACATCATCACGCGCCGGGTAACGAATCAAGTACGGGACGGGCTGGTCAACCGGAAGACGTACGGTGACGCCGCTGCCGCCGTGGCCATCTCCAGCGTTATCGAAGACGGCCTCCGCGCCCTCGGCCGCTGCCCTGTCGCACGCATCCCCAGCGTCCTGGCCCACCTGCCGGCCGATGCGGACGAGGTCGCTCGTCTGCGTGACCGCTTCCGCGGCCGTTTCGTCGTCGGGCACGTGGGCGCGGCCGTGGACTCGCACAAGGGACAGCGGGTGCTGCTCGAGGCGGCGCGCCGGCTAGGCCACGAACTGCCGGATGCCGTGTTCCTGTTCGTCGGCGGTGGCGAAGACCTGGCGCGGCTGCAGCGGGAGAGCGCCGGCATGGACAGCGTCCTCTGGTTCGGCAGCAGGGACAACGTGGGCGACTACCTGTCCGTCATGGACGTCTTCGCATTCCCGTCCCGGCACGAGGGCCTCGGCTCGGCCCTCCTTGACGCCATGGACTACGGCGTGCCCATCGTCGCGAGCGGAGTGGGTGGAATTCCCGATATCGTCCAGGACGGCCTGACCGGTCTCCTCGTACCGCCGGACAGGCCGGTGGACCTGGCCATGGCGATCCGGCGACTTCACGACGATGCGGAGCTGAGGCGGCGTCTGGCAGCGAATGCACGGGCCCGGCTCGACGGGTTCACCCCCGCGGCCATGGCCGGGCGCTACCTCGACCTGTATCGGAGCGTACTGGCGGGGAAGCAGATCGGCGTGTGAGGGGGCCTGGGTTTCGGCCGTCGAGCTCCCGTCGCACACCTCAGCCACGTCGATGAGCGTCGTTGCGCCGGCAGGGCCGGGAGTGACGAAGGGCAGGTGGTGACGGCGGACGGGCCAACGCGCCCGGCCGCCCCGCCCCGTCGCAGAAGAATTGCACCACAACCCGTCGCGGCATACTATTGCAGCGGCGACCGCATGATCGACCCGTGCGCGTCCGCCCGCGAGTCCGGGACCGGTCGATCACCACACCACGCAGACGCAACGAACACCATCGACCACGGACGGGCGCTCCTGCGCCTCGCGTCGAGTCCGGTGCAGTGATGCGCCAATGCAGGGAGAGGCATCCCGCCCCATGAGAACAGACCGCCTTCGCCAGGCCAGCTGCGTAGCGCTCATGGCCGCCGCCATCAGCTGCAGCGACGGCACCGGCACCGGCCCGCAGGCGATGCTGCTCGAGGTCCTCGCCGGCCACAACGCCAACGGAGTGGCAGGCAAGGTCCTTCCGACACCCGTCACGGTGAGGGTGGTGGACCGGTCGGGTGCGGGCATGAGCGGGATCGATGTCGAGTTCGTCGTAGTCGAGGGCGGCGGGGTCATCGCGCCGGCTGCAACCCGTACCGGCACCGACGGCACCGCGACCGCGGAATGGACGCTCGGTACGGGCGCAGGCCTGCAGCTCGCACGCGCTTCCGTTCCGGGCGGGCCGACCTCCTCCATCGTGGCGACGGCTGCGCCGGACGTGCCGGCTGCCCTCGTTCTCGCGCCCGACACTCTCCGATTCCTTGCCGTCGGTGACACGGCCCGCCTGATCGCCGCCGTCTCCGACCAGTACGCGAACCCGATCCCGAATGCGGCCGTGACGTGGACCGCCACGGACGTCGCCGTGGCAACCGTGGCAGGAGGTCTCGTCCAGGCCGCGGGCCAGGGCGGGACGAACGTGACCGCGGCCGCCGGCTCTGTCACCGCGGAGGCGTGGGTGAGTGTCGTCCAGGCGCCGGCTTCCGTCCACGTCACACCTGGGACGGCCGCCCTGGACGCCATCGGCGCGACACTCGAGCTCGCCGCGACGGTGCGTGACGCCAACGGCAACCCCGTCTCGGGTGTGCCGGTCGCGTGGTCGACCCAGGACGACGAGATCGTCGCCGTCTCCGATGCAGGCGGCGTAACGGCGCGCGCCAACGGCCTGGCCCGCGTCATCGGCGCGGTAGGCGAGCTGGCGGACACAGCCGTCGTCACCGTTGCACAGGTACCTGCGAGCCTCACCGTCGAGCCGCCCGCCGTCAACCTGGCCGCGCTGCTGGAGGAACGACAGCTCGTCGCGACCGTGCGCGACCGCCTGGGCATCGTCATCGAGGGTGTGGCCCGGAGCTGGACGTCATCGGACACCGGCGTGGCCACCGTGTCGCCCACCGGCCTCGTCGCAGCGATCGGCGGAGGCACGGCGACCATCACCGTGGAGGCCGGAGGCCTGTCCGCGAGCGTGCAGGTGGGCGTCGCCCAGGCACCAGCGTCACTCGTCGTGGGAACGCCACAACTCGCCTTCGCAACCATCGGGCGGACCCTGCAGGCCAGCGTCACGGTCCTCGATGCGAACGGCGTGGTGATCGCCAGCCCCGTTCTCGAGTGGGCGACAGCCAACGCGTCCGTCGCGACCGTATCGACGGCAGGCGTGGTGACCGCCGTCGGTCCGGGATCAGCGGCGGTAATTGTGACCAGCGGCAGTGCGAGCGGTACCATCGGCGTGACGGTGACGCCGGTCGCCGCGCAGGTCTTGGTGACACCCGCCTTCCTCAACTTTGCGAGCCTGGATGACACCCGGCCACTCACCGCCGTCGTCAGCGATTCCGGCGGAACGGTCATGCCATCCGCGGAGGTGGTGTGGGCCAGCAGCAGCATGGCCGTCGCCACGGTTGACGGCGCGGGGCTCGTCACCGCCACCGGGAACGGGACTGCAACGATCACCGCAACGAGCGGCGCCGCGTCCGGATCGGCAGCGGTAACGGTCGGACAGTCGCCGGTGGGCCTGGGCGTCGTTGCGGGGGACGGCGGCTCGCTGGAGGTCGGGACCCCGCGAAGCCTTACGGTGAAGGTCACCGATGCGGGCGGCAATGCCATCGCGGGCGTGGAGGTCGCCTGGATGGTGGTGGCAGGCGGCGGAAATCTGTCCGCGCCCGTTACAACGACCGCAGCAGACGGCCTGGCCACGGTGCAGTGGACGGCAGGGACGAGTGCAGGAATGCAGTCCATCCACGCGACGGTGGCGGGGATCGCCGAGCCCGCAGTCTTCGCGGCGCTGGCCGTGCCTGGACCTGCTTCGACCGCAACATCGCTCCTGACGGTCGCTGATGCGACGCTCCCTGCGGACGGCGTGGCAGAAACTCAGGTCGCTGTCCGCCTTCGCGACGAGTACGGGAATGACGTCCTGTCGGGCGGCCACGCCGTGACCATTGCCACGACCGCGGGCACACTCACGTCGGGCGCCGGCGCGGGCGGATCCGTGACCGCCGACGACCTGGGCGACGGTTCCTACACCGCGACCCTCACGTCAGCGACGCTCGCCGGTTCGGCGACACTCACCGCAACCCTCGGCGGTTCGCCCATCTCGGCATCGGCGACTGTCGCGTTCGCCACGGGCGCGGCGACGCAGTACCTGGTGACGACGAACACGGCGAGTGTGGTGGCCGGTGGCCCGGTGACGATCACGGCGCAGCTCGCCGACGCCAACGGCAACCCGGTGACGCTGGCCGGCCGGACCGTGGCGTGGTCGAAGACGGGCGACGGCGGGTCCTTCGCCTCGCCGAACACGGCGACGAATGCGTCCGGCATCGCCACGGTGACGTTCACCACGGGGACGACAGCGGGCACGGTCTACACGTTCACAGGCACGGACAACCTCGGCGCCGCCGGGACGTCCGGCCCGGTGACGACCACGGCCGGCGCGGCCACGCATTACCTCGTGACCACGACCCCCGAATCCGCAGTCGTCGCGGGTGGCCAGGTGGCGATCATGGCGCAACTGGCGGATGCCAACGGCAACGCCGTGGCGCTGGCCGGCCGGACTGTGACGTGGTCGAAGACGGGTGACGGCGGGTCGTTCGCCTCGCCAGCAACCTCCACGAACGCATCCGGCATAGCCACGGTGACGTTCACCACGGCCACCGCCGCCGACGTCACATACACGTTCACCGGCACGGACAATCTCGGTATCGCCGGCACGTCCGGCCCGGTGACGACCACGGCCGGCGCGGCCACGCAGTACCTCGTGACCACGACCCCAGAATCCACCGTGGTGGCGGGTGGCCAGGTGGCGATCACCGCGCAGCTGGCGGATGCCAACGGGAACGCCGTGGCGCTGGCCGG
>DATHVO010000318.1:0-9840 GCA_035461265.1 Longimicrobiales bacterium
ATCGAGGCGGTCGCGCCGTCCAGCGCCAGCGTCCTCATCGTGGGTGACAGCGGGACGGGCAAGGAGCTGGTCGCCCGCGCCATCCACAACAAGTCACACCGCGCGAAGGGACCGTTCGTAGCCCTGAACTGCGGCGCCTTCCCGAGGGAAATCCTCGAGAACGAGTTGTTCGGACACGAGAAGGGCGCCTTCACGGGCGCGATCAACGAGAAGCCGGGTGCGTTCGAGCAGGCCGACGGCGGCACGCTGTTCCTGGATGAAGTGGCCGAGATGGAGCCCGACATCCAGGTCAAGTTTCTGCGTGCGCTCGAACAGCGGTCCTTCCGTCGCCTCGGCGGCAAGAAGGAAGTGGAGGTCGACATCCGGGTCGTCGCCGCCACGAACAAGGACATCGAGGAGGCGCTACGGGACGGAAAGCTCCGCGACGACCTGTACCATCGCCTCGCCGTCATTCCGCTGTTCCTCCCCCCGCTGCGGGAACGCGATGGCGATGTCCGCCTGCTCGCCGAGGAGTTCCTCCGCCGCTTCGCCAAGGAGCAGGAGAAGGAGATCTCCGGATTCAGCGAGGGCGCCATGGAGTACCTCACGACGTACCGCTGGCCCGGTAACGTGCGCGAACTGAAGAACGCCATCGAGCGAGCGGTCATCCTCGCCCGGAGTAATACCCTCGACACGGCGGACCTCCTCCCGCGTCACCTCGCATACGAGGAGAAGGAGGTGCACATCCCCATCGGGACCAGCCTCGAGGACTCGGAACGGCAGCTCACACTGAAGACGTTCGCATTCGCCGCCGGTGATCATCGCAAGACGGCCCGCATCCTGGGCGTGACGCAGAAGGTGCTGAAGGAGAAGCTGCAGAGGTACCTCAACGACCCCGTCGCTGCAGGTTGAACTGCGGGGACAGGCAAAGGAGACGACATGGCTGATCACGACGAGGTCCCCTACATCGTAATCGAGCGCCGGGCCGGAGGGGCGGGTGCCTTCCTGTGGGGTGCGCTCCTGGGCGCGGGTGCCGCGCTGCTCCTCGCGCCGCGGTCGGGCCGCGAGACCCGTGACGAGATCCGGGCTGGCGCACTGCGCATCCGCGACCGCGCGGAGGATGCCGTTCGCAGCGTCACCGATAGCGTGCAGGACGCCATCGGCGACGTGCGCGGTGAAGTCGAGGGCCGGTTGAACAATGCCCGCGATGCGTTCGAGTCCGGCCGCCGGGCGGCCCGGGAAACCCGCGACGAGATGGAGGTCAGGGTGCGCGAGGTCCGGGCCGGAATTCGCGGCGGCATCGATGCCGCCCGGACCGGGACGGGGACGCCGCCACCGCAGCCCGCGACCGACGGGGCACCATTGGCCCGTGGCGATGAGGAATTGGGCGTCTGAGCCGGAAGGCTCTCCCCATTCGTGAGCGCCGGCCCCCGGGAGCGACTGCCGGAACCGGGGCCGGCGCCTGAGTCGCCGGAGCCGGTAGCGGTGACGGCCCCACCCGGGTCGACGCGCCGCGGCCCCCGCCGCTCCGGCGCTGCCCGTGCCCGGACCGCCGCGGCGGACTTCGTCCGACGCGTCTACCAGAAGGCGGATCAGGACCGGATCTTCTTCATGGCCGGGGCCATCGCCTTCAATGTGCTCGTGGCCATCGTGCCCCTCGCCCTGGCCGCTGTCGGCGTCGCGGGCTTCTTTCTCCAGGCCCGCACCGGCCTGGCAGGTGACCCGGCCGAGCCACTGGTCAACTACCTTCTCGGCGTCCTGCCGCCCGTCTCCGCGGAATTCGCCCAGACCATGCGCGGCTACCTCAACGACTTCATCCAGCAGGCCACAGGGCTCTTCACCATCGGTACCCTCGTCTTCGCGTGGCTCGCCACACGCCTCATCGGTACCCTCCGGACCGCACTTCGGGAGGTGTTCGACATCCAGCAGGATCGAAGCATCATCCTCGGCAAGCTGTTCGACCTCCAGATGGTTTTCGTCGCAGGCGCATTGCTCGCCGTCAACATCGCCACGACCATCCTGATCGAGCTCGTCGCCACCTACGGGCTCGACGTGCTCCACGTCGCGGAGGGTCAGGCGGCCGTTGCCCAGGGCCTGCTTCTCACCGCCCTGTCGTTCCTCTCCATCTGGTTCATGTTCGTGCTCATCTACCGCTATCTCCCCGCCCGCCGGATTCAGTGGCGCACTGCCCTCATCGCCGCAACGTTCACCGCATTCATGTTCGAGGTGATGAAGGAGGGCTTCGCCTGGTACTTCCGCAACTACGCATCGTACACCTCCACCTACGGGGCCCTCGCGTCCATAGCCATCGTGGTCATCTACGTCTACTACACGGCGGTCGTCTTCATCCTGGGGGGCGAGGTGGGGCAGGTCGCGGCGCTCCAGCGCATCCGGCGGAGGCAGAAGGAACGGCTGGGCTGAGCGGCGCCTCCTTCTCACGCGAGCTTTCCACCCTTATTTTCCCACCATGTCGAAGAAGACCGTTGCCCGTAACCGCAAGGCCCTGCACGAGTACCACATCATCGACACCTACGAGGCGGGCATCGTGCTCGCCGGACCGGAGGTCAAGAGCGTGCGGGCCGGCAAGGTCAGCCTTGGCGAGGCGTATGCGCGGATCGATGGGAACGAAGCGTACATCCACGGCCTGCACATCAGTCCCTACGACCCGGCGAGCCGCTACAACGTGGACCCGGTCCGCACGCGCAAGCTGCTACTCCACCGGCGGGAGATCCGCCGTCTCATCGGCGCGACCCAGCAGGAGGGCTTCACGCTGGTTCCCCTGGAGATCTACCTGAAGGACGGGTACGTGAAGCTCGCGCTGGCGCTGGGTCGCGGGAAGAAGAGCTATGACAAGCGGGAGGCAGCCCGCCGTCGTGATGCCGACAGGGAGATCCAGCGTGCGGTCCGGCAGCGCTGAGAGCGTGACCGGCCGCCTGCCATGGCGGTTCGCCGCCAGCCTCGCGCTGGTCGCGGCCCTGTTGTCCGCGCCCGGATTCATGCACGCGCAGCGGCCGGTCCTCCGGCTGGGTGGCGAGCCTCCGTACGCCGCCGAGGGCGTGGTGCTGAACGGGTCGGCGGCATTCCCGGCGTCAGTGCTGCAGCGACTGGGGTTCCGCCTTGCCGCGACGCCGGTCGCCATGACCGCGGTACTGGGCACGGACACCCTTACCTTCTGGATGACGTCGCCGTTCTTCCGGGCCGGAGGACGCGTGCACCAGCTCGCCGCCGCTGTAAGTCCGGCAGGCCCGGACATGTACCTACCCGAGCAGTTCTTCATCCAGTGGCTGCCGTCGGCCTACCCGGACCGATTCGAATTCACGGGGGGAGAGGTCGTCGCGAAAGGACCGGTGCCGGCTGGCGGCACGGCCAGGCCGGCGGCGCGGGCCGCTGCCGGTCGCCCGGAAACCGACCGTACGCGCGTCGTCGTCCTCGACCCCGGGCACGGTGGCCCGGACCCCGGCAAGATCGGTCCCAACGGCCTGCGGGAGAAGGACGTCACCCTCCTGATCTCCCAGCGTCTCGCCGCAGTCCTCCGGGACCGCGGATACGAGGTCCACCTCACCCGGACGACGGATACACTCATCGCCCTCGCCGACCGGCCCCGCCTCGCCAACGAGTGGCGCGGTGACCGGCCCGTCGCCGTGTTCATCTCCATCCACGCCAACTCCGCGCCATCCACGGCCGCCCGGGGCTTCGAGACGTTCTTCCTCTCCGAGGCACGTACCGAAGACGAGCGTCGCGTCGCCGAGATGGAGAACGCGGCCATCCGGTTCGAGGACGAACCCGTCGTGCCGACGGGCAACGGTCTCGACGAGATCCTCAACAACCTGCGCAGCGACTTCCTCATGCGGGCGTCCCACGACCTCGCGGCTGCGATGCAGGAGAAGATGGCGGCGTTCCACCCCGGACCGAATCGCGGCGTCAAGCGGGCGGGATTCTACGTCCTGGTCGGGGCCATCATGCCCGCAGTCCTCGTGGAGACCGCTTTCATCTCGAATCGCGGCGAGGCGGACCTGCTGGGCACGCAGGCGTTCCAGCAGAAGGTCGCGTGGGGCATGGCCGATGCCGTCGACGCGTTCTTCCAGAGCAACGAGCACCTCTGGACTGCCGATCCGTGAGGCCTGTCCCGGGAGCTTTGCGGTGACGCTCGCCCAGACCGTCTTCGGAGCGGAGTTCCAGAACCCCGTGCTCCTGGCCAGCGGGACGTGCGGCTACGGGGCGGAGCTGGATGGTTTCTTCGACATCGACGTCCTGGGCGGCCTGGTGATCAAGGCCGTCACTGCCGATGTCCGCGCCGGGAACCCCGCCCCGCGGGTCGCGGAATTCGCGGCGGGCATGCTCAACTCGGTGGGACTGGCCAACCCCGGGCCGGACGTTGTCCTGCAGGAGAAGCTGCCGTGGCTCGCGTCGCGCCTTCGTCGCGCCCGGGTGCTGGTCAACGTCGCCGGGCGGACCGCTGCAGAGTACGGCGAGATCATCCGTCTGTGCGAGGATGCGGCGGGATTTCTGGGGTACGAGCTCAACGTCTCCTGTCCCAACGTGAAGGAGGGTGGGGCGATCATCAGCACCCGGGAGGACCTGCTGGCGGACGCCGTCCGGCAGGCGAGGCGTGCCACGAGCCGGCCGCTGGTCGTGAAGCTTGCCCCCAACGTGCCCGACATCGGGAGGATGGCGGAGGTCTGCGTTGCAGAGGGGGCCGATGGTCTCACGCTGGTGAACACCGTACCGGGTCTGCTCTTCGACCTGGCCACCCGGCGGCCCGTGCTGGGCGCCGGCAGCGGCGGCATCAGCGGGGCAGGCCTGCTGCCCATCGGCGTCCATGCCGTCGCCCGGGCCCGCCGGCGCGTCGGCGTACCCATCATCGGCGTGGGCGGCATTCGCTCGGCGGAGGACGCACTCCAGTACCTGCTCGCCGGCGCCAGTCTCGTCCAGGTCGGCACGGCCAGCTTCGCGGACCCTCGGGCGGCGCTGCGTGTACTCTCTGGTCTCGGGCGGTGGAGCGCCGCACGGAAGATTACCAACATCACGGAGATCGTGGGGAGCGGCATCACCGACTGAGCCGCCTGCGCTATGTCAGAGATCATCGTTGCGCTGGATTTGCCCTCCAGCGACGAGGCCCTCGGTCTCGTCGACCGGCTGGGCGACGCCATCGGCTTCTACAAGGTCGGCTCGCCCCTGTTCACCCGTTCCGGACCGCCCCTCGTGCGCGCCCTCCAGGACAGGGGCAGGCGCGTATTCCTCGACCTGAAGTACCACGACATCCCGAGCACCGTGGCCAATGCCGTGAATGCCGCCGCGGACCTGGGCATCGACCTGCTCACCGTCCACGCCTCCGGCGGCGCGGCCATGATGTCCGCTGCCCGTGCCGCATGCGATGCGGCGGGCGAATCCGGCCCCCGCCTGCTCGGCGTCACCATCCTCACCTCGTTCACCGCCGTGGACGTGGAGCAGGTCTGGAACAAGGAGATCATCTCGGTCCGGGATGAAGTCGGCAGACTGGCCGGGCTGGCCGCCGAAGCAGGACTCCACGGCGTGGTCACGTCCCCCCTCGAGGCCGAGTCTCTCAAGCGCCGTCACGGCGCCGGCTTCCTCGTGGTGACGCCCGGAATCCGGTCGCCTTCCGACCGGCCCGGCGACCAGGCGCGTACCGCCACGCCGTCGGAGGCTGCACGCACCGGTGCGGACTACCTCGTGATCGGCCGCCCCATCCTGGCCGCCGCCACCGGGTCGGCGGCCGAGGCCATACGCCTCGACATCGCGGGCGTCCGGCCGACCGAGGTCGCGTAGCCATGACCGGTTCCGTCCTCCGGGCGGGGCTCCGTGCCGCCCTTTTCGTCCTGGTGGCCACGGCTGCCGCCGGTGCCGCCCCCGCCGCCGGCCAGGACCTCAACCAGACACTGAGCCGGGTCGCGTCGGCGTGGCACCGCGGAGATGCTGCCGCCATCACCCGGCTCGCAGCCTCCTCCGGAGTCTCCATTGACGTCGACGGCCGGTCCGTCGGGCCCCTCGCGCCGCGGCAGGCGGCGGCCGTTCTCCGCCGCGTCTTCGAGGACCGGGAGAGCGTCAACGCCCGTGGCAACATGACGCGCAGCGTCGGCGGGTCCCCGCAGCGGGCGTTCGGCGAGATCGCCTGGACCACCCGCGCACGTGGGACCACCATACCGGAGCGCGCGACCCTCTTCGTCGCCTTCGTCCGCGAGGACGACGGGTGGCGCATCACCGAGATACGCCTCATACGATGATCCAGGCACCCCAGCCGCCGGCGGCTGTCCAGGGTACCCAGCGCAGCATCGACTGGCAGGAAGTCCTCCAGTGGGAGGCCCTCCTGCCCAGGGCCATTAAGGTGGTCCTTGTCATCTTCATCGCTATCATCGCCTATCGCATCATCCGCGTCCTCATAGACAGGCTGCTGGAGCGCGAGATCGACGAGGAGGACCCCCTCGTCCGGCGCCTCCGCGAGCAGCGGGCCAGGACTCTCGCCAGCCTCCTCGGCAACGTCGCCGCCGTGACCGTCTTCGTCGTGGCCACCCTCACGATCCTCGACATACTGCTCCAGAACATCGGACCGATCCTCGCGTCCTTCGGCCTCATCGGCCTCGCCTTCTCCTTCGGCGCCCAGTCCCTGGTCAAGGACGTGATCAGCGGTACGTTCATGCTCATCGAGGGGCAGTTCGGCGTGGGCGATGTGGTGAAGGTCTCCGACGTGTCCGGTCTCGTCGAGAAGATCACCCTCAGAACCACGGTGCTCAGGGACATCGAGGGTGCCGTGCACATCGTCCCGAACGGGGAGATCACCCGCGTCACGAACATGACGAAGGCCTGGTCCCGTGCCGTGCTGCACATCGGCGTCGCGTACCGCGAGGACGTGGACCACGTGATGGACGTGTTGCGCGACGAGCTGGCCGTGTTCCACGGCGACCCGGAATGGGCAGCGCTCCTCCTCGAGGAGCCCGTCGTCCCGGGTGTCGAGAGCTTCGGCGACTCCGCCGTGGTCATCCGGATCATGGCCAAGACGCTGCCACTCAAGCAGTGGGACGTCGCCCGGGAGCTTCGGCGTCGCATCAAGAAGCGGTTCGACCGGGATGGAATAGAGATCCCGTACCCGCACGTCACCTTCTACTGGGGCGACGGTCAGGCTCCGGCCGCGGCGGCCGGGCTCCCGCCCGCCACCGAAACACAGGGCTGAGGGGAACGATGGCGATCCGATTCCAGAACACGCTGTCGCGCCAGCTCGAAGATTTCGAGCCTCTCGACCCGCCCCGCGTGGGCATCTACGCCTGCGGGCCGACGGTGTATCGGCCCCCCCACATCGGCAACTTCAGGACGTTCATCTTCAATGACCTGCTCCACCGCTACCTGGAGTGGAAGGGATTCGACGTCACCTTCGTCATGAACCTGACGGACGTGGAGGACAAGATCATCGGTGAGGCCGCCGAGCAGGGCGGCGCCATCGGGGATGTCACGGCGCCCATGGCCGACGCATTCTTCGACGATCTCGGCCGCCTCGGCATTCTACCGGCCGACCGGTACCCCAGGGCGACGGAGCACATCGAGGACATGGTCGGTCTCATCGACCGCCTCATGGAACGCGGACACGCGTACAGGGCGGCTGACGGCTCCGTCTATTTCGACATCTCGTCCTTCCCGGCGTACGGCCGCCTGGCCCGCATCGAGGCGCAGGAAATCCGCACGGGTGCGGGGCTCGCCAACCGCGCCGGCGGCATCGACGCCGACGAGTACGACAAGGCCGATGCCCGTGAGTTCGCCCTGTGGAAGGGTGCCAAGGACGTGGACCGCCGGGTGGGGGCGGCGTGGCCGACACCATGGGGAGAGGGACGTCCGGGCTGGCACATCGAATGCTCCGCCATGAGTATCGCCGCGCTGGGGAATACCTTCGACATCCATACGGGCGGGGAGGACCTGATCTTCCCGCACCATGAAGACGAGATCGCCCAGTCGGAGGGCGCAACCGGCCAGCAGTTCGTGCGGTACTGGCTCCACGTGAAGCACCTCCTGGTCAACGGCGAGAAGATGTCCAAGTCGAAGGGCAACGACTTCACCATCCGCCAGCTCGTCGACATGGGCCATGCGCCATCGGCCATCCGCTTTCTCCTCATCAGCGCGCAGTACCGCAAGGAGCTCAATTTCTCCTTCGACGGCCTGGACACCGCGCGGGCCGCAATCCAGCGCCTGGCCGGCTTCGAGGCGCGCCTTGCCTCTGCCCACACGACGCCGGATGCGCCGCCGTCCCGCCTTCCGGGCATCGCCGGCGCGGCGCTCGCCGAGTTCGAGAAGGCCCTGGACGACGACCTCAACGCCCCGAACGCCCTGGCGGCGCTCTTCAACTTCGTGCGGGAGGCCAATGCCGAGCTGGACCGGCCCCAGGGCCTACCGGCCGATGGACTGGCGACGGCACGGGAAGCCCTGGCACGAATGGATGGCGTACTCGGCATACTCGACCTTGCCCGGGCCGAACACGACACCGTCGATGAAGGGTTCGCCGCGTGGGTCGAGGAACAGATGCGCCTCCGCGAGGAAGCCCGCGGCAGCCGCGATTTCGGCGCCGCCGACCGCATCCGCGATGAGCTCGCCGCCGCCGGCATCGTCGTGGAGGACACCCCCCGCGGCCCCCGGTGGAAACGCGTCTGACCGCCTCCGACGCCGTTGCCCGGCCGGGGAATGTCCCGCTAGACTTGAAGCACCACTGCTGGCGTAGCTCAGTTGGTAGAGCAGCTGATTTGTAATCAGCAGGTCATCGGTTCGAGTCCGATCGCCAGCTTCGAGGCCGCCCGGGCGTCCGCACTGCCCCGGCGGCCTTTGCCCGCCCGCCACCATCCACCGACCTCATCGACCGTCCCGGACAGCGGCAGGCCGCACCTGGCCCGCGCCTTGACCTGCTCCCCCCGCCCGGCGACATTTCCGCGTCCGGGCGGCTCCGCCCCCGGAACCCAGAGCGTGCGGGCGTAGCTCAGTTGGCTAGAGCATCAGCCTTCCAAGCTGAGGGTCGTGGGTTCGAATCCCATCGCCCGCTCTGAATCCGGACCGGATCCCGGCTTCCAGCAGGAGGCCGGGATTCGGCTGATGGGCCGGTATCGTCCAGGAGGTGTGCTTGTCCGGTAGCCCCGGAACCCAGCGAACCAGCCGTCGCCCGCCCCCGCGGTGCTACTTCTGCAGGTCGACGGATACCATGGCCCCCTTCCGGAAGGGTGAGGCCGTATTCCTCATCTCCTCCCTGCTGCCCGTCCGCTGGCGATACTGTCGCGAGTGCGCCCGTCATTTCCTCGTACGCGGCCGGCCCCGGACGCCGTGACGACGGGGCCCGGCAGCGGCCCCCCGTCAGTCCTTGACAGGCCATAAACCGGCATCTATCATACTGTTCTGTCCCGCTCAGGCGCGGGATGCAGTGCCTCCGGTGGGAGCATTCACATTGCGGCAGCCTGCCGTGCGTTTACCACCGGAGTCGGCAACAGGCGAGGCGGGCTGACATTCTGCGAATGCAGGCGCGCGACCGCGCGGCCGGATTCGGCCAAGCGGTGCGGCTGCACCGTCCCCTCCCTGTGGCGCCCGGGCATCCGCCCTGCCGCGCCCGCCGGCACTGCTAACAAGCGACATGCAGCGGAACGCCCCGGCGGCGTTCCGCCGGTCCGCCCGCCCCAGGGCTGCGGCACCGCTCGCACCGCCGGAACTCCCGGCTCGAGCCGGGAAGGACAGTCGTCGATCAACAACCCCGGATGGTAAGAGAAAATGGGCAAGGCGAAATTCGAGCGGACGAAGCCGCACGTGAACGTGGGGACGATTGGTCACGTGGACCACGGGAAGACGACGCTGACGGCGGCGATCACGCGGGTCCAGGCGGCACAG
>DATHVO010000319.1:0-30574 GCA_035461265.1 Longimicrobiales bacterium
CGCCTCTCCCGGTATCAGGGGGACCGGTCCAGCAACTTCACTGCACTACCGCACTGCTACTGCACCCTGGCCTGCATCGCCTCGATGGTGTTGATGAGAAGGGCTGCGACATACTCCGGGTGATGCACGCCCAGGCTCCCGTCGTGATACACTGCCTTGTAGTTCAGGAATGCCGCCGCAACGTCAGCATCGAACGTCCCCGTGTTCGCGTAGTTGTCCGCACGCATGATCCCCTCCGCCGTCAGGAGATCCTTGAGCACGATCATGAGCTCCGCCGTGGACGTCTGCGCTCCCATGAAGTCGAAGCTCGCGGCCGAGCTGTGGCATTGCGTGCATGCCCTGATCAGCTCCGTGCTGCCATCCGCCCCGTACGTCAGCCGGAACGTGTGGCCGCCGGCCTGGTCGCCGACAGGCGTGACCATGTGACAATCCGGGCAACCTGCCAGACCGTGTGCCATCGGCGTCGCCGGATACGTGCGCGAACCGACGAAGTGGAAGAAGCCCTGCGCCGCCGCGATGTTCGCCTGCGGGCCGTAGTGCGGGCCGTACCGGAAACTCGTGATCGCCACCGGCGCCCCGCCGATCGTCGGCCGCGGCGTCATGGGACGCGCCTGGTGGCAGTTGATGCAAAGGTTGCCGCCCGAGCCGAGGTCCACCACGCCGCCCTCGATGAGATCGACGGCCGTTGACGCGCCTGGCGGGGGCCAGTCAGAAAACGCTGAAGGCGGCGCCGAAGAGGATGGTGAAGTCGTGCTGGCGGTTGCCCCAGTACTCGCTGATGGCGTCGCGCGCGTTGAGATCGAGTCTCAGCCCGACCAGGTCTACGGAGAGTCCGGCGCCGATGTTGACGAGGGCCACGGTGCCGTTCCGGGGGAGGACCAGCGTGTCCTCGAGGTTGGCGAGGGGGGTGGTGTCGAACTCGTAGTGGCGGAGGCCGGCACCGGCGGCCACGTACGGCTGGACGCCGCCGGGCAGACGGAGACGTGTCGGCAGGGCGATATCCAGGCTGGCAGAGGTGATGGTGGAGGAGACGACGTACCGCGTTCGCACGACCTGGGGCGGGTTGAATCCCGCGGGTCCGTACAGGATCGCATGGGTGACGGATGTCTCGGAGCCGATGGTGCGGAGGACTTCGCCTCGCAGCCAGAGCGCGTCGTTCCAGAGGCCCGCCTGGACGGTGATCCCTGCGATGACGGATGCCTGGACGGCGCCGTTCGTCCACTCGAGCGGATCGATGCCGAAGTGCTGGAACTCCTCGTAGAACCAGTCGGCGGGCGTCATGAACCCGATCCTGGGCATGACGCGGACCTCTGCGACGCGCTGAGCATGGCCGGGTGCGGGAAGGGCTCCGTCGGCCAGCCCCGCGAGGGTGCCGAGGAGGAGGGCGGCGAACTTGTATCGCATGCGGCCACCGCGGTGGGGGTGTCGATCCGGGTGCTGGAAGCTACCGGCCGTGCTGCGCGTGTGGGAAGTGCAGCCGGCGCGCAATGCCGCACCGTTTCAGGACGGCACGGCCTCGAATGCGGCGAGTCGCCAGCCGGCGCCATCGCGGACGACGCGGATGCGATGCACGGCAGAGCGCGTCATGGGGTGGAGGCCCTGGATGTTGTATGTCCGCGCCACGACTGCGGACACGCCGTCGATCGTCCGTTCGGCCTCCCAGATCGTCACGTAGACGGCGTCGCCGCGCACCCGGCACGGCTGCCGGGAGGGGCACTCCAGCACGTCCGCCGGGTCCACGAGCGTGACCGGCCGCCTGACCTGTCGGGCGACTTCATTGCCGCTGAAGGCGTCGCCGCCCGCGGCGACGCCCAGGCGGGGGACGGACAGGGAGTCCAGCAGCAGGCTACCGCCGTCGCGGGCAGCCGGGTCGGGCACGCCTGCGAGGGCTGCCTCCACGACGATGTGGAGGAGGTCGCCGCCTCCGATGTCGGGGAGCGGCGTGGACCGGCCGGCGCATCCGGCCAGGATCGCGCCGGCCGCGAGAGTCGCTGCGGCTCGCACGACCGGAGCGACGGGCCGGCTCCGCGGAACTTTCGGGTCACGAAATGTCATGCCCCCGACCCTGTCACGTTTCGGGCCAGCGGGCGTGTCAGCTCTCGAGCAGGGTGGGCACGCTGCGCTCGAAGGCGACAGGATGGACCAGGACGGCAGCCTCATCGGGCAGGCGCAGTTCCACGGGGCGGTCCCGCACGGCACGGCGGAATCCCTTGCCCTCCAGCACGCGATGGACGTAGACGCGGCGGCCAACCACCATGACGACGGCCAGCACCGGCACGGCGACCAGCAGGCCTACGAGGTGGAGCAGGTGTGCCATGATCAGGACGGCGAGGATGGAGAGCACGGGGGGCAGGTGGACCTGCCGCTCCATGATCATGGGCGCGACGATGTTCGCCTCAAAGGCGTGGACGCCGAGGCCGAGGAGGATCACCCAGAACGCGTGCATGGGGCCGCCGGTGCCCAGGACGAAGACAGCGGGCAACAGCGTGGAGAACAGTGTGCCGAAGAACGGGACGATGGCGACCGCCCCGGTAAACACGCCGAACGCCAGTGCATAGGGTACGCCGAGGAGCTCCAGCCCGATCCAGGTGAGCACGCCCAGGACCACCATCGCCAGGATCTGGCCTACGAGCCACGCGCGCAATGTACGGCCCAGGTCGCCGAGGATGTCGCGGACGAGCTCCCGGTGGATGGGCGGTGCCAGGAGGATGAAGCCCTCCTGGTAGAGTGAAGGCCGGAGCGCCAGGTAGATCCCCATCACCAGCACGCTGATGAAGTGGATCACGAACGTGAACCCGCTGAACACGTACGGCACGACGCCTCGGAAATAGCCGCCTATCTGTGCGACGACCGACCCGGTATAGCTCTCACCCTCCTCGAGGCTGCCCAGCAGTTGGGCCACGAACGGGGACCCGGTGGCGGCATCCCTCAGCTGCTCTTCCCACCGCGCCATGAGGGCGGGCATGGCCTGGATGAGCTCCTGCGACTGCTGGACGACGGGCGGCACGATGAGGTAGACGACGCCCACCGTCGCCACCAGCGTGACGAACACGGCGATGAGAAGGCCGGCCGTGCGGGGCACGGCCAGCCTTTGCTGAAGGGCATCGGTTATGGCGCTGAGATATATGGCGAACAGCACCGCGATGAAGAGGAGGAGCAGTACCTCCGCGATGCTGTAGAGGAACAGCAGCAGGAGGAGCGTGAACACCACTGCGCCGAGGAGCGGATACGGCCGTCGGCCCATGCGGTCTGACTCCCCTGCGTGGTGGCGTCGCCCCGTGCTCAGTCGCCTCGTCAGTCCTCTTCTTCGATCTCAGCGTCACGGACCATGTCGCCCTGCCCGCCGCCGGACGGCGGCTCGCTGCCTGCAGTGGCCGACCCGCTCGGCAGGGCATTCCGGCCGCCGGTGGACGCCGGCAGGCCCAGGCCCATCTTCTGCTTCAGCTCCAGCAACCGGAACTCCACGGACTGGTCCGCGGGCTTGAGCTGGGCGAACTCGTGCTCGAGGGAGTCGCCGAGAACCGCCGATACTTCCGAGGCTGCCAGCGCCCGCCGTTCGGACTCCTCGATCTTCTCGGCCATCCGCTCGAACGTGGCGAATGCGGACTGGTCGTTCAGTCCCGCCATGGTCTCGTGGATGCGCTTCTGAGCCTGCGCCCGCTTCTGCTTCGCCACGAGGAGGTTCTTCTTGCGCTTCGCCTCCTCGATCTTGTCGTTGAGCTGGCGAAGCGAGTCCTTCAGCCGCTCCGTCTCCTCCGACTGGCGCCGCCACGTCTCGCCCAGCTGGAACGCGCGCTCGGCGTGCTCCTGCTGGCGCAGCAGAGCCTGCTTCGCCAGGTCGTCGCGCCCCTCCCGCACCGCCAGCATCGCGCGGTGCTCCCAGTCGTTCGCCAGCTTCTGCTCGTCCTCGAGCTGCGCCCGCAGCTTGCGCTCATCGGCAATCGCGACGGCGACCTCCTGCTTCGCCTTCGCAAGCTGCTCGCGCATGTCGATGAGGACCTGGTTGAGCATTTTCTCCGGGTTCTCCGCCCTGGCGATCGCATCATTGATGTTCGAGCGGAGCAGAGTCGACAGTTTCTGTAAGATTCCCATGGGTCCTATCCCTGTTGGGCTGCAGGCGCGCCGGCGTCCTGCTCCACGATCGCGGCCAGGTGCGGCGTGTGGCTCGACGCGGCGAGCGCGATGCTCTCATAACTGCTGCGCAGCTCGGAGAAGTCGAGCGTCTGCAGCTCCATCGCGTCCGACAGGATGACCTCCTTCGCCTCGATGCCGTAGCTTCCATGGACGATGTCCGTGGCATTGAGCTCGAGGAGGCGGCGGTAGAGCGGCGCCAGGCGCGCATCGTCCCTGACAGCCGGCAGGTCCATTACCTTCATGCGCAGGACGACGAGGGGTGGCGCGTAGTTCACCACGATGGGTGCGCCCTCGTCTCCGGACTTGATGACCCACAGGCACTCCTCGACTTCCTCAAAGTCGAGCTCCATGCGGATCAGATAGCTTTCGAGGTCTTCACGCGTCATCATCGGGACACCCGTTCCGCTGGTGATCGAAGGCCGGTCCATCTGCAGCGTCACGACCCGGGCGACGGGCCGCCCGACTCCGTCCGGGGTGCCGGGCGACGGAGCCCGGAATCCGCTGCCGTCGTGCAAAGTACAGCATCCCTACGGGTCCGTCACCATCCGCGTTTCAGGACGCGCTTCCTGCCACACCCGCTCAGCCGACGGCAGCGAGCCCCAGGACGTCGGCGAGGAAGCGGCCGGTGTGGGAGACCGGGTTTGCCGCCACGGCCTCCGGCGTGCCCTCGGCCACGACAGCGCCGCCGCCCGCGCCACCTTCCGGTCCGAGGTCCACGATCCAGTCCGCCGTCTTGACCACCTCGAGGTTGTGCTCGATGACGAGGACCGTGTTGCCCCGGTCCACCAGGCGGTGAAGGACCAGGAGGAGCAGGCGGACGTCCTCGAAGTGGAGTCCTGTGGTAGGCTCATCCAGGATGTAGAGCGTGCGGCCGGTGTCCCGCCGGGAAAGCTCTGTCGCGAGCTTGACCCGCTGTGCCTCGCCGCCGGACAGCGTGGTGGCCGACTGGCCGAGGTGGATGTAGCCGAGACCCACGTCCGAGAGCGTCTGCAGCTTGTGCCGGATCGCCGGTACCGGGTCGAAGAACTCGAGCGCCTCGTCCACGGTCATGTCCAGGACGTCGGCGATGGTCCGGCCACGGTAGAAGACTTCCAGCGTCTCCCGGTTGTAGCGCCGCCCGCGGCAGGTATCGCACGGAACGTAGACATCCGGCAGGAAGTGCATCTCGATCTTGATGAGGCCGTCCCCCTGGCACGCCTCGCAGCGGCCACCCTTGACGTTGAAGCTGAATCGTCCCGGCGCGTAGCCGCGGATCTTCGACTCGGGCAGCTCCGCGAACAGGGCCCGGATGGGCGTGAACAGGCCCGTGTACGTCGCGGGGTTCGACCTGGGCGTGCGTCCGATGGGCGACTGGTCGATGTCCACGACCTTGTCGATCATGTCCACGCCGTCGATGTCGTCGTGGTCGCCGGACAGAACGCGGGCGCCATAGAACCTGCGTGACAGACTGGCGTACAGGATGTCGTTGACCAGCGTACTCTTGCCGGAGCCGCTCACACCGGTCACGCAGGTGAAGGTGCCCAGCGGGAAGCCGACGTCCACGTCCCTCAGGTTGTGCGCCCGCGCGCCCCGGACGACCAGCCGGTCGCCCGTGCCCGGCCGTCGCTGCCGGGGGGTGGGAATCTCGCGGTCGCCGCGGAGATATGCCGCCGTGAGGGAGCGGTCGCTTCGCAGGACGTCCTCCAGACTGCCTTCCGCCACGACCTCTCCGCCATGCCTGCCTGCGCCCGGGCCGAGGTCGATGATGTGGTCGGCCGCGTGGATGGTGTCCCGGTCGTGTTCCACGACGAGAACGGTGTTGCCCAGGTCGCGGAGCTGCTTCAGCGTCTGCAGCAGTCGCTCGTTGTCCCGCTGATGCAGTCCGATGCTGGGTTCGTCCAGGATATAGAGTACGCCGACCAGGCGGCTGCCGATCTGCGTCGCCAGCCGGATACGCTGCGCCTCGCCGCCGGACAGCGTCTCGGCACTGCGCCCGAGGGTCAGGTACTCCAGGCCGACGTTCGACAGGAACTGCAGTCGCTCCCGGACCTCCTTCAGGATGGGCCCGGCGATCTCCGCCGGCAGGGACGCAGACCCGGACAGCTCGCCGAATAGCGCCAGCGCGTCGCCGACGCTCATCTCGACGACGTCCCCGATGGAGCGCCCGGCCACGGTGACCGCGAGACTCTCCGGACGCAGGCGGCTGCCCCGGCAGGTGCCGCACGGCAGCGTCATCATGAACTCCTCGAGCTGGGCGCGTACCGTCTCGGACGTGGTCTCGTCGTAGCGCCGCGCGACGTTGGCCAGCACTCCCTCCCACGGCTCGCTGTACGATCCGGCGGCGCCGCCCTGACGGTACGGGAACTTGACCTTCTTCCGGCCCGAGCCGTGGAGTATTCCGGACCGTGTAGCCTCCGGCAGCTCGCCCCAGGGCGAGTTGGCATCGAAGTCGAAGTGCGCGGCCAGGCCCGGAATGATCGTTCGCCGGAGATGGCCCGTCGGCTCGCCCCACGGCAGGATCACGCCCTCCAGGAGCGAGATGATGGGATCGCCGACGACGAGCGACGCACTCACCTCCCGCCGCGTGCCCAGTCCGCCACAGCTCTCACATGCGCCGTACGGCGAATTGAAGGAGAACTGCCTCGGCTCGAGCTCGACCATGCTCGTGCCGCAGTGGACGCAGGCGTACCGCTCACTGAAGAGATGGCTCTTCGCCTCGGTCCCGTGCTCCACCACCTCGACCACGCCACCCGCCGACCGGAGCGCCGTCTCGATGGAATCCGCCAGCCGGGAGCTGTCCCCGGGGCGGACGACCAGGCGGTCGACGACCACGGCGATCTCGTGGTTCTCGTACCGGTTCAGCTTCGGCGGCGACTCGAGGTCGTGGACCGTGCCATCCACCCTGACCCGCACGAAGCCCTTCTTCCGCGCGTCCTCGAACAGGTCCCGGAACTCGCCCTTCCGCCCGCGTACGAGGGGGGCGAGGACCTCGATCCGGGTCCCTTCCGCCCAGGCCATGATCTGGTCGACGATCTGGGTGGCGGACTGCCGCCGGACCGGCCGGCCGCAGTCCGTGCAGTGCGGCATGCCGGCGCGCGCCCACAGCAGGCGGAGGTAGTCGTAGATCTCGGTGACCGTACCCACCGTGGAGCGAGGATTCCGGCCCGTCGTCTTCTGCTCGATGGAGATGGCGGGAGAGAGACCGTCGATGACGTCGACGTCCGGCTTCTCCATGATGCCCAGGAACTGGCGGGCGTATGCGGAAAGGGACTCGACGTAGCGACGCTGTCCCTCGGCATAGATCGTGTCGAAGGCCAGCGACGACTTTCCCGAGCCGGACAGCCCCGTGATCACCACCAGGCGGTCACGGGGAATCTCCACGTCGATGTTGCGAAGGTTGTGTTCGCGTGCTCCGCGGACAACCAGTTTCTCTTCCATGGGCGCGCTGCTCCGTGGGGTGGGCGACGACCGATGGAGTACACCGGCGCCCCGGAAGCGGTCCGGCGCCGGCTACTTCGCCCGCTCCAGGTACTTCCCTTCCCTCGGGTCGACCCGGAGCATGTCGCCCTGGTTGATGAACGATGGGACCTGCACGGTCGCGCCGTTCGACAGCTTCGCCGGCTTCGTCATGGCCGTCTTCGTGGCACCGGTCATGGTGGGCTCCGTCTCCACGACCTCCAGCTCCAGCGACGACGGCAGCTCCACCCCGATGGCCAGCCCCTCGTAGAACTCCGCGAGGATGACCATGTTCTCCGTGAGCCACTGCGCCGATTCGCCAAGCGCCTCATCGTCCAGCATGAGCATCTCGAACGTCTCGGTGTTCATGAAATGGTAGTGGTGCGAGTCGCGGTACATGAACTGGAGCTCGTGCGTCTGCATCTGTGCCCGCTCCACCGTGTCCGCGGCACGGAACCGGTGCTCGGTCATCGCGCCCGTCTTCAGGTTGCGCATCTTCGCCTGGACGAACGCGCGCAGGTTGCCCGGCGTGTGGTGATGGAATTCCACCACACGATGGGGGTCGCCGTTGAAGAGGATGACGTTGCCACGGCGAATCTGCGTAGCGGGCATGGGCATGCGGCACTTCCTGGTTGTCGTGGAATCGAGTACAGCCCGGAAAGTTTCGCCGTGCCGGCGGGAATCGTCAATCCCGGTGTACGCCGTTATGTGACGCGGGTCCGCCGGAGAGGGTCAGCGGTCGGTGTGGACGGGGGCCGGCCCGGCCGCATGGTCGGGGCGGTGGCGCCGGAGGAAATCGAGGAGGAGGGGCCAAACCTCGGCGCGGGCCTCCCGGCTCACGACGAGGTCGGCGTGGCCGTAGTCCCGTGCGAATCCGGTGGCCGATCCGGCGATGATGAAGGCTTTCGGGCCGGCGCCGGCGATGTCGTGGAGGGCGCGGACGGCGCGAACCGGCGCGAAGCGTCTGTCGCCCGCGCCGGCGATGAAGAGAAGCGGCGTGGTGATGCGCGGGAGTGCGTCGACGTAGTCGGTGCCGTCGCTGCCGACCCAGCGGCCGGTGATGTTCCAGTGCATCCACTGCTCCATGACGCCGGGCAGTTCGTCCTCAGGCCCGAGGCGGAGGAGGCGCGCGGGAAAGGCAGGCAGGTGGCGGGCGGCGAACCGCATGACGTGGGCGGCGGCGCGCCGCCAGTTCTGCAGCCAGGGCAGGGGCGTGGCCATGATGATGGCGGCGGCGACGGCCTTGCGGATGTCCTCCTCGGCGGCCAGGGCGGCAAGGATGGACGCTCCTCCCGCGGAATGGCCGATGACGAGAGGGCGGGCTCCTCCTGCGCTGATGGTCCGGACGGCGGCGACGACGTCCTCCCTGCCCCACTGGTCGAACGTCCACCGCTGGCCGGGCGCGGGCTTCTGGCTGGCGCCGTGACCGCGGAAGTCGAGGACCCAGGCCTCGTACCCGGAGATTGCGAGGATGCGGGCGAAGCCCGTGCCGCGCGTCCCCAGCCAGAAACGCCAGTTGGTGAAGGTGCCCGGGACGAGGAGGACGGGGGCCGCGCCGGCCTGGCCGAGGCGGTGCACGGCCAGGGAGACGTTGTCGCGGGTCGTGATCCTGTGGATGGCGGCGTGATCGTCGTGCATGCCGGCGTCAGCCGGGCACGATGATGCGCATGGCGTCGCGCATGACGGACATGGAGACGGGGGTCTCGCCGGCCGGATCGCCGTCGACCTGTACGGCGATGGGGGGATCGGCGTCGATGGTGATGGTGTGCGTCTGGAAGTGGAGGAGCCGGTCGCTCGTGGTGAAGCCGCCCTGTGCGGCGCGCCACAGGAGGGCGGCCACGTCCTGCGGGTTGCGCGGTGCCACGACGACGACATCGAGGAGGCCGTCGTGCCACGCGCTCGTTGGTCTGGGTCCCAGCGGGACCCGCAGCGGCAGCCAGCGGGAGAACAGCTCACCCACGTTCGCGACCATGACGGAGACCGCATCCACCTCGAGCTTGCGGTCATCGGCGGTGATGCGGAAGCGCCTTGGCTCGGCCGAGAGGACCTGCTTCACCGCGGCATAGATGTACGCCGCGAAGCCCCACCTCTCCTTCAGCTCACGGGTGGCGGCCTCCATGACGGCCGCGTCGAACCCGGCGCCGGCAACGAGAGCGAAGGCCCTGTCGCCGATGAGGCCCAGATCGATGGTCGTGGTGTGTCCGCCCACCGCGACATCGACGGCGTGCTCGAGGTCGAGAGGGATGCCGAGGTTCATGGCGACCTGGTTGGCGGTTCCCCGCGGGAGGACGGCCAGGGGCGTAGCCGAGCCGGCGAGAGCGCTGGCGGCCTCGGCCAGCGTACCGTCGCCGCCGCATGCGGCGACGGCGCCGTAGCCCAGTCGCACGGCCTGCCGCGCCAGATCGGTGGCATGACCCGGACGCTCCGTCATCACCAGGTCGAAGGACGCGCCGCGCGCGGCGTACGCACCGCCGATCCGGCGGCATACGCTGGCCGGGTTCTCGTTCCCGGCATTCGGGTTGAGGATGATGAGGGTGCGGCCGGCGAAGGGATCACCGGCCGCACTGCCGCCCGCCATTCCGGCGGAGCCCGCCGGCTCAGCCGGCGAGGGGTTGGAACCCGCTGTCGGTGGCAAGCGCCTGGAGTCGTGCGACCCGGTCGTCGGTGGCCGGGTGCGTGCTGAACATGCGCATGGCGCCCGGTCCGCGGAGGGGATTCACGATGGCGAGCTGTGCCGCGGCCGGATTGACCTGCATCGGGATGCGCTGGGCATACGCCTCCAGCCGGCGCAGGGCGCCCGCCAGCTCCATGGGCTGACCTGTGATCCGCGCCGCCGTGGCGTCCGCCTGGAACTCGTTCTGCCGGCTGATGGCGAACTGGATGATCATGGCTGCGATGGGCGCGACGATGGCCACGACCAGCATCACCAGCGGATTGCCCTGGTTGTTCCGGCCGCCGCCGAAGATCGCACCCCACTTAACCACGTTCGCGACCATGGCGATGGCGCCCGCCACCGTCGCCGCGATGGTGCCCACAAGCATGTGACGGTGCTTGATGTGGGCCAGCTCATGCGCGATCACGCCCTCGAGCTCCGGCTTGCTCACCAGTTTGAGGAGGCCGGCCGTGCAGCAGACGACGGCATGCTCGTGATTGCGGCCGGTGGCGAATGCATTGGGCTGCTCGGACGGCGCTATGGCCACGGTGGGCATCGGAAGGCCCGCCCGCTGGCGGAGCCGGTCCACCATGGCGTAGAGCTCCGGTGCGTCCGCCTCGCCGATGACCCGCGCCTTGTACATCCGCAGGACGATACGGTCGCTGAACCAGTACATGCCGAAGTTCATGACCGCCGCGAGCACGAAGAACACGATCATGCCCTGCTGGCCGCCGATGACGCCGCCCAGCACGACGAGCAGCGCCGTCAGGCCGGCCATGAGCATGAAGACCTTCATCCGTTCCATTTTCCCGGCACCTCCACAGGTTGATGAATGGCGGATTATACCCGTTCGCGCGGCTCCCGGTCCAGCGGCATCCGCCAGCGGGCGACTGACGGGCCGTGCGCCGGCCCACCCGGATCAGCGACTAGAAGCCCCATTCCCGGAACAGCGAGAAGCCGTAGACCTTCCTTGGTGCCGTCTCCGGCCGCATCCGGAAGCTCGGCGTCCTGGCATAGTGGTCCTCGGCGAACATCTCGAAAGAGAACTCCGGCAGGAAGCGCCACTCCACCCGGAGTGCCGGGTCGTAGGTCGCGTTGCCGAGGCGCTGCGTGTAGCCGACGAAGACGGTGGGTCCGAGGTAGCGTCCCAGCTCGAGCTGCGTGTCGGACAGGAAGCTGGAGAGGCCACTCGCGCGGTCGTCAGCCCCGGCGTCCGCCGACGTGAGGCTGACGTAGTCAAGGAGGCCGGCACTCTGGACGAGGGTCTGGAGCCCGCTCGACGCGTAGCCGAGCATGCTGGGCCTGAGTGCCCGGTCTGCAATGGCCCGCACATCGGCTGCGCCGGGCCCGCCCGTGCTGGCCACCTCCCAGGTGGGGACGCCGAAGAACAGATAGGACGCCAGGTCGGACTCGCTGATGGGCGGCTGCGCATCGCTGGTGAGGCGGACGCGCGGGTTCTGCAGGGTTCCGCCGACCACGGCCAGGACATCGAGGGACTGGCCGCGGGCACGGGCGCGGTAGGCGGCGGTGATGGCGAGGTTCGGATCGATGCCGGGCGTGCCGGGGAACTCGATGGAGCCTTCCCTCACCTGGAAGCGGCGCGACTGGATGGGCGGGTAGTAGAGCGTGTATGTGCCGCGCTCCACGTTGAGCGCCCCGCTGAGCCGGAGGTCCTGCTCCCTCCGGTCGAGGGAGACCGTGAGGTCGCCCGTCACCTCCACGTCCATGTCGCGGCTGCGCAGCCACGCATCATTGCCCACGACGACCTGGAGATTGCGGACCTGGAGGTTGCGGATGAACGTGTTCTGCGACGATGCCAGGAGCGGCCGCACGGCGACGAGAGAGGTATCGACGAGGCTGAGGAGGCTCGGGTCGCCGGTCTCGAGGCCGACGATGAGGTACTGCCGGTAGATCTCGTCGATGAACAGAGCGCCCTGCTCCACCCGCAGGGTGCCGCTGATCTCGGGCCTGGAGTAGCGTCCGCCGAGGCGAAGGTCCCCGCTGACGGACGCCTCGACATCCCGTCGCCGCGCAGCGTAGGCATGGTTAGCGGAGAACGTGAGGTCGAAGCCGGGGTCCCCGAGCGTCGTGAAGTCGAGGAGTCCGGCGATGCGACCCATCCCGCCGGCCGTGCCCCGGGCGAGGGGTGCGCGTGAACGCGGGTCCGTGGCTCGCGCGGCGATGTCGATGCGGACGGCCCGGTCGCTTTCCAGCACGATGGTACCGTTCACATCGCGGTAGCGGACGCCGGACACATCCCAGTCGGCGCCGCCGTCGCGAATGACGAACCCTCCGCTCAGATCCGGGTCGAGGGTGGTACCGCTGACGGCCATGGTGCCATCGACGCGGCCCCTCACCCCGGCGAACCCGCTGAGGAGGCCGAGAGGCACGGCCGCGGGGAGGCTGTCGGCGGCGATGGTGACCCTGAGCGGCTCGTCGAGGCGCCGCTCCTGCGTGGCCATGAACCGCAGGTCGACGGGTACCCGCCCGCCGCCCGTGAGGATGCGGCGCCCGCCGTGCTGGGCCTCGACGTGGAGGTCGAGGGCCCGGCCCGCATAGCTCGCCTCGGCGAACGCGCGGTCCATGCGGACGTCGCTGTAGATGATGTCGCGCCCGGAGATCTCCGCCTCGATGACGGGGTCAGCGGCACCGCCGCTGATGCGGAGGGAGCCGTCCACCGCGCCGGCGCCGGCCTCTCCGGAACGGACCAGCCGCAGGAGGTCCATGAACGGCATGCCGGCGAGGGTCGCGCTGAACTCCACGGGCGCGGCCTGCACGGTCGCGGGACCGGCCCAGGCCAGGCGGCCGGCCGCGCGGGCGCGAGCGCTGCCGGGCCCGCGCAGGTCGAGGCCATCGAGTTCGGCGACGCCGTCGCTCCACTGCACGGTGGCGGGCGTGTGGAGCTGCCAGCGGGAGCCGTCGATGCGGAGCCCGTCGAGCTCAGCCGCCCGCCCGCCCGCCGCGTCCTGCCTGATGGTCCCCCTGGCGTGAAACTGTTCGCGGGCGCCGGCGGATGCGTCGAGGGTGACGACGGTGGAGTCGCCGGCGCCCCGCGCCTCCAGGCGGGCGAGCGGTGCGCGGTGCGACCAGGCGGTCAGGGAGTCGGCGAGGGCGGTGAGGCGAAGCTCGCTGCGGCCGCTGCCCATGTGCCGGGCCGCGACCTGGCCCCGCAGACGTTCGGCCGCGAAGGCGCCGTACACGAGTTCGTCCCCGCGCAGACTTACGTCGAGGCCGAAGTCCCCCAGCCGGCCGGTGAGGCTCGCCACGGCATCCAGGCGTCCGGCCAGGCGCGGCTCGGCGTCGGGTGTGGCGGCGACGTCGCCGAAGATGTGGACTTCCAGCGGTGTGAGGGACTCGCTTGCGAACGCCGCATCGAGCTGGCCGGTCCGGCCGTCCGCGAGGGCGAGCGTACCCCGGGCCCGCCCGATGCCGGCGACGGTGTGAAGGAAGGCGCTGTCGACGGTGAGCACGCCGTCCAGCAGGGCGCCTGCGACGGACGTCCGGCCGATGGGCAGATTGCCGATGCGCGCGGAATCGAGGAGCAGCACCACCGGACCGTGGGCCCGCACGACGTCGTCGCCCGTGAGGTCGATGGTGAGGGTGCCCGACACGATGGCATCGGGGAGATCCGGGCGCAGGGCCTGGAGGCGGAACCGGTCCGCCGTCGCGGATCCGGTCACCCGGCGCGTGTCGCCCGCACGCACCACCCTGCCGTACAGTGCGAGAGGTCCGCCGGGCGTGGTCAGTTCGGCATCGAAGCCGAGATCGTCGCCGGTCCCGGAGAGCCGCACGGGACCGCGCAGTTCGCCTTCCAGCCCGCGGAGGGCCGGCACCTGCACGGCCAGGTCCTCGAGGGTGACGGGCGTCGCCGTGAGGTCGATGTCGAACTGGCGTCCCGGGCCGTGCCCGGAGATGCTGCCTGTACCGTCGAGGGTCGAGCGCGTGCCGGCGGTGGTGGCATGCTCCAGCGCCGCGCTGAATGTCAGGCGATCGAGGCGTCCCGTGCCCTGAATCCGGCCCGTCACCGTCCCGCCCACGTCCATGCCCGGACTGAAGGCGGAGACCAGTGCCAGCTGGAAGTCCGTCACGTCGGCGCGCATGCTGCGGGCCGCGACGTGGCCGTTGCGCACGTCGAGAACGCCGCGCCAGCGCATCCGGGAGCCTGCGCCCACTCCGCCCGTGAGGCGGACGTCGCCCGTAGTCTCCAGCGCGGAGAGCGGTCCACGCACTTCCACCGTCCCCACCAGGAGGCCGTCCACCGGGAGCCCGTCCGGCAGGAGCTGCTCGATGAACCGGACATCCAGCGGCGAGGCCCGGAGATTCACCTGCGTGAAATAGAGCGAGTCGCCCGTCACGACGCCGAATGTGCCGGCGATGCGCGTACCGGGCGCGGCGAGACGCGCGTCCTCAGCGAGCCAGAGCATGCCGTCGGGGAGAGTTCGGATCCGGAGGGCGAGGGAGCCGCCGCCCTCCGTTGGCAGGTTCGGGTAGAGCCAGTGCAGGTCGTCGAATGCCAGGCGGCGACCGTCGATGCGGACATCGACGTCGTCCCGGCCGTCGCGTATGACCACGCGGCCGAGAATTCCGGCGTTGCTCGCGGCCATGGACACGTCCGGCATGTCGAACGTGATGATGGAGTCGCGCGTCGTCAGGGAGCCCCGGGCGTTGCGGATGAAGAACGGCTCCCGCCAGATGAAGCCGCGAGCCTGCAACATCTCGATGTCGAAGAGCCTGCCCTTCTCGATGGGCGACTCCCAGATCACACGGCCCAGCCGCGCCGTCACATCCTCGAAGCGCATCGTCCGGGCGAGGCCGCCGGGTACGGTCTCAAGCAGGATGCGGGCGGTGTCCCCGGGCTCGACGGCGCCTGCGGGCTCGAACGGCATCCTGACCGTGGCGGTCCCGTCCAGGATGCGGGCGTCGTTGAACATGATGAAGCTGCGCGCCGATGGCGGACCGGGATCGCCTGGAGGGAACACCATCTCGTAGTTCCAGGCGGTATCCCCGGGCAGTCGCTCGATGACGATGCGCGGCCGGTGCAGCACCACACGGTTCAGTACGATCCTGCCCGCCAGCAGCGTACGCCAGTCGTAGGCCAGCTCGAGACTGTCCGAGCTGAGGAACGGGCGTCCCCGCGGATCGATGATGCCGAAGTCGTGAATGACCACGCCGCCGAGGAGGCCGGGGCCGGTGAGACGGCCGAGGGTGAGCTCGCCCTCGATGCGTTCGTCCAGCCAGCTCACGGCGAAGCGGCGCGCCCGCTCCATGCCCCAGTCCGTCCTCGTCAGAAGGAGGATGGCCAGGGTGGCGACGAGGAGCCCGGCAGCAACGCCGATCCCTATGTATCCTGCCAGCCGGAGAGAGCGCGACACGTCAGAATGCCTGTCCGATGGAGAAGTGGAACTGGAGCCGGTCCGTAAACGATTCATGCGGGCGCCACGTGACCGCCGGGAGCTGCCGCAGCCGCCGCCGGTTGTCGAGGTGCTCCGGCAGGTAGTTCTCGCCGGGCAGGATGTCGCCGCACGGGTCCTGGCGACGGTCGCAAACTTCCGTCGTGATGACGGCCAGCCGTTCAGCGCCGCCGGGGTTGTACCCGACATCGATGCGGATGGGGCCCACCGGGCTGAAATAGCGGATGCCGACGCCGGGGGTGAACTCGAGCGCACCGAGACGCACGTCGCCGTGAGCCCTCCACACCTGTCCGAAGTCGATGAATGTGGCGCCACGCAGCCGATCCGACCAGATGGGGTAGCGCAATTCGAGGTTGCCCTCCAGGGCTACCGCACCGCCCACGGGCTGGACGTTGAGGGCGCCGGGCCGCACGCGGGCCAGGTCGCCGGCATCACACGTGCCCGCGTTGATCTGCTGGGCCGTGCATCCTGCGCCTCCATCCTCGACGGGCTGCGCCAGCGCGCCGGCGGCGTCCACGGTGAGAAGCTTCGGGCCGAGTCGATATTGGGCGAAGCCACGGACGCTGCTCGGGCCGCCGGCGAAGAAGCGCTTCTGCGGATGCAGCCCGATGCCGGCCCCCGGCTCACCGAGGGAGCGGGCCCAGCCGGGACGCAGGCGCATTGCGAGGACGACGCCGCCGAAGGTCTCGTGGTAGGCCGTCACCTCACCCAGCAACCGGGCATAGGCGAGGTCCGAGCCGGTGGCGGCGGCGGCATACTCCGCGTCCGCGCGGACGATGAAGCCGGCCGTGGGGGCGAACAGGCTGTTGGACCGGTCCAGTGCGAAGGACAGGGTCAGTGGCGACAGCCAGTGCGGCTCCCGCAGCACGTCGATGTCGCGCTCCTCGCATGCCACGAAGTTGACGCAGAAGATGAGATCGCCATCCGACTCGAGCTTGGTCAACTCGGGACGGTACGCGCCCGTCAGCGTACCGCCCCGCATAACGCTCCTTCGCAGGGACAGATACCCGCCGCGGGATGTGCGGACGTACACACCGGTGAGGGAGAACCGCTCGGCAAAGCCACCGACGCCCAGCGTATTGCGGGAACCGAGAAACCAGGGCTGCGAGAAGTCGGCGCTGATGGAGCCGGCGATGTCGCAGTAGATGCCGCTGCAGCCGGAGAAAGGCGGCTGAACGGTGCTGAGCGGGTCGGCCACGAGGTTCGTGATGCGGCCGCGCAACTCGAGGCGGCGGGCGCCACCGAGGAAGTTGCGGCTCGTCCAGCGACCCTCGGCGTTGATGTAGTCCATCGTACTCGCACCGATTCCCACCCGCATGCGGTGGAGGTCACCCTCGTTGACCCGGACGCGGACGGGAAGGATGGAGTCCTCGCCGGGGTCGGCCACGACGATCTCCGCGTGCCTGAACACTTCCAGGCCGAAGAGGTTGCGCTGGCTTCGGAACAGGGCCTGGTCGCTGTAGACATCGCCCTCCCGGAACACGAGCACGCGGCGGACGACGGCGGGCGAGACCCGCTCGAGGCCGTCGATGTCGATGGCGCCGAAGCGCAGCCGTCGCCCGGGAATGAGCTGGTAGTCGACATCGGCCCGGTAGGGGTCGGTGCCCGGAATCTCGTAATTCGCCAGGACGTCTGCGGCGGCGTGGCCGCGATTCGCCAGACGACGCGTGAGCGAATCGCGGGTGGCCTCGAACTCCACCATGCTGAACGGGAGGCCGGGCCTGACGGACAGGTCGTGGCCGATCCCGGGGTACTCCTCCGCGCCAGCCACGTCCACGGCGCCGACAAGGACGGGCCGGCCCTCGTCGATTCTGAACGTCACGTGCATCCCGGCGGGCGCCCGTACCGTGTCCAGATCGATGCGGGCCTCCCTGAAGCCGTGCTGGTAGTAGAAGACACGGAGCCGGAAGACGTCCGCGGCGAGGGCGCGGGTGTCGAGGTAATGGCGGTCCCTGGACAGGCCCGCCCAGCAGAGGGGCTGCAGGGCGGCCGAGATGCACCGTGTGGGCGTCGTGGCGATGGCCGTGCGCAGCAGCACCGTCGGCACGCGGGCCGCGCCGTCGAAGCGAACGGAGAGGACCTCAACGGAATCCGACGGCAGTCGCTGGGCGGCGAGCTGGCCGGTGAACGCTGCGGCGGCCATGACAGTCACGGCCATGGCCCGGCAGGTCCCGCGCGCCCGTGGCAGGCGGAAGCGCAACCGCTGGCGGGCGGAAAGCCGTGCCCGACGGTGTGCCGCTCCGGACATCACTGTGGCGGCGGCTCGAACGCCCGCAGGCCCGGCACCAGCGCGCCCGGCGACGGCACGCCGATGGGGCGGGACAGGGCGATGCCCTCCTCCGTATCCGCGGCGGAGTCCGCGATGAAGCGGCGGCCAGGCCTCGGGAAGAGGTGGCGGCTGACCGGCGCGAAGCCGAGGAGCTCGTCGAAGTACATGTAGTGCGTGATCCGGACGCGGTCCTCACCGACGCGGATCAGGTTGAGGCTGTTCTTCTCCCACTCCCGGGCCCGGCCGCGGCGGCTCGTGGTCGTGCCCGACTGCACGATGATGACGCCGTGCTCGCGGTCCCGCCCGGGATATACGTCCAGCGAGTTGCCGATATACGCCCGGTGGAGGTGTCCGCCCAGCACGAGGTCCACGCCCAGGTTCGTGAAGCAGTCCATGGCCCGCTTCGCACGGGGCATGACCTCCCCGCCCTCGTAGTCCGGTGCGGGCGCGAAGTGGTGGTGGGCGACGACGATCCGGGTGATGCCCGGCGCCACGCCATCGAACGCGCGGGCGCAGTAGTCGAGTTGCCAGGAGTCGATGCGCCCGTTCGTGATGGCGCGGAGCGGGCTCGTGGAGTTCAGCGCGACGATGACGGCATGTTCGAGGTGGTGGACAGTGTCGAGCTCGTTCGAGATGTACTCCCGGTACAGAGCGTAGGGCGCGAATACGCGCTCGAACACGCGGTACAGCGGCACATCGTGGTTGCCGGGCACGACCACCACGGGTGCGTCGGGAAGCCTGTCGAGGAACGCCCTGGCGGCGGCGTACTGTTCGCGCCTGGCCCGCTGGGTGAAGTCGCCGCTGGCGACAATGACATCCGCCTTCAGCTCGTGGGCGGCCCGGACGACCGCCTCGCCCACGTGCCCGACGAAGGGCGGGCCGAAGTGCAGGTCGGAGATGTGCAGGATCGTCAGCATCACGACACCATCGCACGGCGGCGGGCGAGCCCGGGGAACGGCATGTCGGCGCGGGCGGTGGCGTCGAGCGGACTCAGCCGCCCGGCTTCGAAGTGGAAGAACCCGGCCCGGGCCACCATGGCGGCGTTGTCGGTGGCGAGGCGGGCCGACGGTGCGTGCAGCTCGCCGCCCTGGGGCAGTCCGGCCGTGATGCCGGCCCGCAACGCCTGGCTGGCAGCGACCCCGCCGCCGAGGACGACGCGACGGCACCCCGTCGCCCGCACGGCCCGCAGCGTCTTCGCGGCGAGGACGTCCACGACGGCGGCCTGGAACGAGGCGGCAACGTCGGCCCGCCGGCGGTCCAGCTCGCCAGCGGCCTCGAGCTCCCTGACCCGCGTGAGGACGGACGTCTTCAGGCCGCTGAAGGAGAACGCGTAGTAATCATCGTCGGCGGCGGACTGGCTCGATGCGAGCATCGGTCGCGGGAAGCGATACGCTGCCGCATCGCCAGCCGCTGCCGCCCGCTCGATGGCCGGACCACCCGGATAGCCCAGGCCCAGGATCTTGGCCACCTTGTCGAATGCCTCGCCCGCCGCGTCGTCGCGGGTCTCGCCCAGCAGCTCGTAGCGACCCCAGGCCGGCACCCAGACCAGCATCGTATGCCCGCCGGAAACGAGGAGCGCCACGAACGGCGGGTGGGCGTCCTCATTCTCCAGCTCCGTGGCGAAGAGGTGCGCCTCCATGTGGTGAACGGCGATGAAGGGCCGGTCCAGGGCGAAGGCCATGCCCTTCCCGTAGGTGACGCCGACGAGCAGAGCTCCGATGAGGCCGGGGCCCGCCGTGGCGGCGACTGCATCTACGTCGCCCGGCCCGATACCGGCATCACGCATCGCGCCGGCCACGACATCGTCGATGGTCCGGACGTGCTCCCGGGACGCGATCTCGGGGACGACTCCGCCATAGATCGCGTGAACGTCCTGGGAGAGGATCACGTGACCGAGCAGTTCGCGGGGACCACGGAGCACGGCGGCGGACGTCTCATCGCACGACGTCTCGATGCCGAGGATGACCGGCGCGGCCATCGCCTCAGCCGTCCGGCCGCGGGGACCCGCCGGTGATGGGGGGCATGGCGCCGGGCTCGGAGAGGATGGGGAGGATGGGGACGACAACCCGTACCGTCCTCGGCGAGATGATGATCCCGGTACCGGTCGTGTCGATGACGAGCTGCAGCGTGTCGAGGGCGCGCCTGTCCCGCAGGTCAATGGGCGGCAGGACCAGGGAGTCGATCCGCGCGAGGCGCCGGCCCGCGCCGCTCGCCCGGACGACGGA
Source organism: Longimicrobiales bacterium (assembly GCA_035461265.1). GTDB lineage: Bacteria > Gemmatimonadota > Gemmatimonadetes > Longimicrobiales > RSA9 > SH-MAG3. The sequence goes on from DATHVO010000319.1 coordinate 20,128, forward strand.
CGGCTCGATCTCCGGCGGACCGCCGAGGCGGAAGCCATCCGCGGGCTCGCCTACGAGCTGGACTGCGACGGGAATGAGGCGGGTGGCGACGCGGTCCCAGGTCAGGCGCACCATGTTCGGCTGGACGCCGGAGATCCGGGTGCCCGGCGTGCCGCCCGGCATGCGGACCCAGTGGTCGTAGAGCGGTCGCTCCTCCAGCGAGTCGCTCACCTGGTCCACGGGTACGACGAGCTCGGGCCGTTCGGACGCGACGCGAAGGAGCTCGCGGTACGGGCCGCGCACGGTGATGCGGACCTGCGCCGGCGATGGCGGCTCCGCCATGACCCAGTCCGCATCGTTGTTCACGATCCGCACGGGGATGTCCGTCTCCCACTGCCCCGGCGTGTCCGCGCGGACGGTAGTCCAGAGCAGGAACGCCAGGGCCAGGGCCGTGAGCTTCAGCGCCCAGTCCGTCGTCGTCCATTCAATGATGCGTTGCAGCACTCACTCCTCCAGGAGCTGGCGGACCTGGTCGGCGTGGGGCGGCTCATCCCACTCCACTGCGCCGAGTACCTTCCGCCGGATCCGGCCTTCACGATCGATCAGGAACGTCGTGGGCAGGCCATTCACCTGATACACCGACTGGATCCCGCCGGACGGGTCGAGCAGGATCGGAAACGAGAGGCTGAAGCGGTCGCGGAACTCCGCCACATCGCCGCCCGCCTGGCCAAAGGCCCCAACGAGGCCGGCCGGCGCATCCACGCTGACGGCGACAATGCTCAGGCCATCGCCGCCGTGCCGCTCGTGCAGCCGCTGGAGCGCCGGCATCTCCCGGACGCAGGGCAGGCACCATGTGGCCCAGACGTTGAGCAGAACGACGTCGCCGCGGAAGCCGGCCAGGGCGACGGTGTCGCCCTGCAGCGTGAGTGCGGCGTAATCCGGCGCGCGGCTGCCCACGTCGAGGGGCGTGAACCGGTCGCGGTTCAGCCAGATGAGCGTCGCGAGGACGCCTGCCAGCACCGCTACGGCGGCCGTGCCATACGGTCTCCTGCCGGTCATGCGCGTGGACATGCTGGTGGCGGATTTCGGGTGCAGCACGCTGTCGCACCGGAAGATAACGCATGTCCGGTCCCGGGCCAGCGCAGACTCACCTGTCCGGCGGCTCGTCGACGACGGTGTCGGGCTCGGACGGTGGCAGCCCCGAGCTCACGACGAGCGTGACCATCGTGGAGAGCGGCCGCACCTGTGCCGGCTCCGGGTCCGTCCGGATGACCCTGCCCGGTGCGGCAGGGCTCTCCTGCATGAGGCGCTCGACCTCGAAGCCGGCCCTCCGCAGCAGCGACTCGGCCCGGTCTGCACCGAAGCCGATCACGTCCGGGATGACGGCCCGGGCCTCCCCCGCGCTCAGGGCGACGACCACGCTGGCGCCGGCCCGCAGCTGCTGACCCGGGAGCGGGCTCTGGGCGACGATGAGACCGGCGGCGGCAGTGGGGTGCGGCATCTCCGTGACCTCCACCGGGCCGAGCCCCGCAGCCGCGAGCTCGCGCTGCGCCTCTTCCGCGGAGTGGCCCACCAGGTCGGGCACGGCGATCCCGCTCGTCGCATGCTCGGCGGGCGGGAAGACCACGAACACGGCCAGGAGGTAGCCCACCGCGAAGGGCACGACGAGGGCTATGGCCACGGCGATGATGACGGGCCGCCACCATGGCCGGTCCGTCTTCGTCGCGCGCCGCGGGGTGGGCGCGTCCCCGCGCCGGTGCGGCTGCCGCCGCCGAACTGAATCGCCGAGCATTGCGGGTCAGCCCGTGCGCCGGAGCCGGGCGGCGAAGGCGCCGTCCCAGCCGTGCACGTGGGGGACGAGCCGGAGCATGCCGTGGTCCAGCATGGACGCCGGCACGCCCGCCGGCGGGTCCAGTTCGAAATCGGGGTGCTTCTCCAGGAATGATGCCACCCGGTCCTCGTTCTCCTCCCGTTCCAGGGAGCATGTCGCGTAGACCAGCAAACCTCCGCCTCGAACCAGTGTGGACGCTGCCTGCAGAAGCCTCTCCTGCAGCAGCGCCAGCGTCCTGACATCGCCGGGGCCGAGCCGCCAGCGGCCGTCCGGATGGCGGCGCAGCGTACCCGTGCCCGTGCAGGGCGCGTCCAGCAGCACGACGTCCGCGGCGCGGAACGGCGGGGCCACGCCGTCGGCCACGAGGGCGGCGACAGGGACACCACCCAGTCCGGCCGGGGACGCACGTCCGAGGCGGGCGATGTTCGCCTTCAGCCGGGACAGCCGCACCTCCGAGAGGTCGGCCGCCACCACCACACCCGGGCGGCGGGCCGACTCCCCGAACGCCAGGGCCATGGCCTTGCCGCCCGGTGCCGCCGCGATGTCCACGATCCGCGCGCCCGGAGGCGGGTGGACGAAGTCGGCGACCCACCCGGCAGCCGGGTCCTGCACGATGACCGGCGCCACATCGAGGGCCTCGGCAAGTCCGCCGGCCACCAGCCGGAACGACCGCGGCGCCCCGGGGACCTCCTCCAGCGTTACGCCGGCGGCATCGAGCGCTGCCCGGCCCGCATCCACATCGCCGAGCACCCGGAGATACAGCGGCGGCGTCCGGTTGTTCACCTCGACCAGCCGCCCGGCGTCCTCCGGTCCCAGGCGAGCGAGCCACCGCTCCACCAGCCAGCGCGGGTGGGAACCCCAGGTGGAGAGGTGCCCGGCGGGATCGTCGTCGAATGCGGGGAAGGTCGAGGCATCGCCGGCCCGGCGCAAGGACTGGAGAACGCCGTTGACGAAGCCGGCGGCGCGGCCACCGCCGGCACTGCGGGCCAGCTCGACGGACTGCGAGACGGCGGCATACGGAGGGACGCCGCCCATCTCCGTGAGCTGGTAGCCACCCAGGCGCAGGACATCGAGGATGTCGGGATCGATCCTGTCGAGTGGACGGCTGGAGCACGCTGCCAGCCGGTGGTCGAGCCGGCCCCGCATGCGGAGCGTGCCGAACAGCAGCTCCTGCGTCCAGGCGCGGTCCCGCGGGTCAAGCCGTCCGGCAGCGTGATCGAGGGCCGGCCCGGCGAGAACGCCGCGGCGGACCGAACGCAGGGCGGCCAGCGCCGCGGTCCGCGAAGGCGTCGGGGCGGGCACCTGTCAGTCGAGCATTCCCGCCGTCGGCGACGAGGGCACGGCGACTTCCCGGCGCGGCATGCGTCCCGCCAGGAATGCGAGCCGGCCCGCCTGCACGCCCAGGCGCATGGCCATGGACATGCGGACCGGGTCCTGCGCCTCGGCCAGCGCCGTGTTCATCAGGATGCCGTCGACTCCCTGCTCCATGGTGAGGCAGGCATCGGACGCGGTACCGACGCCGGCGTCCACGATGACCGGGCATGTCAGGCGTGACTTGATCTCCCGGACGAAATACGGGTTGACCAGGCCGAGGCCGCTGCCGATGGGACTCGCCAGGGGCATGACGGCCGCGCAGCCGGCGTCCTCGAGGCGCAGCGCAGTGATGAGGTCCTCGTTGGTGTAGGCCAGAACGCTGAACCCCTCGGCCACGAGGACCTTCGCCGCCTCGACCGTGGCGACCACGTCAGGGAGCAGTGTACGCTGGTCCCCGATGACCTCCAGCTTCACCCAGTAGCTCATGCCGGCCGCGCGGCCCAGGCGGGCGTAGCGGATCGCCTCTTCCGCCGTATAACAGCCTGCCGTGTTCGGCAGCAGGAAGTAACGCTGCGGGTCGAGGTGGTAGAGCATGCCCTCCTCCCGCGTCCTGTCGAGATCCACGCGCCGCACCGCGACGGTGACCATCTCGGCGCCGGACGCCTCGATGGCCCGGACCATCTCCTCGTTCGACCGGTACTTCCCCGTACCCACGATGAGCCGGGATTCGAACGCACGGCCCGCGATGACCAGCGGCGTGTCCATGGCCTGACTGCTGCTCATCCGCCCCCCACGAAGTGGACCAGTTCGAGATTGTCACCGTCATGGACCTGCGTCGCCTCGAACATGGCCCGGTCCAGGATCTCACGGTTGTGCTCCACCACCACGAGCCGCGGGTGCAGGCCCAGCTCGGCCAGCAGCGCACTCACGGTCGTACCTGGCGCCAACTGCCGCGCCTCGCCATTCACCACCACACGCATCATTGTCACGCCTCCTCTTCCGCCGACGGCCATGCCGCCCGAATCGCCGCGATGAAGCCGTCCACGGCGGCCAGCGGGTCGCCGGCGTGCCAGACACCGCCCAGGACCGCCACTCCGTATCCGCCCGCATCCGCCACTGCCGCGACGCGGTCCTCCGTCACACCGCCGATCGCGAAAACCGGAACGCCCGCGCGGCCGGCGCATCCCGCCAGCAGGTCGGCGCCCGCAGGATCCCTGCCCGGGTGAGATGCGGACGCCCAGATCGTACCCACGAGAACGAAATCGGCTCCGTCCGCCTCCGCCTGAAGCGTTTCGGCAACGCTGTGGGCGGAATAGCCGATGCGCGCGCCGGCGCCGAGGAGCGCCCGTGCCTCCGGCACGGGGAGCGAGGCGGCGCCGAGCTGAACACCATTGGCCCGTACCGCCATGGCAATGTCCACGCGATCGTTGACGAGCAGCCATGCACCCGTCCGGAGTGCGGCGGCGGCGAGGTCTGCACCCAGGTCATGGCGCAGGGCGGCCGGAGTCGCATGACCGCGCAGATGGAGAGCCACGCGGGGCCCACAGGCCGCGAGGAGGGCATGGGCCATTTCCGGGAAGCCGGGCTGTGCGAGGAGCTCGTCGTCCGTGATCAGGTGCAGGCGTGGCGGCAGCATGCTCAGTGCAGCAGCACGCCGGGCGCAATGCCCCGCCCGCGGACCCACTCGGCCGTGGTCATGCGACGCTTGCCCGCGGGTTTGACCTCACGGACCCGGACGGTCCCGGTGCCGCATGCCACGCGCATGCCCTCCGCCGGGTCGCCGCCGTCAACGTGGAGGACGGTACCCGGCGCCGCAGCGTGGGCCTCGTCGGGCTCGGCCTGCGGCCGGAAGAGCTTCAGCTCGTCCCGGCCGTACCGCGTCCAGGCGCCGGGAATGGCATCCATTGCGCGGATGTGACGTGCCACCGCCACAGCGTTCTCCCGCCAGTCCACCCGGACGCTGTCACGGGTCAGCCGCGGGGCGAAGGTGGCGCGGGCGGCATCCTGCGGGATCTCGTCGAGCACGTCCACCTCGAGGAGCGCCAGCGCCTCGATCAGGGCCGCGGCGCCGATCTCGCTCAAACGGGACCAGAGGTCCGACGCCGTCTCGTCCGGGCCGATGGGCTCGGCCACCTGGTGCAGGACCGGACCGGCATCCATCTCCTCGACCATGCGCATGATGGTGATGCCGGTGCGCTCGTGGCCGAGCTTGATGGCCCAGTTGATGGGAGCAGCGCCTCTCAGTTCCGGCAGGAGCGACGCATGCACGTTGATGGACCCGCGGGACGGAACGTCGAGGACCTCCCTGCGCAGAATCTGGCCGTACGCCACCACCACGGAGAGGTCCGGCTTGAGGGACCGTATTTCGGTCATGAACTCGTCGCCCCGGGCGCGCTCCGGCTGCAGGATGCGGAGCATCTCGTCCACGGCGTGGATCTTGACCGGCGACGGCCGCGGCGCCCGCCCCCGCCCGGCCGGACGGTCCGGCTGGGTGACCACGGCGACAACGTCGTGCCCCTCCCCCAGCAGCGCCCGGAGGGAAGGCAGCGCGAAGTCGGGCGTGCCCCAGAACAGGATGCGCATGCCTACGGCCTGACCTTCTGCCACTTGCTCATGAGAAGCTTGCGCTTGAGCCCGCTCACCCGGTCGACGAAGAGTATACCGTCCACGTGATCCACTTCGTGCTGGAGGATTCTCGCCAGGAGGCCATCAGCCTCGATGACGACGCGTTCGCCGTCCCGGTTGACGCCCTCCACCGTCACGGCGGCCGGACGCTCCACGACCTCACGCAGGCCGGGTATGCTCAGGCAGCCCTCCTCGGCCCGCTCCACGTCCCCGCTGGCGTCAACGACTTCGGGATTGAGCAGCGCGAAAGGGACGATGTCCGGCTCGCGGGGGTCCACCACGATGACGCGGAGCGAAACGCCGACCTGGGGAGCGGCCAGACCGACACCCTCCTCCGCGTACATCGTGTCGAACATGTCCTCGATGAGCTGCCGGATCTCATCCGTCAACTCCTGGACTGGCGCTGCCCTCTCCCGCAGCACGGGGTCGCCCATGTAGCGGAGCCGTCGAACGGACACGTCAGCCCTGCGACGCCGTGCCGCCGAGGATGCGAGCGATCTTGCCCCGGGCGACAACGATGCGCGTGTTCTCACCGGACTTCACCGTCACGCGGTCGTCCGTCAGGTGGACAACCGTCCCGATGATGCCGCCGTCGGTCATCACCTCGTCGCCGCGCTTGAGCGCCGACAGCATCTGCTGGTGCTGCTGCTGCATGCGCCGCTGCGGCCGGATGAGGAGGAACCACGCGATGAGACCGAACGAGACGATGTAGATGATGAGGATCATCCCGCCCCGGTTCCCCCCTGCCTGCAGTGCGATTGCGAGCGTATTGAATGTGTGCACGATCTCTCCTTGTTTTCAGACCCCGGCCGTCCCGCTCACGGCCGCGCCGCCGCGTCACTGCGACCAGCCCGGCTCCGGAACCGTCGCAGCCAGTCATCCGCCCATGACTCCAGGCGGCCCTCCATGATCGCCTCCCGCGCCCGCCCCGCGAGGCGTACCAGGAAACGAAGGTTGTGCAGCGAGAGCAGCCGCATGCCGAGCTGCTCGTTCGCAGCGACGAGGTGCCGGATGTAAGCCCGGCTGTACGTCCGGCACGTGAAACAGTCGCACGCCGGATCCAGCGGCCGGTCATCGACGCGGAACCGGGACGCCTTCGCGTTGACCTGCCCCTCGTCCTCCACCCACGCCGTGCCGTTCCGCCCGTTCCGGGTGGGTGCCACGCAGTCGAACAGGTCGATGCCCCGACGGATCGCCTCGACCAGGTCGTCCGGGTACCCCACTCCCATCAGGTAGCGCGGCAGCCGCCGCGGCAGCTCCGGTTCCAGCGCTTCCAGCATCGCGTACATGTGCGGCTTCGGCTCCCCCACCGAGAGCCCGCCGATGGCGACGCCCGTCCAGTCGCCTGCCTCCAAGGTACGCCGTGCGGCGTCAACCCGCAGGTCCGCGTGGACGGAACCCTGCAGGATGGGCAGCAGCGTCTGCCGGTCAGCCGTGCCGTTCTCAGCGACGAGGTCCCGGAACCGGTCCCGGCAGCGGTCCAGCCAGCGAAGCGTCCGCTCGTGCGCCGCCACCGCCACCTCCCGGCCGGCCTGCCCGGGCGGGCACTCGTCGAACGCCATGATGATATCCGCGCCGAGGGCGTGCTGCACCTCCATGACGCGCTCCGGCGTGAACAGATGCCGGGAGCCGTCCACATGGCTCTGGAACAGGACGCCCTCCTCGCGGACCCGGTTGCTGCCGCTCAGGCTGAAAACCTGGAAGCCGCCGGAGTCGGTGAGGATCGGCCTGTCCCAGGCCATGAACGCGTGCAGGCCGCCGATCTCGCGGACCACCTCGTGGCCGGGGCGGAGGTAGAGGTGGTACGTGTTGGACAGCATGATCTCGGCGCCGAGATCACGGAGCTCGTCGTGGGAGACCGTCTTGACCGTGGCCTGCGTGCCCACGGGCATGAACGCGGGCGTCCGGACGGCGCCGTGCGGCAGATCGTACACGCCGGCCCGTGCCGCGCCGTCCTCCGCGTCGATGCGAAACTCGAACATCAGATGACCACCATGGCGTCGCCGTACGAGTAGAAGCGGTACCGCTCGGCGATGGCCTCCCGGTAGGCGCGCATGGCACGGTCGTGTCCGGCGAAGGCGCTGACGAGCATGAGGAGCGTGGACCTGGGCAGGTGGAAGTTCGTGACGAGCCGGTCCACGGCCAGGAACCGGAAGCCCGGGCGGATGAACAGGCGGGTCCAGCCCGATCCGGGCCGGATCGTCGGAGTCGTGCCATCGCGGTCCACGACGGTCTCCAGCGTCCGGGCCACCGTGGTGCCGACGGCCCAGACGCGTCCGCCGGCGGCGCGGACCGCATTCATGCGTTCAGCCTGCCGCGATCCCACTTCATACCATTCGGGGTGCATGATGTGGTCCGCCGGGTCCGCCGTCTCCACCGGCCGGAAGGTGCCCGCGCCGACGTGGAGCAGCACGGTCACGATCTCGACGCCGCGCTCCCGGAGCGCGGCCAGAACGGCGGGCGTAAAGTGGAGACCGGCCGTGGGTGCGGCAACCGACCCCTCCGTCCGGGCGTAGACGGTCTGGTATCGCTCCCTGTCAGCGACCTCCGGCTCCCGGTCGATGTAGGGCGGCAGCGGAATGCGGCCGTAGCGCTCCACGGCCTCCCTGATGGGGAGCGGCGTGCGCAGCCGCACCACGCGCGCGCCATCGGGCAGCGCCGCAACAACCTCCACATCGAAGTCGGGTCCGATGCGCACGACCCTGCCGGGACGGAGCCTGGCCCCGGGCTTCACGAGGGCAGCCCACGCGTCCGGCCAGTCGGCGCCCGCTCCCGCCATGCCGCCGTCGCCCTCGGCACCCGCTTCCGCAGCCGGGTGCAGGAGCACGATCTCCGCGGCACCGCCACCCTCGCGCCGGCCCAGCAGCCGGGCGGGAATAACGCGCGTCTCGTTCAGCACCAGCACATCCCCCGGCGGTATCAGGCGGACGATGTCCCGGAAGCGGAGATGATCGAACTCCGCGGAGTCCCGCCGCACGACCAGCAGGCGGCTGGCATCGCGCTCGGCTGCGGGGTGATGGGCGATGAGCGCCGGCGGGAGGGCATAGTCGAAGGCGGCGGTGCCGGACGGGTGCGCCGTGTCGCCGGGCGTAGCCGGGTCCCGGGAGCTGCCGCCGGGCAGCTCAGGCTCTGGCGCCACCGGCCATCTTGCCCGCCACGAGGTCGCGGACCTGCCGGACCCCTTCGGGGATGACCCGGGTGAACCGCGTGTGCAGCATCAGGCCTCGAACAGGTTCACCTGGGACTCGCCTGCGACGCTGCGAGCGGCAGGGATCGCGTAACCGAACCGGCGGTAGGCGTTGTTCGTGGCGATGCGGCCGCGGGGGGAGCGCATGAGGAAGCCGTTCTGGATGAGGAAGGGCTCGTACACTTCCTCGAGCGTACCGGCATCCTCGCCCACCGCGACAGCGAGCGTGCTCAGGCCGACGGGGCCGCCATCGAAGTGCTCGATGATCGTCTTGAGGATGCGCGCGTCCATCTCGTCCAGGCCGTACTCGTCCACGTCGAGGAGGGCCAGCGCGTCGCCGGCCACGTCCGCGGTGATGACGCCGTCCGCCCGGACCTGCGCATAATCGCGGATCCGGCGGAGCAGCCGGTTCGCCACGCGCGGTGTGCCCCTCGATCGCCGGGCAATCTCGCCCGCGCCGTCACGGGTGCACTCGACGTTGAGGATGTCGGCGCTGCGGGTGATGATCTCCGCCAGGTCATCCGCCGCATAGAAGTTCAGGCGCTGCACGATGCCGAAGCGCGCGCGCATTGGCGGCGTGAGCAGGCCGAAGCGCGTCGTCGCGCCCACGAGCGTGAAGCGCTCCACCGGCATCGTGACGGTCTGGGCCTTGGGACCCTCCGAGAGCCGTATGTCGATGCGGTAGTCCTCCATGGCGGGATAAAGGAACTCCTCGATGATGGGACGCAACCGGTGGATTTCATCGATGAAGAGGATGTCGCGCTCACGCAGGTTGGTGAGAATGCCGACGAGGTCGCCCGGCTTCTCCAGGACCGGACCCGACGTGGTCTTGACGTTCACGCCGAGCTCCCGGGCGAGGAGCATGGCGAGGGTCGTCTTGCCGAGGCCGGGCGGGCCATGGAACAGGGTGTGGTCCAGCTCCTCACGGCGGCCGAGCGCGGCATCCACGGCGATGCGGAGGCTGTCCTTGACCTTGGGCTGGCCGATGAACTCCGCCAGCCGCTGGGGCCGTAGCGACAGCTCGATGGCGCTTTCCTCGCTGAGGACCTCGGGTGTCGTGATCTCGGAGCGCATGGACAGACCCTGCCGGACGATGCCGTGAGGAGGTGTGAACACGGCGCGTATTATCGCGGGTCCGCCGGCGGCGGCGCAACTGCATGCGCCGGCGGTGAACTTTCGCCGAACCGGGCGTGTAGAAGCCGCCGAAAGCTAACCCGAGCAGGACGGCCCGCCGCCGGCGCGGCAGGGCAAGCCATGGAGGCACAATGTCTGGACGTTACCGGTCGTCCCGGATTGCGCGGTCGGCCATCCTGGTGCTTGCAGCGGTCGTGCCCGTCGCGTGCGGCCAGCGCGTCACCCGCATCGACCCGACGGCCGTGACGGACCTGTCCGGCCGCTGGAACGACACGGACTCGAGGCTGGTGGCCAACGAGCTCATCACATCGAGCCTCCGGGAGCCGTGGCTGCGGCGCCACACGGACGGCGCCGGTGGCGAGGCCCCCGTGGTCATC
>DATHVO010000320.1:0-12264 GCA_035461265.1 Longimicrobiales bacterium
TGAGCGATGTGGTGATGCCCGGCATGACGGGCTACGAGCTCTGCCGGCGCATCAAGCATGAAGTCGAGGATCCGCCGCCCGTCGTCCTCCTCACCAGCCTTACGGATCCGCGGGACATCGTGCGAGGCGTGGAGTGCGGCGCAGACAACTACATCACGAAGCCATACGACCCCTCCATCCTCGCCGACCGGATCCGGCACGTCGTGGACAACCACCGCCTCCGCCGGCAGGCGCCGTCGGACGGCCCCGTGACGGTCCACTTCCTCGGCGAGACCTACACCATCGAGTCCGACCCGCCACAGATCCTGGCGCTGCTGCTGTCGAGCTTCGAGGAGCTCATCCGCACGAATGCCGCACTGCAGGAGAGCAAGCGCCAGCTCGCCGAGGCCCACGAGCGAGAGCTGCGGCGGGAGCAGGAGGCGAGGGCGCAGGCGGAGGCGGATACGCGTCGCATGGAACTGCTCAAGCAGCACGCCGAGGCAGCCGCGCGCCTCCGTGACGAGGTTCTGGCCACGGTCTCCCACGACCTGAAGAACCCGCTGGGCACCATCTACACGAGCTCGGCCCTGCTGCTGGACATGGAGATGTCGCCCGACGCCCAGCGCCGTCAGCTCGAGATCATCCGGCGCACCGCCACCCGCATGGACCGCCTCATCCAGGACCTGCTCGACGTGTCCCGCATGGAGGCGGGCCGGTTCGCCGTCGATGCGCAGCCCGACAGCGCGCGCTCGCTCGTCCTGGAAGCGCGGGACATGCTCGCCACCATCGCCGAGGCCAAGAACATCGAGCTGATCTTCGACCTGCCCGCCGGCGATGTCGCCGTGTCCGCGGACCGCAATCGCGTGCTCCAGGTCTTCTCCAACCTCATCGGCAATGCGGTGAAGTTCACGGCCGCCGGCGGGCGCATCACGGTGCGCGCCGAGGCGGGGGACCGGGAGGTCTGCTTCGCCGTGGAGGACACGGGCGTGGGGATTCCACCTGAAGCACTCGACCGGATCTTCGATCGGTTCTGGCACGGCGGGGAAGGGGGCGGCTCGGGCCTCGGCCTGGCCATCGTGAAGGGCATCGTCGAGGCACACGGCGGATGGATCCGCGCAGACAGCTCCGGGACCGGAAGTACGTTCACCTTCAGCCTGCCCCGCGCCCGGGCTGACAGCGGCGCTCAGGGCTGAATCGCGGTGGTATCCGGCGTCGCGGTGGTGTCCGGCGTCGCGGCGGTGTCCGGCGTCGCGGTGGTGTCCGGCGTTGCGGCGGGCTGGAGCCACCAGTGCCGGACCGTCGCCAGCGTGCCGCGGGGATCCTCGTCCGCGACACCCTGCAGGCGCTGCCGCACGCCGTTGATCCCCCGGGCATAGAACAGGAAGACGAGGGGCGACTCGTCCACGAGGGCCTGCTGGTAGGCGCTCCACAGAGGACGCGCCCGCTCCCGGTCCGTCGCGATGGCGATGGTGTCGAGGAGGGCGTCGATGCGCGGACTGTTGAACCCGGTCCACTGCCGCGGACTGTCCCGGTGCCGCGAGTGCAGGAGCTGGGAGTCGTCCTTGCGGAGCATGTTGTCCGTCCAGTTGCCGATGGCCGCGTCGAACTCGCGGACCCGGCCCGCCGCCGTCTCCCTCCCCTGGATCTGGGCCAGGAAGGTGTTGAACTCCACGACCTCCGGCTGGGCGGCGATGCCCACACGGGCGAGCTGCGCCTGCACTGCCTCCGCCAGCTCACGGTAGGAACCCGCGCCCTGCCACACCTTGAGGCGGAACCGGAACGGGCGGCCCGCCGCATCCTCGCGGATGCCATCGCCGTCACGGTCGATCCAGCCCGCGCGCTCCAGGAGGATGCGGGCGGAATCCGGATCGTGAGGGACGTACCGACCCGGGTCCCAGGCCCAGTGGACCGGCGTCACCGAGGCCCGGCCGATCTCGTTGAGGCCGCCCATGATGCCATCCACCAGCGCCTCCCGGTCGATGGCCATGGCGATGGCACGACGCTCGTCCCGCCCGTCGAAATACGGGAGGCGCGTGTTCAGAGCGATGAAGATCCAGTTCGGTACCGGGAACGTGACGATGCGCACGTCGTCGGACACCTCCAGCGTCGGAACCTGCGGCGGTCGTATGGACACGGCCACATCGACCCGGCCCGTCAGGATTTCCGTGATCAGGGACGTCTGCTCCGGTGTCGTCCGGTAGACGAGGCGGTCGAGGTAAGGACGTCCCCCCAGCGCCGCCGGGAAGTCGGGATTCGCCTCGAACACCCACTCCTGGCCCGACCGGCGGGCGAAACGGAACGCACCGTTCCCCACGGGCTGCGTGCCCAGGGGGTGGCGGGCCAGGTCCTCAGGCGCAACACCACCGAGGACGTGTGCGGGCAGCGGGGGCAGGAGGAAGAACGCCTCGATGAAGTCGGGGTGGCGCCTGAGGCGGAAGCGGACCGTGAACGAGTCCAGCGCCTCCGGCTCCGGGTGGTACAGCGCCAGGGCCGCGGCGTCCACGTACGCCGAACGGGCGTCCATGGCGTGCCGGAACGTGACGACCACGTCGTCCGCCGTCGTGCGCCGGCCGTCCTGCCAACGCACGTCGCGCCGGAGCCGGAAGGTCAGCGCCAGCGAATCCGATCCTGCCGCCGTCGTGTCCCAGGACTCCGCCAGCCACGGTACCGGCGTGAGTGCTGAGTCGAGCATGACGAGGGGCATGTAGAGGGCATACCGCTCGAGAGCCTTGTTCAGGTCCGTGATGGTGGCGAACGGGTTCATGGTCCGGATGTCCACGTACCCGGCCACCACGGCCGTGCCGCCGTAGACCGGCGCGCCGGCATGGCCGCGCGGGTCGGACCGGTCCACGCAGCCGGCCGCAAGCAGGACCGGCAGGACGCAGGCAGCGCGAAGGAGGGGTTGGGGCATCGGGGAAGTATAGGGGGTTGGGACAGCGAGGGGACAGGCACCCGATTCCCGATACGGCCGAGGTGCCTATCTTTCTGCCACCTGAACACATGGTGGGAGCTCAATGGAGCAAGGTACGCCGGACGCCAGTGCGACGCCGACGCGAATGATGCACCTGGACGCGGGGCGCTCCAATGGCTGGGAACGCCACTGCGCGAATCGGGCGCCTGTCCCCCTGGCTGTTCCCCTGGCAGTCACTGCTCCTCCCGCCGCCCGCTGGCTCTTCCTCCTCGCGCATGGCGCCGGCGCCGGAATGCGCCATCCCTTCATGGAAGGTCTGGCGGAAGCTCTGGCGCGACGCGATGTCGCCACCGTGCGCTATGACTATCCGTACATGGCCGCCGGATCCCGGCGTCCCGACTCCGCTCCCTGCCTCGAGGCCGTGACCCGGGCCGTAGCGGCGTGGGCGGCGCGGGAGCACCCCGGTCTCCGCCTGGCGGCCGGCGGCAAGTCCATGGGCGGCCGCATGACGTCGCAGGCCCACGCCGCGTCGCCGCTGCCACGCGTGGAGCGCCTCATCTTCGTCGGCTTCCCCCTTCACCCCGCCCGCAAGCCCGCCACCGCCCGGGCCGACCACCTCCGGCAACTGGCCACGCCCATGCTCTTCCTGCAGGGCACACGCGATGCGCTGGCGGAGCTGCCGCTGATCCGCGATGTCTGCGACGGGCTCGGCGCCGTGGCGACCCTCCACGAAGTCGATGGCGCTGACCACGGCTTCGCGGTCCTGCGCCGCAGCGGACGCACGGCCGAGACGGTGATGGCGGAGCTGGCCGACACCATACGGGACTGGCTCGGGCACGACGTGCCTGCGACTGGCCCCCGCCAGGCGTGACGTGCAGGGAGGCTGTTCACGGCGGTCTTTCGCGGGCCAGGCAGGGCCCGCCAGCGCGAATCCGGGCTTCCGTGAGACCCGACCGGGATTCCTCCTCGATTCGCGTGGCCGCGTTGCCGGCGGCGGCGTTTATCCCGGGCGGGGCTTCGCGGTGCGACCGTGCTAGCAGTCATTTCCACATCTCGCCGTTTCTCTGAGGCCGTGTGCCGGATATACCTCGCCAGGCGAAGTATATCCGGCAAACAGTAGGGCGGGCGGGATCGCGTGCTGGATTCACCGCGCCATACGCGGTCAATCCAGCACGAAGCGCGGACGGGCGGTCGAGTATGGCGATCGACGTCGCGGGCGCGAACGAGCGGCGCCCGACTACCGCCACGGCGCCCGACTGCCGCCACGGCGCCGGACTACCGCCACGGCGCCGGGTGTCGCCATCGCGCCGGACGCCGCGGCTACCGCGGCATGCCCGGCAGCGGGGCCCGCGACCGACGCTGACCCGCGCTGGCAGGACAGAAACTGCGCGTGCCCGGCGTCCTCCGGTTGTGCGACGCTGATACTGCATGGAGGAGCCCGACCGGTGAGACGAATCATGAGCCGCATCGCCCCGCTGGCCATCGCGGGCGTCGTGGCGGCGGGCTGCGCGGAGCCGGCGGGACCCGTCGCCGTGGTCCGGGACGCGCAGGTCGTGGCGGCGCTGGCGGTGGACTTCGACCTGCACCTGGTGCGTCCGGGGTCGGACGCCGTGCCGGAGCCCTCCGCCCGGGGTGAATCCGGCCGCATCGTCGCCCGTGGCGCCATCGGCACCGCCGTGCCGTGCCACGACATCGGCGCGTCGGCCACGCTGCAGGGGCGCACGGCCACGCTGGAGGTCGCCGTGATCCGGCGCGACGAGGCGTGCATCATGGTGCCTGCGGTATTCGCCTTCGACGCCGTACTCCGGGACGTGCCCGCCGGTACGTACACCATGCGCATCGTCTACGCCCTGCGCGACCGGCAGCCCGTGCACTACACGATCCTCGAGCAGCCCGTCCACGTCCGCTGACTCCCGACACTGCCGCGCCGCACGTCGGTGCGGATCGCACGGATCAACGCGGCAGGGGTTGAACGCATCCCGGTGCGGTTCGATATTCAACGGTCGAACCGAACAGGGGAGCCCATGCATCGCTATCCGGAAATGATGATCGCGCCCATGCGGCGCGAGATTGCCGACCTCGGCGCCGTCGAGCTCCGCACGCCCGCCGCCGTCGATGAATTCCTCGCCGTGGCCGAAGGCACCGCGCTGGTCGTGGTGAACTCCGTTTGCGGCTGCTCCGCGGGCAGCATGCGTCCGGGGCTGGTCATGGCGCTGGCTCGCGGCGCGCGCCCGGACCGGATGGCGACGGTCTTCGCCGGAGCCGACCTCGAGGCGACCGACCGCGCCCGCGAGCACTTCCAGCCCCACCCGCCGTCCTCGCCCTGCATCGCCGTATTCCGCGACGGTGCGCTCGCATTCATGCTCGACCGCGGGCGAATCCAGGGGCGGTCGCCCGAGGCCATCGCCGACGCGCTGGCCGAAGCGCTGGCGTCTGGCGCACCCGCGGCCGGCTGATCGCGCCATGGCGGACAGGCCCATCGCGGACAGGCCCATGGCGGACAGGCCCATGGCCCCCCGTGACGCCGCCCCGGACGCAACCCGGGCCGCGCAGATCAGGACCTCGCCACGTGACGCCGTCCCGGACGCGCCTCGGTCGCCCGTTTCGCCGTCGGACCTCTCCGGGCGCTTCCGGCGTCAGCTCGAGTTCGTCGTCGCCATCGACAAGCTGAAGAACGTTCTGCGCACGACGCGCCTCACGGACGAGTCGCGGCGGGAAAACAGTGCGGAGCATTCGTGGCACCTCGCGGTCATGGCCATGCTGCTGCACGAGCACGCTGCGCCGGATGTGGATGCCGTGCACGTCATGGAGCTGCTTCTCGTCCACGACATCGTCGAGATCGACGCCGGCGATACCGACTGCTACGACACGGACGGCCACGTGGACAAGCAGGCGCGGGAGCGGGCTGCCGCCGTCCGTCTGTTCGGCATGCTGCCCGCCGACCAGTCGTCGCGGATGCTTGCGCTGTGGGAGGAATTCGAGGCGATGGCCACGCCGGCGTCCCGGTTCGCGAACGCGCTGGACCGCCTGCAGCCGCTCATTCTGGGTCGCCATCGCGACAGCGGCGACTGGCGCTTCCGCGCCAGCACGCCGGACCAGCTGCTGGCGCGGATGGATCCGATCCGGGAGGCGTCGCCCCGCCTCTGGGCCTGGGTGCTGTCCGTCGTGGAGGAGGCGTTCGGCACCGGCCGCCACGGCTGAGGCCGCGCGGCCGCCACGGCTGACGGCCCGGCTGACGGCGACCCGCTGCCGGGCCGGGGGTCGCCGCCCTACAGGTTCAGCCAGTAGTTCAGCTTCAACAGCAGGACGTTCGTGCCGCGCAGCCCGCGGAGGTCATCCACGCTGCGGCCCAGGCCGAACTCCGCGTCGTCGCCGAATCCGCTCCGGTTGTGGCTCCACACGACGAACAGCGTCGATCCCGGCGAGTACTCCCAGCGCACGACGGCATTAGAGCGCAGCGACCGCACGCTGAAGTCCGGATCCGTGAACTGCATGGCGTCCCCGCCCAGCTGCGCCGTGTACCGGCGGTCCGACTCGTCCCTGCTGATCTCAGCGGAGCCGAACGTATGGAATCGACGGTCGAATTCGCGGGCCCGCGGTTCATCCACGACGCGGAACTCATGGTAGTCGCCGGCACTGATGAACGGCTGCGCGTACAGCTGGAACGACAGTGTCGGCGATGCCGTGTAGTTCAGCCGCGTGGTCAGGGAGACGGTCCGCTGGTCCAGGGCGGCGAACAGGTAGTGGCGGTCGCCGCTGCCCGCGGTCGTGGGCGATGCGACGTACTGGGCGGCCTGCTCGTTCCACGTGACGGTCGGGTTCAGGGACAGGTCGAATTGCGGTGACGGTCGCGCCGTCATGGAGATGCCGGCGCTCCGGCGCAGGGCACCGGTCTCCTGCTCGCGGTAGCCGTTCACGTTGAAACGGAAATGGACGGGCCGCCGGCGGTCCGTGCTCACGCCCAGGTCGAAGTTGTTGCCGCCGGGCTGGTACAGGGCCGGCCCGCCGCGCGTCGCCCGCGTGGACCAGGCCGACCACCGGTTGTTCACGAAGAAGTTCGCGCTCCAGAAATTCGCGAAGCTCGCGTCGCCCCACAGGTTCGTCTGGGTCCAGAGGCGAGTTCCGCCGAAGTCCCACCCCGAGTTCGGATTGAAGCCGACGATCCAGCTCCGGAGCAGGGGGCCAGGCCGGTCGTTGCGGTAGTTCATCCAAACGTAGACGAAGCGTTCGTCGGCATTCTGCTGATAGCCGATATCGTTCACCTCGAAACCCGGGGTGCGGAAGTTGACCCCGGTGCCCGCCTGGAAGCGGCCCGCGATCCGCCCGATGGATGCACGTCCGGTGAGACCGGTCAGCGACGTGCGGTCCGGGTCGTACTCCACGTGATCTGCGTCTGGGCGGTGGTAGTACCGCTGGGGCGCGCGCTGCGCGCGCTGGATGGCCAGGGTGTCGCCGTAGATGGCGCTGGCTGCGAGGAAGCCGCTGATGCGGTACCCGTCACCGGGGCCGAAGCGGTGCTGCGCCGTGAGGCCGGCGCTGTAGGCGGAGCTGCGCAGGACATCGAACGCCTCGTCGTCGATGCGCCGGTTCGTGCCCGTGGCCATGACGCCGATGGTGCTGGCGCCGTCGCGGAAGTTCCGGCTCAGGCTGGCCACCGCGTAACTGGTCAGCGGCTCGACGGGCAGCCGCTCCGTGACGCCGTTCCGGAAGACATCGGCATGCTCCGCCCGGGTCATGGCCGTGAATGCGCCCAGGGACCAGTCGCCCAGGCGGCCGGTGAGCTTGCCGGCGCCCAGGATGCGCGCGGATTCCGGCGAGTCCACGTGGTCGGCCCCGCCGAACGACGTGCGCTGCGGGGCGCGCCCGATGCGGCGGGAATAGAAGAGGTTCTCGCCGGCGCCGTCGTCGCCGATGTTCATTGTGAACAGGTTCGCGCCCTCCAGGAAGAACGGCCGCCGCTCGGGGAAGAAAGTCTCGAAGGCGCTCAGGTTCACGACGGACGGGTCTGCCTCCACCTGCCCGAAGTCGGGGTTGAACGTCGCCGTGAGGGTCAGGTTGGACGACACGCCGTAGCGGAGGTCCGCGCCCACGCTCACATCGGGGTCCGTCGCCCGCCAGAACGGGCTGGGCACGGCGCCGTCCGGCGCGGGTGCGCGAGTGACGCGCCCAACGACGTACGGCAGCACCTCCAGCCGCTTCGGAGAGCCGAGCCCCGCGAGCCCGGTGAGGTGGCCGGCGAGGGATACGAAGCCGCCGCTTCCGGGCTCCACCGGTGACCAGAAGGAGGCCTCCTCCAGCCGCGCGATCTGGCGGCCGAACTGCAGGCCCCACGTCTGCTCCGCATCGGACGGCGCGTACCGGATCTGCGAGAGGGGAATCCGGAACTCCGCCGTCCAGCCGCCGTCGTCGATGCTGGTGGCGACATCCCACACCGCATCCCAGCTCAGGTCCTCCTGCGTGTCGTTGTAGTGGAGGACGTCCTTCTTCACGCCGTGCGGGTTCACCGTGAATCGGTAGGCCGTCCGCCGGTCGTGGAAGCTGTCGATGATGACGTCCACCCAGTCCGAGTAGATGCCGGTGGCATCCCGCCGGGCGAGCTGGGACGCAATGGAGTCGGGCGCGGTGTCGTGGGCCCGGATGGCCACGTAGACCGCCTCGTCATCGTATGCGACCCACGCCTGCGTGCGCTGCGACGCCATCTCGCCGGGCCGCGGCCGGAGCTGCCGGAAGTCGGCGGCAGCGGGCGCCTGCTGCCATACCTCGTCATCGAGGCGGCCGTCAATGACCGGGGCTGCGGGTGCGCGCACGGCGGTGAGCGAGGGCCGGGCGGGACGTGCAGGCGCGGACCCGGCGGAGTCGCCCCCCCGCGGCGCGAGGGTCTGGGCGAATGCCGGTGGTGCGGCGAGCAGCAGCAGGATGGCGCCGAGGATGGCACGCTTCGATTGGCCCATCGGTCGTCCCTGGTTCCTGTTCGATTGTCGAGTCGCGATTGGGGTGCACACCACTTGGATGGCGGCCGCGGAAAAATGGTTGCAGGGAAGGAGAGGCGGGAATGGATCGGGGACGGGAGGCGGCGGCGGTGGTGCGGACCACCGCCGTTCAGGTCCAGGCGGCGTCTGCCTCGGGGATGGGGTCCTCGCCCGGGTTGACGAAGATGTCCTCCTCGATGCCCTGCTGCCGCTCGTACAGCGAGCGGTAGAGACCGCCGGCCCGGAGCAGATCGGCATGCCGGCCCCGCTCGACGACGCGGCCCCCGGCGAGGACGAGGATCTGGTCGGCGCTGCGGATGGTGGACAGGCGGTGGGCGATGACGAACGTGGTCCGACCCTGGCGCAGCCGGCTGAGGCCATCGCGGATGAGTGCCTCGCTCTCGCTGTCCAGGCTGGATGTCGCCTCGTCCAGGATGAGGATGCGCGGGTCCGCGACGATGGCCCGGGCGATGGCCACGCGCTGGCGCTGGCCGCCGGACAGCTTCACACCCCGCTCGCCGACGATGGTGTCGTATCGGTCGTCGAAGCGGTCGATGAATTCGTCCGCGTTGGCGATGCGTGCGGCATACTCGATTTCGTCGTCCGTCGCATCGGGCCGGGCGAACGCGATGTTCTCCCGGATGGTGCCATCGAACAGGAAGTTGTCCTGCATGACGACGCCGAGGTGGCTCCGGTAGTCCCGCAGCCGGAGCCCGCTCAGATCGCGCCCGTCCACCAGGATCCGGCCGCGGTCCGGGTAGTGGAACGCCATGATGAGGCCGATGAGCGTACTCTTGCCGGCACCGCTGGGCCCCACCAGCGCCGTGGTCGTGCCCGCCGGCGCCTCGAACGACACGTCGTCCAGCACGGGGACGCCCTCGCGGTAGCCGAAGCTCACCCCGTCGAACAGGACGTGGCCATGCACATCGTCGAGCTGCTGCCTCGTGTCGTCGTCATCATCCTCGGCCGCCACCTCCCGGATCTCGCGCAGGCGGTCCAGTCCCGCGAACGCCTCGGTGATCTGCGTACCCACGCTGGCGATGCTCACCAGCGGGGCGACCATCATGCCGACGAGGATCGTGTAGAGGATGAGGTCGCCCAGCGTCATGTCGCCGGCCAGGACGGCCCGGCCGCCGACCACCATGATCAGGAGGCTGACGCCGCTGACGATGACGATGGAGAGCGAGGAGACGAGGGACGTCCCGGTGATGGTGCTGGCGATGTTGCGGAAGAGGCGAAGCACACCCTCGCGGAAGACGTCCTCTTCGCGGTCCTCCGCGACGTAGACCTTGACGAGGCGGACACCGCCGAGGGTCTCGCCCAGACGGCCGGTGACCTCCGCGTTGATCTCGTTCCGCTGCCGGAAGATGGGTCGGAGCCGCTTGAACGCGGTCGCCATGATGGCGGCGAAGATGCCGAGGAGGACCAGCGTCCCCAGCGTCATGGGCACATTGATGTAGAGCAGGAAGGCCAGGGCCAGCGCGGCGGTGAAGACGCCGCCGACGAGCTGGATGATGCCGGTGCCCACCAGGTTCCGGATCCCCTCCGGGTCGGTCATGATGCGGGAGATGAGGACGCCGGACTTCGTCGAGTCGAAGTAGGCGGTGGGCAGGCGGAGGATGTGGCGCTGGACCTGGACCCGCATGTCGGCGATGGCGCGCTGGGCAGCGATGCTCACGACGCGGGCGAGGGCGAAGGAGCTGCCGGCCTGGACGAGGGTGGCGGCCAGCGCGGCCAGGGCGAGGGGCAGCAGCAGCTCGGCGCGGCCCGCCGTGACCACCTCGTCGATGAAGAACTTGCTTGCGGCCGGCAGGACGAAGGCGGCTGCGCGGCTCACCAGCATGAGCGCCATGCCGATGGCCAGGGTGCGCCGGTGCGCCCGTATGAGGCGCCACGCTTCGCCGCGCGCGCCCGCCAGCCTGAACTTCGCCATGCCGGACCTGCCTCCGCCGGCCACGGGCCGGCTCGTTCCTGCCAGGGGTTCCGCCGCCGTCCTTCAGGCGGACGGGGCAACCTATCGGGCGTGCCAGCCGCCCGCCAGCGACCGGCTGGCACGCGGTCTGCCCGGGTTGGGCGCCATCTGCCGCGAAAGGACGGTCAATGATCATCGACTGCCACGTTCACCTCAACCGCTACGGTGAGGGCGAGCCCGCCGCGCTGCGCGACCGGTACCTCGCGCTGCGGGAGGAGATGGACCGGCACGGCGTGGACTACGCCCTGGTCCTCGCCAGCTACGTCGCCACGGAAGAACGCCCGGACACCCGCCAGATCCTGGAGGCCGTCGGGGATGACCGCCGCATCGGCGTCGTCGGGTCCGTCAGCTACCTGAACTACCGGGCGGCGGACCTGGCGGACCTCCGCAGCCTGCTCCAGGAGGGCCGGCTCAAGGGTCTCAAGCTCTACCCGGGCTACGAGCCGTTCTACGTCCACGACGCCCGCATGCGCGTGGTCTACGAGCTGGCCGCCGAATTCGACGTGCCCGTCATGATCCACACGGGTGACACATACGACCCGAAGGGGAAGGTGAAGTACTCCCACCCCCTCGAGGTGGACGAGGTCGCCGTGGACTTCCGCGAGGTGACCTTCGTCATCTGCCACCTCGGCAACCCGTGGATCACGGACGCCATGGAGGTGATCTACAAGAACCCGAACGTCGTGGGCGACATATCGGGCTTCACTCTCGGCCACTTCGAGGAGCGCTTCGAGCGGTTCATGGTCCAGCAGGTGAACGAGGTCGTTGCCTTCGCGGGCGACCCCTCGAAGCTGCTTTACGGGACCGACTGGCCCATCGCCGACATGGGCAGCTACATCCGGTTCGTCAACAACCTCAACCTGCGGCCCGACGAGAACGACCTGATCTTCTGGCAGAACTCGGCCCGCCTCTTCCGGATCGACCTGCCCAATGGTCGCCCCGACGAGTCCCGCACCACGGGCTGAGCGCGTGTCTGCCGAGCCGCGCATCGTGGCCATCACGGACGAGCGGGAGCCCCTCGCCGACGCCGGCCTCGCACTCATCGAGGAGATGTTCGCGCCGCAGGACCGCCAGGCCCTGTCCGAGCTGCGGTCTGAGCTCGCCGAGCGGCGTCTCGGGCTGTTCGCGAACTACAACTTCCACATGCTGGCCGCCGTGTACGACGGCGACGACGACCCCGCCGGCGTCATCACGGGCGTCTACCTCGGCGGCGTCAATGCCGGCTTCGTCACCTACCTCGCCGTCCGGAGGCGCTACCGCGGACGCCGCATCGCCCGGCTCCTCAGGCCCGGCCTCATCGACGCCTTCCGCAGCGACGCCCGCGCCGCCGGCCACCCCGACCTGGCGTGGATCCTCGGCGAGGTGCGGGCGCGGAGCCCGTGGCTGCGCCGTCTCGTACGTACCCGCGGTGCCATCCCCTTCGACATCGACGA
>DATHVO010000321.1:0-8653 GCA_035461265.1 Longimicrobiales bacterium
ACGGCCGTCTTCTCGCCGCAGCCCATGCAGGCGCCGTCGCCGCCCACCATGGACATGTAGTTCTTCTTCTTGAGGAGGAGCGACGGCAGGACGCCGATGCCCTCATCGAGGTTGCGGATGTTGATGAACCGGTCGTCGGTGTCCGGCAGCTCCTGCCAGAACTTCCAGTTGTCCCGCAGCCGCTCGACGATGTCCTCGTCCTGCTTCACCGTCACCAGCGCCTGGTCCGCGCAGACCTCCACGCAGATGTTGCAGCCCTTGCAGGCCTCGGGGTTGATGGTGATGGAGAGCAGCCCGCCGCTGCCCTTCTCCCGGCCCTCGGGCACGTCGTAGAAGGGGGCGGTCTTCGCCAGCGGGAACTGCGCGAGGATCGGCTGAACGGCCGCGAACTCCGTGTCGAGGGCGGTTCGCCGCTCGACGTCCCAGCCGAGGCGGTCCGTCAGGTTGCCGTAGGCGGCGCTGACCGTCTCGCCGAAGTTACGGAATGGCACGCCGTCGAGGACCTTGCGCGCCTCCTTCGCCAGCGGCTTCGCCACGGAGCGGAGGCGGTCCACGGCGTGGCCGTTGCCGGCTGCCGAGCGCATGGCGGCGTCCAGGAGATCCTCGACGGAGTTCACCAGGCCGGGGATCGCCGAGTCCGGGCACTGCGTCCAGCACTGCGAGCAGCCCGTGCACTTTTCGGGAACGAAGTGCGGCACCTCGAAGCGGATATTCGTCATGTCCCGGACCGTGCTGGACACGGCGGGCATGGCGCTGATGGCCGCGAACGGGTCGGCAATGGGGTCCTGGCCCATGGCGCCGAGGGCGCAGATCTGCTCGTAGAAGCGGCCGGGGTTGCCCACGCCGGCGCCGGCGTCGATGTCGAGGGCCGACGGGATGTGGGGGATGCCGTGCCCGGCCTCGTCGTCGGCGACGACGTCGACGCTCGTGTCCAGCTCGATGAGCTCGTCGAAGCCGCGGCGGATCACGCGGACGTTGTCCTCCACCACGCGGTCGCCGAGCTTGCCGAACTTCTTCTGGAGCTGCGCCCGGATGCCGTCGAAGATCTGCTGCTCCGACAGGCCCTCCTGCTCGCCCAGCGGCGAGACGCGGAAGAACGCACCCATGAATGCCGCGCCCTGCATGCGGTAGCGCAGCTCCGGGTCCGACGCCTCCTCGTTGGCGATGCGGAAGCCGTCCAGGGCGTAGACCCGGATCTTCCGGTCGCGGATGTGCTGCCGCGCCCAGCCCGGGATGCTCGCCCACGTGTGCTCGGCGGAGGCGTCGCTCTGCAGGACGAAGGCGCCGCCGTCAGCCAGGCCGGCGATTGGGCTCGAGTGCCGGAAGACGTTGGCGTCCGGCGACAGCACCACGTTCACGTAGCGCAGCTCGGCATTCAGCCGGTTCGGCTCGCGGGAGAGCGTCGCGTAGAACGTCGTTGGCTGACCCTTCTTCTCGGAGCCGTACTTCGGATTCGCCTTGACGTTGAGGCCGGCCAGCTCGAAGGCAGTGACTGCCACGTTCTTGCCCATGGTGATGGCGCCCCAGCCGCCCACGGAGTGGATCCGCAGCGCGATGGCGCCGTCCGGCAGCAGGTTCACGGCCTTCGCCGGCTCGAGCGACAGCTCGCCAATGTCCGGGTACGCGTCCTGGATCTGCTCCTGCCAGATCTGCAGCTTGGGCAGGCGCGTGTTCTTCCGGATGAAGTCCATGCCCAGGTAGAACTGACGGCGGCCCTTCCCGCCGGGGAGCATATTCTCCACCGAGGCGATGATGTCGCCGGGCTGCAGGTCGCGGCTGCCGAAGCCGAAGCCGCCGGAGTAGAACTCGGGCATCTCGTCGGGCCGCAGCGCCGTCAGACCGGCATGCGGCACGCCGTTGCGCGAGCGGCCGTTCTCCATGCCGCACACCATGGCGCCGCGGATCTCGCGCAGCATGGGCGGGTCGGCGGCGAGGGGCTGGTCGGTCCGCTCGAGGACGGTCACGCCCTTGCGGCCGCGCAGCAGCGCGCTGATGAGGTCGGCCGGGAACGGGCGGAACATGGTGAGGTTGACGACGCCGACCTTGAGCCCGCGCTCGGCGCGGAGGTGGTCCGCGACGGCCTCCATGTTCGGTACGACGGAGCCCTGGCCCACGAGCACGTACTCCGCGTCATCCATCAGGTAGCCGGCCACGCGGGCGTACTGCCGGCCCGTGAGGGCGACGTACTCCGCCATGGCGCGATCCGTCAGCTCCCTGACGTGGTCGAAGTAGAACGGCCGCTGGGACGCGATGCCCTGCGCGTAGGACTCCTGGTTCTGGACGACGCCCAGCATGGCCGGGTAGTCATAGTCGAACATCTCCGGGATGCGGCGGCGCTTCTCGCCGAAGACCAGGCGCTGGGCCGGCGTCGGCGAGTCGATGATGTCCGCCGGATCGCCGAGGTACTGCCGGATGAGCTCCTCCTCGGGAATGCGGACCGTCTCGATGATGTGGCTGGTCAGGAAGCCGTCCTGCGCGCAGATGCCCGGATTCAGCGCCAGCTCGGCGATGCGGTGGGCGATGAGCGTCAGGTCGGCAGCCTCCTGCACGTCCTTCGCGAAGAGCTGGAAGAACCCGGTGTCGTCCACGGCGTGGTAGTCGTCGTGGCCGGCATGCACGTTCAGCGAGTGCTTCGTGATGGCGCGGGCGGCGACGTTCAGAACGTAGGTCAGCCGCTTCCCCACCGCGGGATAGAGGGACTCGTGCATGTACACGATGCCCTGTCCGCTGGAGAAGTTGGTGGCGCGCATGCCGGTCATGCTCATGCCCGCCGTCACGGCCGCGGCGGCGTGCTCGCCCTCGGGCTCGAAGAAGATGAGCTTGCGTCCGAACGCGTTCGGCTTGCCGGCCGCCACGGCCAGGGCCCAGCCCTCGCCCATCTGGGTGGACGGCGTGATGGGATATGCGCCGGCCGCATCGCTGGCCGCGGTCTCCACCTCCACGACGACGGTGCTGCCATCGGCCGCATCGAGGACACCCGGGAATGGCGGCGGCGTCTGCTCGGACTGCGTCTTTTTCCTGAACATCAGATCAACACTCCACCCCGCTGGGGAATTTCGAACTGAGCGCCATCTATCCAGGTGATGGCGTTCGTCGGGCAACGGGCAGTCGCCTGCTCGTTTTCGAGAACGATCCTGTCGTAGTCAATCACCGCGAGGCCGCTCCGGAGCTCAATGAGTCCGGGCGCGGCGTCCTGCACGCAGCGGCCGCAGGCGTTGCATGCGACGGCGCATACGTCCGTCGCCGCATCGCCACTCAGCAGGTTGCGGCACTGCACCACCAGGTGGTGGTCGAGGGGCATGATCGTGAAGAGGTCGAGCGGGCATGCGTCCACGCAGTCGCCGCACGCCGTGCACTTCTCGATGTCCACGACGGGCAGGCCGACCTCGTTCATGATGATGGCGTCGAACGTGCACGCCACGGCGCAGTCGCTGAGGCCGACGCAGCCCCAGGCGCAGCCCTTCCCGCCACCGCCCACGGCCACCGCCGCGGCGCAGCTCGAGATGCCGATGTAGTCGGCCTTGTAGGGCGCGACGTCGCTGCCGCCGGCGCAGAGCAGGCGGGCGACCCGCTTCGTCGCGTCGCCGGCATCCACGCCGAGGAACGACGCGACGTCCTCCACCATGTCCGCGCCGCCGACGGTGCACTGCGCCGGCGTCGCGGCGCCGGTGACGGTGGCCTCGGCGAAGGCGCGGCAGCCGGCGAAGCCGCAGGCGCCGCAGTTCGCGCCCGGCAGCAGATCCGCCACACCGTCGATGCGCGGGTCCTCGTAGACCCACATCCTGCGGTGGGTCAGGGCGATGAGCGCGCCGAAGGTGAGGCCGACGCCGCTCAGGATCGCAATGGCCGTGAGGATGGTCATCGGCTCCATGCCGCACCTCCTCCGTTCCGGGCCGTCGCGTTCACGTGCATTGCCTCACTCCACGGCCGTGAGGTCGGTCTGGCGCAGGAGCCAGGCGGCGAGCTGGTCGGCCGGTGTCACGACGGCATCCGCCGGCTGCTCGTCCGCCAGTTCGCGGGCGGCGCTGGCCAGGCGGGCGAGTTCGCCCAGCCATGCCAGCTCCTCGGCCTGCTGGCGGACGCTGCCGCCGGCCACGGCCCGCTGCGACGGCTGGGGCAGCTCGCCCACCTCGAGGCGGCGGGCGAGGGACTCGCCCCTGGACGGGTCGTGGACCAGGGATACCGCGCCCTCCGGCATCAGTGCGGCGATGCCCGGGCCGTCGTAGCCGGCCAGGCGCCGGAGCGCCGACGGGTCGGTGGTCTGCATGACGAACGTCCGGGGCGCGATGAGCCGGGCCAGCGGCGCCGGCGACGCGGGGCCGACGACGACGAGGACGATCTTCTGGGCGCCATCCAGGTATTCCGCCAGGCCGGCCACGTGCAGGTCGCTGCCCGGTACCTCGACAACGAGGGGCGGCGCCAGCAGACGCTCGGCGCGTGACCAGCGGCGGAAGTCGAGCGTGCCGTAGTCGAAATCGCTGCGGCGGCCGTTGTGGCCCGTGCGGAGCACCTCGATGAGCTGGGCCGTGCTGAAGGCCCGGCCACGGACGGCCAGCGCGTCACGGACGGTGTCGCGCAGGTCCGCGCCCTCCTCCACGCGCACGTGATACAGCTCGTCGCCCTGCACCGCGAAGCCCTTGAGCACGCGGAGCGCGTGCTCCAGCCCCTCGAGACGCGCCGGGTCGAGGACCTGCTTCTCGTCCACGAGGCGGCTGAACCGGTCGATGTCGATGTGGCCGAGGGCGAAGGAGCCCAGCCGGTCGGACTCCTGCGCGGCCCGCTCGTCCGCCGGTGCGCGCTGCGCCGCGAGGAACGCGTTCACCTCCTCCACCGCCGTGACGACGGCGGAGTGGAACACGTCGCGCGGCCGCTTCAGTGCGGACAGCGCCTGTGCAATGCGATCGTCAGACGGCATAGCTGTCGAGCTCCTGGTTCAGCAGCTGAATCTTTTCGTCCGTCGTGAGGCGCCGCGTCTGGAGCAGTTCCTCGTAGCGCGGATGGGACTCGTTGCGGTAGAAGACGCCGAGCCGGATGACGTCGGTCGGCTCCGCCAGGCGGCGCGCCGCGTCGATGTCGCCGGGGTCATGACGCAGCTGGCGGGTGTAGATACGGTCCAGCTCGGGCACCACCACGCCGTCGTCGTGGACCAGGAGCTCGGCCAGCTCCGGCTTCTTCACCGCGGCCTGGAAGATGTCCGGCGTGTAGACCGGGCACCGCTGGAGGATGCGGACGAAGGCGAAGCCGTTGTGGCGGTATGCCGCCCGGAGCGTCGCGTACATGTGTCCGGGGATCCACTCCGCCGTCTGGGCGACGAAGGACGCGTTCGTGAAGCCGAGCGTCGCCTCGATGGGGTTCATCGGGGGCAGCGCCGCGCCGTACGGGTGCGTGTTGCTCGTGTGGGCGATGGGCGTCGTGGGCGACGTCTGGTTCTTGGTGAGCCCGTAGATGTTGTTGTCCAGCAGCAGCGCGGTCATGTTCATGTTGTAGCGCGTGGCGTGGAGCCAGTGCGCCGCGCCGATGGACGTGCAGTCGCCGTCGCCCATCACCACGAAGACGGTCAGGTCCGGCCGGGTCATCTTGATGCCGCACGCCACGGGCAGCGCCCGTCCGTGGAGGCCGTGGAAACCGTACGTCTTCACGTAGTGCGGGAAGCGGCTGGAGCAGCCGATCCCGGACACGAACACGGTCTGGTCGGGCTGGAGCTGTTCGGCGACGAGGAGCCGCTGCATGGCGGCCAGGACGCCGTGGTCGCCGCAGCCGGGGCACCAGCGCGGGAGGGCGGCTTCGTAGTCGCCGAGGGCGAAGACCTGGTCGTCATCGGACCGGCTGTGGAGCAGTGAGCAGCTCATGCGGCGCCTCCCTTCTTCGGCGTCGTCTGCGCCGGCATGTGCGAGCGAATGGCGCGGAGGATCGCGCCGGGCCGCATGGGCTCGCCCAGTACGCGTGTCCAGCAGTCCACGTCGGTGAGTGTCTGTGCGCGGAGCAGCCAGGCGAGCTGGCCGCGGCGCCGGTTCTCCTCGGTGATGTACGGGTCGCCCAGGTCGTCGCTGTAGTTGATCTCCACCGTCATGACCTTGCGGAACCGGTCGAAGATCGGGCGCAGGCCCGGCTCCATGGGGGACAGGAAGCGGAGGTGGAGCGACGAGACGGCCAGGCCGTCCGCCTGTGCGCGGTCCACGGCCTCCTCGATGGCGCCCTTCGTGCTGCCCCAGCCCACCACCAGCATGTCGCCGCTGTCCGGCCCGTAGACCGCCGGCGGCTTCATGGTGGAGTGGAGGACGGCCAGCTTGCGGCTCCGCATGGTGGAGCTGCGCTGGTTCGTGGCGGTGTCGTAGGCCACGCGGCTCGCCTCGTCGTGGGCGAGGCCGGTGGTGGTGTGCATGCCGCCGGGCTGGCCCGGGATGAAGCGGCGGGACAGGCCGGTGTCGGGGTCCCAGTCGAAGGGACGGAGCCCGTCGGGCACCGGCGACAGGTCGGGCGGCAGGGCGAACCAGTCGTGCACCGGCTCCGGCCGGCGGAACGGCTGCACGCCCGTGGCGAGGTTCGCGTCCGTGAGCACGATCACCATCATCCGGAACGTCTCGGCGATCCGGCGCGCCGTGATCATGGCGTGGAAGCACTCCTCGATGGTGGCCGGCGCCAGCACCACGTGGGGCGAGTCGCCGGGCTGGCCGTAGAGGGCCGCCAGCAGGTCCGCCTGCTCCACCTTCGTGGGCAGGCCGGTGCTCGGTCCGCCGCGCTGCACGTCCACCACCACCAGCGGCGTCTCGGTCATGACGGACAGGCCCAGGAACTCCGTCTTCAGGGCGAGTCCCGGTCCGGACGTCACGGTGAAGGCCGTCTTGCCGGACCACGAGGCGCCAATGGCGAAGCCCGCCGCCGCGATCTCATCCTCCGCCTGGTGCAGGATCCCGCCGTACTTCGAGAAGGTCTCCGCCAGGCCGTGGGACACGGACGTGGCCGGCGTGATGGGGTACATGGCGATGAGCTCCATGCCCGATGCGATGGCGCCAAGCGCCACCGCCTGGTTCCCGTTCATCACGACGCGGGGCTCCACTTCGGGCATGGGCGGGACTTCGAAACGGAAGTCGAGGTTCTCCGACGCCCATTTCACGCCCAGGTCCAGCAGGTCCACGTTCTTCTGGTAGACCTCCTCCGACTTCTTCCGGAACGCGAACGCGATCTCCTCCCGGATCCGGTCGAGATCGCGGCCGTAGATCCAGGCGAGGAGGCCCAGGACGAACATGTTCTTGCCGCGGCGCGGGTTCTCCACCAGCGTCAGGCACTCCGTCTCGATGGGCACCTCGACGAAGCGGTAGGCCTTGCCGGACATCTCCTCCATGGCCGCGTCCCACTCCGCCCGGATCCGCTCATCCGCGTGGGTCTTCCACTGGCTGTCGATGAGGACGATGGCGTCATCGGCCAGGGCATCCAGGCGGTGCCGGCCGAGAAGGGCCTGCTCGTTGAACGCCACCACGAGGTTCGTCTCGTCGCCCCAGTTCGTGACGGGGGCCGAGCCGATGCGGATGCGGTTGCCGCTGGCGCCCGGCGCGCTGCGGGGCGGCGGCTGGATCTCCGCCGGGATGATCTCCACCGTCCACACGCCGTTGCCCATCTTCGCCGACACGGAACCGAAGATCTGGCCGCATTTCTGCGCGCCCTCGCCGGAATCCGAGACGATCTCGAGGATGTGCTGGGTGAGACGTTGCGGCGGCGTGCGCTCTGCCGCCGCGGATGCTGGAGCCATATCGGCCCGTTCCTGGGTAATCGTCGCCATGCCTGCGCCTGTCGTGGACGGGATGGGGGTCGGCCACACGTGTCGGGGTCGAACCTAGAAAGGCAGGGGTCCAACCTCTGTCGGGCAATTCAGGAAGTTGCGTCAGGAACCTGCGGTCATCTGCGGTAGGTGTTTCCCCACAGGCGGGCGCCCCGTGCGTGAACGGGCGGACCTGAACGGGCGGCGGCGGGACGGGGCTGGCGGCGGCCGGCGCACCGGCCGGCGGCCGCGGGAGCGGGGCGGGCGCCGGAGGGAGTTCTCCCCACCGGCGCCGCCCCGCAGAGGGCTCAGCAGACCAGGACGGGCACGGTAGCGGAGCGCACGACCTTGTCCGACGTGCTCCCCAGCACCAGCCGGGTCACCGGGCTGCGGCCGTGGGTCCCCATGGCGATGAGGTCCACGTCGTTCTCGTCCGCGAACCGGATGATGGCCCGTGCGGCGTGGTAGTCCACGGACGCCACAGTCCGGACGTGGCGCCCCCGCTCCTGCAGCGACGCCGCCATGCCGGCGAGGTACTCCTCCGCCGTGGCCCGGCTCCGCTCCAGCTCGTCGTGGGTGAAGCGGGCCGCGTGGGGGATGTAGGGGGAGGTGATGGCGGCGGGCGGCGCGACGGTGCGGAGCAGGGTGAAGCGCGTGTCGGCGCCGGGCGCCAGTGCGAGGGCCGGCTCGACGGCCCGTTCGGCGCGCTCGCTGCCGTCGAGGGCGAGGAGGACGTGGCGGTAGCCGCCGTCGTCGAGGCGGTCCGGCGGTGGTCCGTCGTCGGGCCGGACGAGGAGCACCGGGACCTCGAGGTTGCGGACGAGGGCGTCGGCGACGCTGCCGAGCCACGCCCTGGCCAGGCCGGCCCGTCCGTGGGTGGTCATCACGACTAGGTAC
>DATHVO010000322.1:0-13989 GCA_035461265.1 Longimicrobiales bacterium
AAGGGGTATCAGACGCCCTGTTCCGCCAGTGTGCCGGCACGTCGGCGACGGCCCACGAGGGACTCGAGGGCAAAGGCCCCGGGGCCCGCCAGCGCCAGCGCCACCGTTGCCGCCAGTAGCGTCAGCGCTAACTCGATCCCCGATGGCAGGAAGAAGCCCGCCGCAAGGTGAACGAGGAGCACCGCGCCCAGCATGTTCGCGGCCAGGCCCACAGCCGCCAGACGCGTGAACAGACCCAGTATCAGCGCGAGACCGCCAAAGAACTCCAGCAGCGTCACCAGCGGACCCACGAGGCCCGGAAGGGGGATGCCCATACCGGCGAAGGCCCCGCTCACGCCCTCGAACCCGTACACGAAGAGCTTCTGCCCGCCGTGGGCCACGAACACGATTCCCGTCAGCACACGCAGAACCGCCAGTCCCGCATTCACCCGCGCCGGCTGCGCCGGCCCGATCGTCCGATCCGTCGTCTTCATGATGCCGTTCTCCTGTCGAAGTGGCCCGCCGAAACGGGTGTTGAGACAATCAATGAGCAAACACGCATTATGGCAAAAATCATAGCCCTTCGCGGACCTGTGCGAGCAGTTCGATGAGCCGCCGCTGGTCCCCCCCGGCCAGGCGGCCGAGCAGCCGGCGGTGAAGCTTCTGCACCGGCCCGTCGAGGTCGGCCAGCAGGCGCAGTCCTTCCTTCCGGATCCGCGTCGTCACGAAGCGCCGGTCCGCGGCGTCCCTCCGCCGCTCGATGAGCCCGGCCGCCTGCAGACGGTCCAGCAGCCGCGTGGCGTCCGGCACCCGGGTGATCATGCGCTCCATCACCGCCGACCGGCACAGGCCATCGTCCCCGGCCCCCCGGAGGATGCGCAGGGCGTTGTACTGTGTGGGCGTGATCCCGTGTGGCTTCAGGAACTCCGCGAACGCGTGCTCCAGCAGCGCCCACGTCCGACCCAGGCTCAGGAAGGCCTCCTGCTCGGCGCTCTCGAACGGCTTGCTCTGCCGGATCTCGTCCTGAAGTCGCGTCGTCATGGATGGAAGATATGTGTTGTCACACGGAATGTCAAGCGGGTAGATGACGATCGGTGCGCCGGCGGGTCAGGGGAGCCCGTCCAGGATGCGGCGCTTGCCGGACGGGTCGATGTCGAAGGCGACGGCGCGTGGGTGGCGTGCCAGGGCGCCGCGCACGGTGAAGAGGGCGTCGTAATAGTCGAGGTACCGGAAGGATGAGATCGTCCCCCCGACGAACTCGTACCGGGTGACGGCCTCCCGCCAGGTCGCCACGTCCTCCTCGGAGACGCCCACGAAGAGGTATGGCTGGAAGCCCGTCATGTCCTCCCAGTTTTCGGCGAAGTAGATGCCGCGGATTCCGCGGTGTCGCGGGTATTCGCTGACCACGCCCTCGAGGGATGCGAGGAGGACGGCGTCGGTTGTGATGTAGTGGGCGGCGGTGTGGTCCTTGTGGAAGCTGCCGGCCGCGTGGGTGATGATGTGCGTGGGCCGCACCTGGCGGATGACGTCGGCGACGTAGCGCCGGGCGTCCTCGTCGTCGGGCAGCTCGCCATCGCGGTAGGGGCCGAAGATGACCTCGGCGCCGATGACCTCCGCCACGGCCGTGGCCTCGGCGCGCTTCTGCGCGCCGTACTCGGCGGGGGAGAGCTGCGGGTTGCCGCCCTCGCCGAGGGTGAGGTGCAGGAGCACGATACGGTCGCCTGCCCGCTGCTGGCGCACGAGCACGGCGCCGGCCGTGAGCTCCATGTCGCCCGCATGTGCGCCCACGGCGAGGATGGTCCGGGCGGGCTGGCTGGTGGCCTGTGCCCGGGCGGGGAACGCATCAATGGCGGTGGTGGCGGCGATGGCTGCGATGGCGGCCAGGGCCGGCAGCGGGCGGGGCGTGGGACGCATGACCATCCTCCGTATCGTGTCCGTCGTGCGATCGGGTGCCTCTACCGGGAGACTAGCGTGCCGGCGTCGGTCCCGCGAATGGCGTCGTCCGGTATCCGGCGCCGCGCGGCGGGCCGCACCCGGGCTGCTCGCGGCCCATCGCGGGCCGCGGTAAGATAGTGCGGCGACCGCCATGCACTCGTAATGACGGAGGATGTCCAATGCAGATCCGGGCGCTCAGTGTCCTTCTGGCTTTCCTCGTCGTGGCGCCCGCCGCGGCGGATGCCCAGGTAAACCGCCGTCATGTCCACGAGCCCGACTTCCTGCCGTTCTCGGTCTGGTACAGCGGAGGCAGGGCGCGGGCTCCGATGCTGTCCGAGCTGACGCCGGAGTCCCGGGAGGAGTGGCGCCGGGACCTGCGCCAGATCAAGGACCTCGGCTTCAACACCGTCCGGACCTGGGTGGAGTGGGCGAGCGTGGAACCGCGGCGCGGGGAGTACGAGTTCGACAACCTCCGTCTCCTGTTCGAGCTGGCGCAGGAGGTCGGGCTCCGGGTGTTCATCCAGATGTACATCGACTCGGCCCCCGACTGGGTGGGCCAGGAGTACCCCCACACGCGCTTCGTCGCGCAGAACGGCGAGGCGATCCCGTCGCAGGCGGCGCCGGGCTACTGCACGGACAATCCCGAGATCAGCGAGCTGGTGCACGCCCTGTACTCGGAGACGGCGAGGGTCGCGTCGGCGTACCCGAATTTCGTTGGCTGGGACCTCTGGAGCGAGCCTTCCCTGATCAACTGGGCGCACGTGGACTGGATACAGAACGCCCAGTTCTGCTACTGCCATGCGACGCAGGCCCGGTTCCGTGCGTGGCTGCGGCGCAAGTACGGCACGCTGGACGCCCTGAACCGGGCGTGGCATCGCCAGTTCAGGACCTGGGACGACATCGAGCCGCCGCGCTTCAGCACGATCCTGAGCTACACGGACTACATCGACTGGAAGACGTTCATCTACGACCGGCTGGCCCACGACCTCGGGGGCCGCTACGACGCCGTGCGCGCCGGCGGCTCGGACCACGTGATCACGTCCCACGCCGCCGTCTCCTCCCTGTTCCTGTCTCCGCACTCGGGCGTGGGCGGGACGGACGACTTCCTGATGGCGGAGCACGTGGACTTCTACGGCGTGTCGATCTATCCGAAGCACAACCGTCCGGAGACGCACTGGCCGCACTGGCGGCTGATGACGATGCTGGATTTCCAGCGGAGTGCGAACCGGATGAACGGCGGCTGGTACATCGGCGAGATGCAGGCGGGTGATGGAACGATCGCGCTCCTGCTGAGCGAGCCCGTCACGGCGGCCGATCACAGGATCTGGGCGTGGTCGTCCATCGCGAAAGGTGCCCGGGGCATCAACACGTACGCCTACTACCCCATGTCTTCGGGCTACGAGTCCGGCGGCTACGGGCTCATCAACCTCGATGGCACGCTGACGGAGCGGGCGGTCAGCACGGGGCGCATGGCGCGCGTCGTGGATGCGAACCAGGCGCTGCTCCTGTCGTCGAAGCCGGTGCCGTCGCGGATCGGCATCGTCTACAACCCGCTTGCCCAGATGGTGGGTGGGGCGCAGCGCCGGCAGGACTGGCCGGAGGCCCACGCGAATTCCCTGATGGGCTACTACCGTGTCTTCGCGGACAACAACATCCCCGTGGACTTCATCCACCGCAACGAGCTGGAGCACGGCGACGTGTCCCAGTACCGCCTCATCATCGTGCCCTACCCGCTCATGTTCACGGAGGCTGCGGCGGCCGGGCTGCGGCGCTTCGTGGAGGGCGGCGGGTACGCGGTGGCCGAGGCGCGGCTGGCGTGGAACGACGATCGCGGGTATGCCGCCGAGATCATCCCCGGCGCAGGTCTGCACGAGGTGTTCGGCGTGCGTGAGAAGGATGCGTGGATGCGCTCGCCGGTCCAGCTGGTCCCCGCGGGAGCGGCCCACGTGCTGACGCCCGATGGCGCGGGCGATGCGCTGCGGGGCACGCTGCACGCCAACACCGTCACCGTGCTCTCGCCGGACGCGGAGGTCCTGGCGACCATCGACGGCGAGCCGGCCGTCGTGGCCTCACGTTTCGGCGCCGGTCGCACGCTGTTCATCGGGACGTACCTCGGCTGGGGCAGCCACCCCGAGCAGCACGCCGCCAATACGGCGTTCATCCGCCGGCTCGCCGACTGGGCGGGCATCGAGAAACCCGTCGCGACGTCCATGGACGGGCGCCTGGACCCGCCGGTGGTGGCGCGCCTGCAGGAGAACCCGGACGGCTACGTCCTGTTCCTCATCAACCACAACCCGTCGGCGCAGGCTGTGACGGTGCGGGTGCGGGTACCGGACGGCGCCTGGTCGCTGACGGAGCTGGTCACGGAGCAGAGCCGTTCAGCCACGGCGCGGAATGGCGAGCTCCAGCTGGAGACGCGGCTCGGCGGCCGGGACGTGGAAGTCTGGTCGCTGGTCCGCCGTTAGCGAGGTGTCGTCGGGGCCGCGGGTAACGTCGCCCCGGCCCCGCGGCGGTGAGGGTGCCGCGGCGGTGAGGGGCGCGGCCTCCTCGAGCGGCGAGGAAGATCGCCACACTCGACGGGCGTCCGACGCGCTTTGCCGGATCGACCGCGCATAGCGATGTAAAATCAGCACACGCTCCGGCCGCCTCACTGTCCTGCCGCATTTACGTCGCCGGGCGAGGTGAATCCGGCAGACGGTCCGCAATCGGCGGCGAGTGTGCGCTTCGACTGTGCGCCCCGGGCGGCGGCGGCACAATCCCTGCCCGGGGGTGCTCCGGCACCCACCGACGGAGGCGGATTGCGCTGGCTACGGGACAGCAGGTATACGCCGATCTCGGCCTATGGCATCATCGGCGACATGCGGACGGCGGCACTGGTCGGAGCGGACGGCTCCATCGACTGGTGCTGTTTTCCGCGTTTTGACTCGCCGAGCGTGTTCGGCGCTATCCTCGACATCGACCGGGGCGGCCGGTTCCGCGTACAGCCCGTCCGCCCCTACACGTCGCACCAGCGCTACTTTCCCCTCACCAACATGCTGGTGACGACCTTTCACCTCCACGACGGTTCCGGCGCGGTGGAGCTGCTCGACTTCATGCCGGCGCCCGACGAGCCCGCCATCGCCGCGCCCCACGAGATCCACCGCCGCATCCGCGGCATCCGCGGGAACGTCGAGCTGGCGGTGGAGTTCGCGCCACGGTTCGACTACGGCAGGGCGAGCACCGGCCTGCGTCTCCGCAACGGCGGTGTGCACGCGTGGGCCGACGCCGACTGCCTGATCCTCGCGTCCCCCGATTGGTTCCCGTGGCAGCTGGATGAGGGGCGCGGCGAGGCCCGGGCGCGCTTCGAGGCCCGGGCGCAGCGCGACACGTGGCTGGTCCTCCAGTGGGCCGCCGAGGACGACGCCGAGCCCGTGCACGCCGAGCGGTCGCAGGCGAAGCTCAATGCCACTTCCGCCTTCTGGAACGCGTGGGCCGGCGACCTCAGCTATGACGGGATGTACCGCGCCGAGGTGGAGCGGAGCGCGCTTGCGCTGAAGGCGCTGTTCTACGAGCCCACCGGCGCAGTCGTGGCCGCGCCGACCACGGCCCTGCCGGAGGAGATCGGCGGCATCCGCAACTGGGACTACCGCTACTGCTGGCTGCGCGACGCTGCCTTCACGCTCTCGGCCTTCAACATCGTCGGCCTGCACCACGAGGCCCGCCGCTTCATGCAGTACCTGGCGTGGGTCGCCGGGATGTCGGATGACCCGCTCCAGATCATGTACGGGATCGGCGGCGAGCGGGACCTCGAGGAGAAGGAGCTGACCCACCTCTCCGGGTACCGCGATTCCCGCCCGGTCCGCATCGGGAACGGCGCACATGACCAGCTCCAGCTCGACATATACGGCGAGCTGCTTGGCGCCGTGTACCTGTGGCACCAGCAGAACCTGGTGGACCAGGAATTCTGGAAGATCATCGTGCACCTGGTGGACTGGGTTGCGGACAACTGGCGTCAGCCGGACTCGAGCATCTGGGAGGTCAGGGCGGAGCCGCGGCAGTATGTGTTCAGCAAGGTCATGTGCTGGGTGGCCCTCGACCGGGCGATCCGCATGGCCGATGCCCTGGGCGCGCCGGCGGGCATCGACCGATGGCACACGGAGCGGGCTGCCATCCACGAGGAAGTGCTGCTGCGGGGCTGGGACGCCGATCGTAACGCATTCGTGCAGCACTACGGTGCCAGCTGCCTGGACGCCGCCAACCTGCTCATCCCGTTCTACGGCTTTCTCCCGGGCGACGACCCCCGGGTGAAGGGCACCATCGCCGCGACGCTGCGGGAGCTGTCCAGAGATGGCATGCTGTACCGCTACACGTCCGAGGACGGCCTGCCCGGCCAGGAGGGCGTGTTCTCCATCTGCACGTTCTGGCTCGCCGATGCCCTCATCCTCTCCGGCGACGTCGAAGGCGGCGAGCGCGTCTTCCGCCGCATGCTCCGCTTCGCGAGCCCACTCGGTCTGTACAGCGAACAGATCGACCCTCGCACCGGTGACTTCCTGGGGAATTTCCCACAGGCCTTCACCCACATCGCTCTCATCAACACGGCCTACCTGCTGGAGGAGGCGCACCGCCGGCAGGCGGGTGCGTGAGACGCGCCGCCAGTTTCGTGGCCGTTGCATCGGCGCGCGGCCTGACCTATGGTTCGGCCACCGAGACGCCACGATGCGAGCGCACTTCGCAGCAGCTGGATTCCTGAATCAATGAAGACCCTGGTAACCGGCGGAACCGGATTCACCGGCCTGCATCTCGTTGCGCGGCTGGTCCGCGAGGGACACGACGTCACCATCCTCGATCCCGCGCGGCCGGCCGACGGCCGTGTGCCGGAGGGTGTCGGGATGGTGGCTGGCTCGGTGGTGGACGGGCGGGCGGTACGTGATGCGATGCGCGGGCAGGAGCTGGTATTCCACCTCGCCTCTGCGTTCCGTGACATCTACGCCCCGGACGAGACGTACCGGCAGGTGGACGTCGATGGCACTCGCCGCGTCCTGGAGGCTGCGCAGGCGGAGGGCGTCCGTCGGGTGGTGCACGTCAGCACGCAGGGCGTGCACGGCAGCCTCGCCGACACGCCCGGCGGCGAGGACAGCGAGATCGCGCCGCGGGACTACTACTGCCATGCGAAGTACCAGGCCGAGCTCGTGTGCCGGGAGTACATCGAGCGCGGTGCGGACATCGTGATCGTGCGGCCCACGTCCATCTACGGGCCGGGAGACACGCACGGCTGGCTCAAGCTGTTCCGCATGGTCCGCAAGGGACGTTTCCTGATGATCGGCGATGGCCGCACGCTCAACCACCCGGCCTACGTCGAGAACGTGGTGGACTGCCTCCGTCTGGCGGCGGATGTGCCGGAGGCCCGGGGGCGCACGTATCTGGCCGGTGACGCCGAGGCGACGACCCTCGATGGCCTCGTCCGCCTCATCGCCGAGACCCTCGGCGTCGAGCTCCGGATGATGCGCTTTCCGAGCTACCGGCTGGCGTGGCTCGGTGCGGCGACAGTCGAGTACGCCTGCAAGCCACTGGGCGTGCACCCGCCCATCTTCCGGCGCCGTCTGTCATGGTTCCGCACCAACCGGGCGTTCAGCATCGATCGCGCCCGCACCGAGCTGGGCTTCGAGCCACGTGTCGCGCTGCGGGAAGGCCTCGCCCGCACGGCGGCGTGGTACCGGGACCAGGGTCTGCTGGACAACGGCCGGCGACCCGGGTTGGGGCCCGACCGTGCCTAGGGTGGGGGCCACTCCGTCGGCCGGACTGTGCGACGCTGCGGTTGCCTGATGGAGCGGGCCCGTAGTATCGCGATCGAGTTCCGTCGCTCCCCGGCGCTCCGCACCACCATCGTCTTCGGTCTCGCCGGTGTGGGCTTCGTGGCGGCGAACCTCATCCTCGCCCGCGTCCTGCCGACCCTGGAATACGCTGTCTTCGCCCTCGTGATTACGTTCCTGAACGTGGGCATCCCCCTCGCGCCCCTCGGCGCGGACGTGGTGATCAACCGCCGCGCCGTCGCCAGGGACGGCCGACTGCTCGTGCGCGCGCTGGCCACGTCCCTCGCGATGGCTCTGCTCGTGGCGGGGATTGCCGGACGCTGGTACGGCCTGTCCGCCGACCTGCTGGTCGTCATCATGGTGGCCACGACGGCAGGCGGCGTGAGCTACGTCGCGGGGAGCCACTTCCAGAGCAGGCGTGCGTTCCACATATCGCTGCCCCTGCTGCAGGGTGTCAACTTCGTCATGGTGGCGGCTGCCCTCGCCACGTGGTGGCTCGGCTGGCGGGACGCGGCGCCGGCGATCCTCGTGATCGCGGGCAGCTACGTCGTGCTCGCGCTTGTGGGTTGGCGCCTGCTCCTGCGCGGCGAGTCCGGTGCGCTCGAGACAACGGAGCCGTTCCTCTGGACGGAGGCGCTCTCGTGTGTGGGCGTCACCGGCGTCGCCATCCTCCTCGGCCAGCTGGAGCGCCTGCTCATCCCCCAGCTCCTCACGCTGGAGGCACTGGCCACGTACGGCGTCCTGGCCGCCATCGTGGGTTCCACGTTCCGCATGCTCTGGATGGGCGTGGGATACTCGCTGGTGCCGCGTCTCCGCGCGGCAGCTGACACCGATGAACGAATTCGCATCTTCCGCCGCGAGCTGCAGACGGTGGGGTTCGTCGTCCTGATCGCATCCGCCGGGATCTGGGTCGTGACGCCGCCCCTCGTGGAGTGGGCCCTCGACGGGAGGTACGTGCTCCCCGCGCCTCTGATCCTCGCCGCCCTCGTGAACGGCGTCCTCAAGGTCGGCTCCGCCTTCGGACGAGCCGCCGCCACCGCACTAGGTGACAACCGCCAGCTCGGAAGGCTCAACGTACTCGACGGCGGCGCCGTGGCACTGGCGGTGGCGGGTGCGGCGTTCGGGGCACGCTGGGGCCTGTCCGGCGTACTCTACGGTGTCGCCCTCGGCTGGCTCAGCCAGGGTGTGTCGGCGATGTGGATCGCTGCCCCGCACCTGCGGCAGTCCGGCGGAGTCCCCCCTACGGACGGGAGGGGCGGTGACGACGCGTCCGCGCACGCGGCGGGGCCGCGGCCTTTCGCGAGCGTACAATGACGACATTGGAGCGCAGCTGCATCGCATCTGGTCCAGTCTGTGCATGTTATGATAGTGGAACGTCCGGCTCGGGACCGGACGATTCACCCGCAGTGCGTGGACCATGCTGATACTCGGCCTGAGCACCGAAGGCGACAGCGGCGCGGCCATCGTCGAGGATGGCTGCATCGTCGCGGCCGTCAACGAGGAGCGCCTTTCGCGGATGAAGCTGGTGGAGGGCTTCCCCCGCGATTCCATCAGGGCGGTCTTCGCTCTGGCGGGCGTGGCCGGGGACGACCTCGACATGGTCCTGGTGGGTGGGACCATGGAGCTGTTCCAGGATGAGCTCCGGCCGTTCACCGGCTGGTTCGATCACTGGGACCACTCGGGCATCGGCGGGGCCATCAAGCGGGCGGCGGGGAGCTTCTCCCGGTATCGTGACAGGCTCCCGTTGCTCGAGCCCGCCTACTATGCCATGCTCTCCCCGAGCTTCCGCCGCCGGCGGAGGGGTGTCGAGCGTATACTGCGCATGGAGTTCGGCATCGACGCGCCCGTCGCCTTCGCCGATCACCACACGGCGCACGTCGCGTCGGCATGGGTCACCAGCGGGTTCAGCGATGCCCTCGTCGTGTCACTCGACGGTGGCGGCGATCGTCTGAGCGGCATGGTCTGCGCCGTCCGGGGCGGCGAGCTGGAGGTGCTGCACCGCGTTCCGGCGTTCCATTCACTCGGCAACTACTACGCGTACGTCACCCACATCTGCGGTTTCCAGGCCATGAAGCACGAGGGCAAGATCACCGGCCTGGCCGCCCACGGCTCCCCCCGGCACCTGGATGTGCTGCGGCGGCACATCGCATTCGAGGACGGCACGTTCGTCAACCGGGGTGGCGTCGTGTTCGGCGGCGCCATCCGGTCCCTCGCCCGTGAGCTGCCGTCGGACTTCAGGCGCGAGGACCTGGCGGCGAGCATCCAGGTCCACACCGAGGATCTCGTTCGGCGGTTCGTGGAGCACTGGGTGGATCGCACCGGGCTCGGTTCCGTGGCCATGGCGGGCGGCATATTCGCCAATGTCAGGGTCAACGAGGAGGTCCACCGGCTCCATGGCGTGGAACGCGTGCACGTCCATCCCCACATGGGCGATGGCGGATTGGGCGTGGGCGCGGCGATGACCGCGGTGTTCCCGGGCGTAGCACCCCTGCGCATGCCGCACGAGCCGGAGCGGCTGGCCGATGCGTACCTCGGAACGGCCATTTCCGAAGACGATATCGACGCGGCCCTGGACAGGCACGGCCTTGTGGCCGAACGCCGTCCGGCCGATGTCGCCGAACGCGTGGCCGAGCTGCTGGCGAAAGGGCACGTCGTCGCGCGGGCGGACGGCCGGATGGAGTACGGGCCCCGCGCACTAGGCAACCGGTCGGTCCTGTACCACCCCACGGACCCCCGCGTCAATGACTGGCTCAACCGCAAGCTGCGCCGTACGGAGTTCATGCCGTTCGCGCCCGTCATCCTCGCCGAATCGGCAGCGCACTGCTTCGAGAACACGGCGGGCGCGGAGCACGCGGCCGAATTCATGACCATCACGTTCCAGTGCACGCCGTGGATGAAGCGGAACATGCCGGGGGTCGTCCACCTGGACGGCACGGCACGGCCGCAGTTCGTGCCGCGACGGAGTCGGAACCCGGGGCTGCGAGCCATCCTCGAGGCCTTTGAACGGAGGACCGGCCTGCCGGGCATCATCAACACCAGCTTCAACATGCACGAGGAACCCATCGTCGCCTCCGCGGACGACGCGGTGCGGGCATTCCTGGATGGCGGGCTCGACTTCCTCCTCCTGGGCGACCGCCTCATCGCCCACCCCGAACGCGTGCGGCGCGCGCTGGAGCCCGCAGTACCCGCGGAAGCACGCCGGCGCGTGGCCGGCTGACGACGCATGGACGACGCCGCACGTGGCTCGGCCAGGACCGGCTGGCTCACGGACGGCCACGTGCACCTGCATGACTGCTTCCCCCTCGAAACGGTCCTTGCCGCCGCCGCCGCGAACCTCGAACGCGCTGCCCGGCACGTCGGCGCCGGGCCGGGCAGCCCGGGCTGTCTATGCCTTGCCGAGTCCGCGCGGGAGCGTGGCTTCGAACGGGTGCGCGCGGTGATGGCCGGCGGCTGGGCGGCGCGCGCCACCGACGAGGATGCCTCGCTCCTCGTGACCCGGCACGGAGCCGTGGTCATGGCGGTGCTCGCGGGCATGCAGGTCGTGACACGCGAGCGTCTCGAGGTGCTGGTTCTCGGATCCACTGACCGCCTGCCGGACGGCGAGCCTATCGAGCAGACGCTGGAACGCGCCCACGCAACGGACGGCGCAGTGGTCCTGCCGTGGGGGTTCGGCAAGTGGTTGTTCGGCCGCGGCCGAACAGCGCGGCGGCTCCTGGCGAGCTCATCCGGTCGCCTGCTTGCCGGGGACAACGGAAACCGGCCGGCCCTGTTCCCTGCGCCGGCCCTGCTCCGGCAGGCCCGCCTGCGCGGCGTACCCGTCCTGCCGGGGAGCGACCCGCTGCCGCTGCCGTCGCACGCGGGACGGGCCGGGAGCAGCGGGGCGTTCATCGAGTGCAATCCCGACCCGGGCCGGCCAGCCCGGCAGGTCGTCCGCCTCCTCGGCGCGGCGGGGACGCGCCTCGAACACTTCGGCGAGCCGGAACCGTTCGTGCGCTTCGCGTCTTCGCAGGCGGCCCTCCGGCTGCGCCGCGGCGACGGCGCGCGCCACCCGTCGGGGATGGCATCGTGACCGGGGGTGTGCCGGCCGGCGGCGGGTCCGACAGCAGCGATCTCATCGTGGTCGGCGGCGGGATCCAGGGCGCGTGCGTGGCGCTGGAGGCGGCGCGCCGGGGTCTGCGCCCGATCCTGGTGGAGCGGGGTGAGTTCGGTGCCGCGACCAGTGCGAACAGCCTGCGCATCCTGCACGGCGGCTTCCGCTACCTGCAGACGGCCGACCTCGCGAGAATGACGGTCTCCATCCGGGAGCGCCGGTGGTTCTGCCGCAGCTTCCCCGATCTGGTCCGCCCGCTGCCCTGCCTCCTGCCGCTGTACGGACGCGGCGTGCGCCGGCCGGCGGTGCTCCGGGCAGCGCTCGCCCTGAACGATCTGCTGTCGGCCGACCGCAACCGCGGCGTCCCCGAACCCGTCCACCTCCCGCCCGGCGCGGTCCTGGGCCCGCAGCGCGTGGCGGACGTATTCCCCGGGGTTCGGCGGGACGGGCTGAAGGGCGGGGCCCTCTGGTACGACGCGCTGATGACCGACCCCGACCGCATCGTCGCCGGGATCCTGGCATGGACCCGGTCACTCGGCGGCACTACCCTCGACCACGTGGAAGCCGTGGGACTGCGCACGGACGATGGCAGCGTGGCGGGCATACATGCACTCGACCACCGGACCGGGGCGACCCGCGCATTCGCTGCGCCGATCGTAGTGAACTGCGCCGGCCCGTGGGCGGCGGATGTGGCCGCCGCCCTGGGCAGTCCTGCGCCCGGCCTCGTCACACGAGCACTCGCCTTCAACCTGCTCCTCGACCGCGAACCGGTGGCGGAAGCGGCAGTGGCCGTGGAGCCGGCGGCAGGCGGGCGAATGCTCTTCGTCGTGCCCATCGGCAGCCGCATGCTCGCCGGGACCTTCCACGCTCCGTGGACGGGCTCGTCACCGGTGCCTGTACCGACGGAGGCGCAGGTTCTGGAAATGCTTGCCGACCTGAACGGCGCGATGCCCGGCCTGGACCTCACGCGCCGTGACGTTGCCGGGATACAAGCCGGCTTCATGCCGGCGGCCCGCCCCGGGGAAGGAACGCCGGCGACGCGTCCGGTGGTCCTCGACCATGGCCGCCGGGGCGGGATGCGGGGCCTGTTCAGCGTCGTCGGCGTCAAGTACACTACCGCCCGCGACGTGGCCGAGCGGGTTCTCACGCGCATCTACGGCCGCATGCCCGTCCGCGACGGGACCGGCCGGCCAGGAGCCGCCGCCGTGGCGCCGACGGCCCGGGACTCCCTCAC
Organism: Longimicrobiales bacterium; assembly: GCA_035461265.1. Lineage (GTDB taxonomy): Bacteria > Gemmatimonadota > Gemmatimonadetes > Longimicrobiales > RSA9 > SH-MAG3. The sequence continues at coordinate 13,028 of DATHVO010000322.1, forward strand.
GGACGCGCCGCCCTCGCACCCATGACCTCCACCGATCCTTTCCGACCTTACGGCATCGATGCAGGGGCGCACCGCGGCCCGGCGCTGGTGACGGGCGCTACGGGATTCACCGGCGGACACCTCGCCCGGGCGCTGCGTGCCCGCGGTCATCCGGTCAGGGCCCTGGTGCGACCCGGTACCGCCGCCGGCAGCCTCGCCGACGCGGGAATCGAAGTGGTCCGCGGCGACATCACGGACGCACGGGCAGTGGACGCCGCCGTGGCCGGCATGACCACGGTCTACCACGTCGCCGCGGTGTACAGGACCGCGGGCCATCCGGACGACCACTACCGCGCGGTGCACGTTGGCGGAACCCGCAACATTCTCGACGCGGCGGCCCGCCACCGGGTCGACCGCGTCGTGCACTGCAGCACCGTCGGCGTGCACGGTGCCATCCGCGACGTGCCGTCCGACGAGGATTCGCCCTTCAACCCCGGCGACATCTACCAGCAGACCAAGCTGGAGGGCGAGCTCGTCGCGCAGGAGGCCTTCCGGCAGGGCCTGCCCGGTGTCGTCGTTCGCCCCGCCGCCATCTACGGGCCGGGCGACCTGCGGTTCCTCAAGCTGTTCCGTGCCGTACGGTCCGGCCGGTTCCGGATGTTCGGTTCCGGCGAGGTGACGTACCACCTCGTGTACATCGACGACCTGGTGGCCGGCTTCATCCTGTGTGGCGAGAAGCCGGAAGCCCTGGGCCGCACGTATATCCTCGGCGGTTCCGGGTACATCACGCTCAACGCGTTCGTCCGCATGGTGGCCGAGGCGCTCGACGTCGAGGCGCCGCGGGGCCGCCTGCCGATCCGGCCGCTCATCGCCGCGGCGGTGGCGTGCGAGGCCCTGTGCCGGCCCTTCGGTATCGAGCCACCCCTGCACCGGCGGCGGGTGGACTTCTTCGTCAAGCCGAGGGCGTTCAGCATTGAGAGGGC
>DATHVO010000323.1:0-4354 GCA_035461265.1 Longimicrobiales bacterium
CCGCCCCTCGACGAGCGCATCCGCCGGATCGCGCCGCGACTCGGGGCGGACGCCCGATCCCGCGGCGTCGCCGGACGGGCGGCGGGCGATTCACGGCGGAGCGCCGCGGCCGTGGCAGGCACGCCCGGCGCCATGGCAGCGGCCGGCGCGACGGCGGCCCGCGGCATCCCCGGCGCGGCGCTGCTGGCCTCGGTCGGCGCGCCGCGGCACGAGCATGTGGCCAGCGCAAGCCGGCTCCTGGGCGAAATCCCGGACTCTGTCCTTGCGACGGCCCACGACCCTGGCGCCGCGCCTGCCCTCCTCTTCGCGCTGCTCCTCCGCCCCGACGCGGACGGACGGACACGGCAGAAGGATGCGATCGTGGCCCACGGAGGGAACGAGCTCTGGTCGGCGACGACGGGCCTCGCCACCGCCATCTCGGGCCTCGCCTCGCGGGCCCGGATGCCGCTGCTGGAGGTGCTCCTCCCGGCGCTCCGGGAGCTCTCGCCACCGCAGCAGCGGGCGGTCCTCGTCACGGCGAGAGCGCTGACCGAGGGAGCGAGTGCGCCAGGCATCACGGATACGGCCATGATGCAGCTGCTCCATCGCCAGCTGTCCGACGACGCCGGCACGACCGGGTCCGCCCCGGCCGACGGTCAGCGCAGCCTGGAGATTCTCCTCTCCGCCGTGGCGTGGAGCGGGACCGCGGATGATGCCGCCGCCAGGGCTGCCTTCGATGCGGGGGCGGGCGAACTGCGACCGATCGCCGTCGGACTCGACCTGCAGCCCCGGTCGGCGCTGGATGGGCGCGGGGTTCTGGAGGCGATGCGCCGGCTCCACGGCGCACCGCTCCCGCTGCGCCGGCGCGTCCTGGAGGCATGCATCCTGGCGGTGGCCCACGACGGGCGGGTCGAAGCCGCCGAGGCGGACCTGCTCCGGACGGTGGCCGAGGCCATCGAGCTGCCGCTGCCCATCCCGAACTGAGCCATCGCGACACCGTTGGCACGAGCCGGGAGAGGAGGCGAACATGTACGACTACATCGTGGTGGGCGCCGGCTCCGCCGGTTGCGTGGTGGCGAGCCGCCTCTCGGAGGACCCGGGCGTCCGGGTCCTGCTGCTGGAGGCGGGTCCGGCGGACGACCGCGTGGAGGTGCGCATCCCCGCGGCCTTCGGCAAGCTGTTCAAGACCGACATGGACTGGGCGTACGAGACAGAGCCCGAGGAACATCTCCGGGGTCGCCGGCTTTTCTGGCCCAGGGGCAGGATGCTCGGTGGCAGCTCCTCCATGAATGCCATGGTGTGGGCCCGCGGTCACCCCGCGGACTACGATGAATGGCGCGCCCTCGGCAACACCGGCTGGAGCTGGGACGACGTGCTGCCGGTGTTCCGTCGGATCGAGCGCTGCGGGCGGGGACCCGCCGACCACCGGGGCTGCGAGGGCCCGGTCCACGTGACGGACCTGCGTGACCCGAATCCGGCGACGCGGGCATTCGTGGAGGCCGCCCGCCAGGCGGGCATTCCCCGCAGTACGGACATCAACGGACCGGGCAACGACGGCGTGGACTTCACCCAGGTGACGCAGCGCCGGGGCAGCCGGTGGAGTGCTGCGGACGCGTATCTGCGCCCGACCCGCCGGCGGCGCAACCTGCATGTGCTCACGGGTGCGCAGGCGACGCGCATCCTCATGGAAGGTCTGCGGGCGGCAGGCGTCCAATACATGATCGGCGGCCGGTCGGAGGAGGCGCGGGCCCGGCTGGAGGTGGTCGTGGCGGCGGGCACCGTGAACACGCCGCACCTGCTCATGCTCTCCGGCATCGGCCCGGCTGCCGCGCTGCGGCAGGCCGGTGTTGCCCCACTCCATGACCTTCCCGGCGTCGGCGCCAACCTCCAGGACCACCTGCTCGCCGGCCTCATCGTGCGCTGTCCCCTGCCCATCTCCCTCGTCGCTGCGGAGTCGAAGGCCAATCTCCTCCGCTACTTCGTCATGCGCCGCGGGATGCTGACCAGCAATGTGGCAGAGGCGCTGGCGTTCCTCCGCAGCGAGCCGGACCTGCCCGCCCCGGATTACGAACTGGTCTTCGCACCCGTGCCCTATATCGATCACGGCCTCGTCAGGCCCCCGGGGCACGGTCTCAGCATCGGCGTGGTCCTCCTCCGCCCCGCGAGCCGGGGACGGATCCGCCTCCGGTCCGCCGATCCCCTCCTGCCGCCTGCCATCGAGGCGAACTACCTCTCCGATGCCGCCGGTCACGACATCGCCGTCATGCGAGTCGGGATGCGTACCGCCGTGCGCATTTTCGGGATGCCCGCCCTGCGCGCGTTCGTGGGGGACTGTCTCGAGCCCGCCCGCCTGCCGGAAACGGACGAGGAGCTGGACGCGCACATCCGCGAGCAGGCCGAAACGCTCTATCATCCGGTGGGCACCTGCCGGATGGGGCCCGGACCCGACGCCGTGGTGGACGCGCAGCTCCGGGTGCACGGGATCGCCGGCCTCAGGATCGCCGACGCTTCGGTGATGCCCGTCATCGTGCGAGGGCATACCCACGCCGCGACTCTGATGATCGGGGAGAAGGCGGCGGCGATGATGCGGGCCGCGCTCCCGGCCACCGTTCCAGCGGTGGTCGCGCCGGCCATGGCCACACCCAGGCTGGCACCTTCGTGAACTTCCGCGTCGCCTTCGCCGTCGCCGCCCTCCTGCTCGGCGGCAGCAGCTCCATCGCGGCCGCGCAGCTCCGGCCACTGGAGCCCACCGGGTGGTGGCTCCTCGACGCCGGACGGACCGTCGCGGTGGAGGCCGGCGGTGCGGTGCTCGCCGACCAGCGGGTGTCCCGCACCGGCTCGGTGGGTACGCTGTACGAGGCCGGACAGGTGCGCGCATTCTGGCGGACCGGCCGTGTCCTCGTGGAGGCTGGCGGGACCGTGCAGCGTTTCTACCGCGAGGAGCGCGTCCACGACGCAGCGGGCGAGTCGGTCCAGCCGGCCGACGACGGCTGGCGCCGCGACACCGGCGACTACGTGGTCGCGACGACCGTGCTGCTCAACGCTCCCGACTCACCACTCCTCGCCGTCCTGCGCTTCGGCACACGGCTGCCCACCACGGACAACGAGCAGGGCCTCGAGCGGGACCGCACGGATTTCTTCGCACTCGCCGGCGCACGCTTCCGCCGCGGTCGTCTGCTCGTCGGTGCCGAGGCGGGTGTCAGCATCAACGGCACCCGGGAACAGAAGTTCGAGCAGAAGGACGTACTCGCCTACACGCTGAGCACGGAATACGCCGCCGGTTCGGTGGTCCCTGGCATCAGCGTCACGGGCGACGTCCTCGGTCCCCGCCGTATGCTCAGGGGCAACGAGCCCCTGGGCGAGTTCCGGGCAGGCTTCCGGACTGCCGGCCGGCGCTGGGTGCGCGTGGAGGCGATCGCCGGGTACCGCACGTACAGCCCGCGGCTGGGCGTCCGCGTCTCTGCGGGCATGACCTGGTAGGAGGTGGTCCGGCGGGACGGGCGCAGGTGCGTCGTCCCGCCGGACCGCGGTCACCGTGGCAGGCTGCAGCTGCCCGATGGCAGGACGGGCCCGGTCCCCGCCAGACCGGGATACGCCGCTGCCAATGCCGGCAGGTTGTTGTTCCAGCGGTCGAGGATCTCCGCCAGCCCCAGAATCCGACTCCGGTCGCCCGACAGGAGCGCGGCATTCACGGTCGCCGCTATCGCCGGGACGCCGGCGGCAGGGTATGCGGCGCCGAACGATGCCTCGTTGAGTATGGCCGCCACGGCGGACCGCAGCAGGATCTCGCCCGCTCCCTCCACCGTGTTCCGGCGGCCCCGCACGTCCTTGTACCCGTGCAGCGCCTCCAGAAGCGTCGCCGCGCCCAGGTAGCCGGCAGCGTTCGTGAACACGGCGGATACGAGGTCCGTCGTGGCATACCCGGCCGGCCAGGCGTCACGCCGCACGCCGTTCTGTCCCCAGAAGCCGGGGCTGCACGCTGCCGTCGCGGTGGGTGCCGGCTGCGCCGGTGTCACGGTGAGCGCGAGGCTGCCGGTTCCCGCGCCACCGTCCCGGTCCGTCACCGTCACGATTACCGAGTAGGCTCCGGCAGTCGCATATGCCGGACTCGTAATTGCGATGGGCGCAGCCTGTGACGTGACGCTGCCCGCGCTCGTCGTGCCGTTGCCCCAGTCCACCAGCCAGGTCCACGGCTGGTCGTCCACGCCCGGGTCCGAGAACGTGGCGGACAGCGCGAAGGTGCCTCCGGCCGTGATGGTCGCATCGGCGCCCGCCTGCACCGCGGGCGGGACGTTGTGCACCGTCACGGTGATCTCCTCATCGTCCGTGAGCGTGCCGTCGCTCACCACGACCCGGAAGGTCGCCGTGGCCGGTC
>DATHVO010000324.1:0-3218 GCA_035461265.1 Longimicrobiales bacterium
GCCACGGCGGCGCCGGCACCCGCGGCGGTGCCGTGGCGAGGTCGGCCGGCCAGACCACGACCTTCCGGCCGTCCTGCCACTGCACGAACACGCCGCGGTGGGCGGTCTGGTAGCCGCGCCCGTCCACGGCGTAATCGCCGAACACCGTGGTGGTCTCGAGGGACAGCAGCTCCCGCCGGAGGGCGTCGGAGTCCAGGCTGCCCGCCCGCTCCGCCGCTGCCATGAAGAGCTGGCAGGCCCCGTAGGCGCCGGCGGCGTGGAAGCTCGGCGCCTGGCCGAACGCCGCCTCGTACGACGTCACGAACTCGCCGATCCCGGGGTGCGGGAGGCCCGGCTCCCAGGCCGAGAGGCCGTACGCGTACTCGGCGAGGTCGCCCAGCTCCTGCCGGAACTCGGCCACCGCGCCGGACGTGCCGAACATCTTCACGTCCACGTCGAGGTCGCGCATCTGCCGGGTTACCACGATGAAGTCGCCAAGTGCCGACGCCGCCATGCCGAGGACGTCGGCGCCGGCGTCGTCGATCCGCCCGAGATGGTCGGAAAAGTCTTCCGTTCCGCTGGGGTACGCCGCCTGGAAGACGACTTCCATGTCCTTCGACCGTGCGAGTGCCGCAGCGCCGTCGGCTGCCGCCCGAGGGAACAGCGCATCCTCGTACAGGATCGCGATGCTTGTGTAGCCGTGTTCCGCCGCCAGCTCGATGAGGCCGGCGAGGAACAGTTCAGCCGGCGGGAGCACCATGAACAGGTACTGCCGGCCCTGTTCCCAGATGGACGTCGTGGCGGCGAGGGGCGAGATCAGCACCTGCCTGTGACGCTCGGTCACCGGAGCCACGGCCTCGGTGAGGGTGGAGCCGTACGGTCCCATGACGGCGTCCACTCCTTCTTCCGCGATGAGCCTCTCGTACAGGGCGATTGCCGCGGCGGCGTCGGAGCCATCGTCGTGGATCACGAACTCCACCTGCCGTCCGAGAAGACCGCCCCGGGCGTTTACGTCATCCTGGCAGAGGAGGTAGCCGTTCCGGGCGGGAATGCCCTGGGTGGCGTAGGCGCCGGTCCCTGACATCGTCGCACCGATCCGCACCGGCGGCTCATCACTGCCCGCGCATGCGGCCGTCACCGCGACGGCCGCGGCGATGGCCACCTGCGGGAGCAATCGCGCGTCGAGCGCACTCACGAGCCGTCCACCCGTTCGAGGCGCGCCTCCCGAGTGTAGCCGGACGGGTATGCCCCCACCTGGAGGAGCTGGGGACGGAGGACCCATTCGATGTGGAGGGCATCCACGCGGCCGTCACGGTCGCGGGTGAAGTGGACGAACTCCTCCCGCATGGACCGGTTCCGCCACACCGCCCGGAAGGTGTCGTGGTGCCAGTGCTCGAGGTCGGCCACCATATCCGGGTCATCCCAGAACGTGAGGACGAGGGCATTGCCATGGACGTCCACCCGGGCGTCGGCGTACAGGGAGTCGTAGTAGGCGCCCGCGTACGCCCGCACAGGAAGGCTCGGCGTCGTCCCCGACTCCCTCGCCGCATGTATGGAATCCCGAGTCGCCTGTGCGCGCTCCTTCTGGCGGAGGTACGCCTGGTGATGGGTGGCGTGCCAGTCGCGGTCCTCGATCCCCAGGTAGCGGTCCAGGATCCGGTTCGCCACGGAGCTCATGAAGGTGTTGAACGTATTCGTCGTTATGACGATGCCGAGGTTCAGCTCCGGGACCAGCACGAGGTTCGTGTTCATCCCGTCCGTCGCACCCGAATGCGATGATCTCCGGACACCCTCGTAGTAGCCCAGACCGAACCCCAGCCCGTAGGCGCCGAGGTCGCCCGTGAGGCCGGCGTCGGGTATGCGGTTCTGGGAGCGGTGCATCTCCCGCACCGTCGCTTCCGAGAGGATGCGCCGGCCGTCCAGCACGCCCGGCTCACCCAGGTGCAGCCGCATCCAGGAGGTGAGCTCGGCCACGCTCGCATTGATGGAGGCGGCGGGGCCCACGGCGTCGAAGTTCCTGGGCGGGATGGAGACGACCCGTCCGTCGATCTCCTGGTGCGGCAACGCGGCGTTCTCGCCGTCGGCCGTGCGCGTGATGGACGTGTTGCTCCGCGTCATGCCGAGCGGCCCGAACAGCCGGCGCTCGACGAAGTCGCCCCAGCTCTCGCCGGTCACGGCGGTAATGATCTGGCCCGCCACCATGTACATCGCGTTCGAGTAGACGTAGCCGTCGCGGAAGGTCTGCTCGGGCGGCAGGTGGCGCAATCGGCGGATGTGCTCGTCGTGGTCCCGTGACGGGAGCCAGCGCAGGCGATTGCCGGTGATCCGGCCCACGCCCACGCGGTGCGACAGGAGGTCGCGGATGGTGACGGTCTGCGTGACGTACGGGTCGTACAGGCGGAAGGCAGGCAGGTGCTTCACCACCGGGTCGTCCCAGTGGATGCGTCCCTCGTCCACCAGGATCCCGAGCGCCGCCGCCGTGAAGGCCTTCGACACCGACGCGATGCCGAACAGCGTGTGTTCGTCCACCGGCCGCGGGTCCTCGAGCCCCAGAACGCCGTAGCCCCGGGCGTACACGACCCGGTCGTCCTTCACCACGGCCACGGCGAGACCCGGGATCCCCCAGTCGGCCATGCCGCGCTCGACGAACGCGTCGAGCCCCGCCAGCGGCGCCGGCTGTGATGCGGCGGTTGCGGGGGATGTTGCGAGGGCGACGCCGAGGATGAGGGCCGCGAGGCCGCGGCTCCGGACCGCGGCGTGCACGAAGGCAATGATGGTCGGATTCATGCCACAAGGTTGCGGCCGTCGGCGGATGGGTCAAGCCGCGGACCCGGCTGCACTACCCGCCCAGCAGCTCTACCAGCTTCGTGGTGGTGTTCCAGTTGCGGATGGTCATGTGCCGGTAGATGGGCATGGACACCAGTCTGCTGAGCTGGCTCTGCGTCGCCCGGCTGATGAGGCGCGAGAAGTACAGGACGCCGGTGCCGGCACGCACCTCGTCCACGCCGTCCCTCGCCGGCACGCCCCGCACGGCCTTCGCTGCGGTGAGCGGGTCCTTGAGGAAGATGACGTCGTAGCGATACGTGGCGGGGTCGGTACCGAAACCCTCCGGCGCGCGCCGGATCACGCCCTGCATCTGTCGCCGGTTGCGCAGCACCACGCTCGCCTCGTAGTCGAACGCCGCGGCGAGCATCTCCTCGATGCGGCGGGTGAGGGCGGTCCGGTCGGCCTCGCGGGAC
>DATHVO010000325.1:0-12981 GCA_035461265.1 Longimicrobiales bacterium
AGTCGTTGAAGGACAAGCGGCGCGTGGTCAAGAGTCTGAAGGAGCGGCTTCAGTCGCGGTTCAGAGTGTCCGTGGCCGAGACCGGCCACCAGGATCTATGGCAGCGGGCCGAGATCGCGGCCTGCGTCGTCGCCGGTGCCCAGGGCCACGTGACGGACGTGCTCGACTCCATGGACCGCCTCGTCACCGGCGATGCACGTGCCCGCGTCATCACGGCGCGACGCAGCTATCATTAGGGAAGGGATGCGGCCGCGCAGCAGCGCGGCCGCTCTCGCTTCGGGAGGACGGGATGTCGAGGAAGCGCGTCGCGCGGCTGAACGAGCAGCTGAAACGTGAACTGACGGCGCTGCTCCAGTTCGAGGTTCGCGATCCCCGCATCGGCATGGTGACAATCACCGATGTGGAAGTGTCTCCGGACCTGTATCATGCCCGGGTCTACTACACGCTGCTGGGCGGGCCCGACGAACGGGCGACGGCACTGGAAGGCCTGCGTGCGGCCGCCGGCTTCCTCAGGACGGAGATCGGAAGGCGGATGCACATCCGCCGGGCGCCGGAGCTGCATTTCGCACTCGACGAGACGCTGGACCACGCCGCGCGCATCGAGCAGCTGCTGCGGGAAGCACGCGGCGATGCTCCGCGCGATGCAGTGGCGGACTCCACGAGCGACGAAGCGAAGGGCGACGAAGCGGAGGGCGACGAATCCGGAGGCGACGACGAGCTCCATGGCGGTCGCTGAATCCCGCCTCGACGGCGTCCTCCCGGTGGATAAGCCGGCGGGCCCCACTTCCCACGACATCGTCGCCATGGCTCGCCGGAAACTCGGAGTGCGCCGGGTGGGGCACACGGGAACCCTCGATCCTTTCGCCTCCGGCCTCCTGCTTCTGTGCCTCGGCCAGGCGACACGCATCGCGGAGTACCTGACCGGCCTCGACAAGCGATACCTGGCCACGGTCCGGCTTGGCACCGCGACGGATACCGACGACCTCACAGGCGCGATTTTGGCGTCGGCTGACGCGGCGGGCATTGGCAGCCACGACGTCGAGGCCGCGCTCGCCGGGCTGCGCGGTACTGTACTCCAGATGCCGCCGCAGTACTCGGCGAAGAAGGTCGCCGGCGAGCGGGCCTACACCGCCGCTCGACAGGGCAGGGAAGTCAACCTGCGGCAGGCCGCCGTCACCATCCACGAGTTGTCGCTTATTGCATTCCGGCCACCCGACGCCGACATCGAGGTCCTCTGCTCCAGCGGAACGTACATCCGCGCGATCGCCCGGGACGTTGGTACGGCCCTCGGCGTGGGAGCGCACCTGACGGCGCTCCGCCGTACCGCCATCGGATCGTACGATGTCAATTCAGCGGTGGTGCCCGAGGATTTCGATCATGCGGCTGCCACTGCCGCTGCGATCATCCCTACCGTCACCGCGCTGCCGCACCTGCCGCGCGTCTTCCTCGAGGCGGGGCAGGTGGAGGATGTCCGTCACGGCCGGGCAGTCCATGTCGCTGCCGCTCCGGACGCGCCTGTGGTTCTCGCGGCTGCGGCGTCGCAGGCGGTTGCCATCGGCGCGTGTGCAGCCGGCGTATTCAGGCCACGGAAGGTCTTCCAGTGAACGGGCGGGCCACCATGCCGCCGGCGGTCGTCACGGTGGGCACGTTCGACGGCGTTCACCGGGGGCACATGCGGGTACTGGACGAGCTGTGTCGGGTGGCCGGGGAGCACCACGCCCGGAGCCTGCTGGTGACATTCGATCCCCATCCACTCCGCATCGTGCGGCCGGAGGCGGCTCCGCCGCTGCTCACGACCCCGGCGGAGAAGATGGAGATCCTGGCGCAGACGGCTGTGGAACGTGTCGTCTTTCTGCGGTTCTCGCGGGAGCTCGCGGCATACGCCCCCCGTCGTTTCGTGACCGATGTCCTCATCCGGCGCCTGGCCATGCGCCACCTCGTCATCGGCTACGATCACGGCTTCGGGCGCGCGCGGTCCGGTGATGTGGAGACCCTCCAGCGGATCGGGGCGGAACTCGGTTTCGGTGTGGACGTGGTGCCGCCCGTGGATGAAGGCGGAACGGGCGACGCGATTTCCTCGTCCGCAATACGACGGGCGCTGGCGGTCGGCGATGTAGTCACCGCGGCGCGGGGCCTCGGACGTCCCTACGCCCTGACGGGTACGGTGATCCGGGGCGCCGGTCAGGGTCACCGCCTCGGATTCGCAACTGCGAACCTGGAGGTCGGCCACCCCGAAAAGCTCATTCCGCACGAGGGCATCTACGCCGTCCGCGCGGCCCTGAAGGACCGAACCGTGGACGGCGTGCTGCACCTCGGCCCGCGCCCCACCTTCGCCGGGCTGCCGCCGTCCATCGAGCTTCACCTCTTCGAATTCAACGAGGACCTGTACGGCACCCGCGTCACGGTAATGTTCCACGGAAGGGTGCGGGACATCGCCCGGTTCGCCTCCGTCGAGGCCCTCGTCCGGGCAATGGAGCAGGACTGTCAGGCCGCTCGGCGCATGCTCGCCTCCGGCTGACGGACCGACCGGCAGCCGCGCCCACGGCGGCCGGTCTGCAGCCCGTCGTCAGCCGAGGGCGAGAATCCGTTCGAGACGGGTGGCGTAGGCCCGGCTCTCCGGGTCTGCCGTGATGAGCTGGATGCGGTCGGGGCTGTCGGCGCCGAGGCCGATCTCGGCCGCCCGCGCGATCTGCTCCTGCTCGAAGATGCGCCGGTCCATGATGGCGGCGTTCGACCCGATCTCCTTCAAAACGGCCAGTCCGACGGCGTCCACGGCCACCGGGTCGTCGCCGGCGATCATGATATCGCCGCGGGCCAGCTGGCCCGTGGATGGCCCGCCATCCGTGAACGCGTCCACGCCGTCCAGCAGGATGAACTTCGGCCGGATGGCCGTGTTCAGGTCCGCGATCATCCGCCGCATGTCCGGTGAACGGTGCATCGAACGCCGGATCGGCTTCGGTGTCAGTCCGACGGACAGCTTGAGCGCCATGGTGAAGACGCCGCCGAAGGCGTGCGTCTTGAGGGTGCACGTGGTGACGAGGTAGTCCGCGGCCGCGACCAGGCGGGGTACATGGAACCCGTCCGGCCAGTGCGTGCCTGCCGCCGGGATGGCCACCCAGTCGGACTCCGGCATCTCGTCGAAATTCACCACGCCGAAACGGAGGTCGTGCGCCAGGTCGAAGATGCCCTTCTGCTCCATCACGCTGCGCGTGTTCGGCGGTCCGCTCGACTCGCCAAGCGTGATGCTGCGGGCGCCACGCTCCTGCAGTTCCATCATGAGCTGGCTGAGCGTGTCGTTGTGCGTCGAGCCCGGCGTCGGATCGGCCGTGTTGAAGTTCGGCTTGACGACGGCGTGGCGCCCGTCCACGGCCGGTGGCCCGAACAGCTTCAGTGCCCGGGCTACGCCCTCCCGGCGGTCGCGCGTCCGGACGATGGCCACCCGGCTCGGGGCCGGTCGCCTCCTCCCCGTCGATTCCCACGCCCATATGCCGGGCGCCGGGATCGTCACCAGGCCCGCTGCTGTGCCCCGGATGAAGGATCGACGCGTGATGGAATGGCCATAGGGCATGGCAACCTCCGGCAGGTCGGGTGGCTGGTCCCCGCGCGCAGGGGTTGCACCGCGCGGCGGGGTCGCAACCCTCAAAATGGGGTTGCGCCGTCGGCGGCGTTGTCGGGGGATGCCTGATTCGTGTCGGGATTCCTTCGTGGTCCGGGGGGCGCCGCTCCGCAGACGCGGAACGGCGCCTCGTCCGTCAGCGCACCTGCCGGCAGAGGAAGTCCCAGCGCGCGTCGATGTCCTCCTGGATCCGGCCAATGGCGTCATCGTCGAGGTGGCGGAACCGGCCCTGGGCGCGGATGTATGGACCGATGGGGTCACCCGGGTGGTCCACGGTGAAGCTCCAGTCCACACCGTTCACGACTTCCATCAGCGGGAATACCCGGCTCCGAACTGCCATCCGGCCCAGCTCGATGGTGAGGTCGTCGCCGTGCTTCCAGCCGGGAGGGCAGGGCGAGAGGATGTGCAGGAAGCGCGTGCCTCGCGTTTCCCGTGCCCGGCGAACTTTCGCGAGCAGGTCCGTCGGGTAGGAGGGCGAGGCTGTGGCGGCGTAGGGAATCCGGTGGGCCGCCATGATGGCCAGGATGTCCTTCTTCCGCGATCCCTGCGGCTGCGTTGCCGGCGTCGTCGTCGTCCACGCTCCCCACGGTGTGGCCGACGATCGCTGTATCCCCGTGTTCATGTACGCCTCGTTGTCATAGCAGACGTACAGGATGTTCTCGTTGCGCTCCGCCGCGCCGGACAGCGCCTGCAGTCCGATGTCGAACGTGCCGCCGTCGCCGGCCCACGCGATGACCGTCGTCTCCGTGTCGCCCCGGATGTCCAGGGCGGCGCGTATGCCCGAAGCCACGGCGGCTGCACTGCCGAACGCCGTGTGGTAGAGTGGCACGTGGAGTGACGACTGCGGGAACGGTCCGGCGATGATGCTCCAGCAGCATGCCGGCAGGACCACGACGGTCTTCTCGCCGAGCTCCTTGAGCACGAGCCGCATGGCCAGCGGTGCGCCGCAGCCGGGGCAGGCGAGGTGCCCGGAGTCGAGAAGCTCCCTCTGCGGGACCTGGTCCCGGATCATGACCTGGCTCATGGCTTCACTCCCACCCAGAGATCCTCCCGCGCCGGCGCGGACGCCGCGCGGGTCTGATCGATGATGCCGTCGATGACGGACGGCGTGACATCGCGGCCGCCCAGCCCGAGGACGTACCCGAACAATTCCGGCCGGTCATCGAGCGGCACGTCGTACAGAGCAGAGCGAATCTCCTCCGCGAATATGCCGCCATGCCCCGGCGATATGTTCCTGTCCAGCACGGCCACCCGCCGCGCCCCGCGCACCGCCGCGCGCACCGACTCCGTCGGGAACGGCCGGAACATGCGGACCTTCACCAGACCGATCCGCTCGCCCGCAGCGCGGCGATGGTCAATGACGTCCCGGGCCGTGGACGTGATCGTTCCGGACGTGACCAGGAGGAGGTCCGCCTCGTCCGCCTGGTAGAGCTCCACCGCACCGTACGACCGACCTGTGAGCCGCTCCCACTCCGCATCCAGTTCGAGCAGGACCTCGCCTGCCCGCGCCATGGCGGCCTGCTGATCCCAGCGCATCTCCATGTAATCGTCCGGACGGACCAGCGCACCGAACGCGTGGGGAGCAGCAGTGTCGAGCTTGAGATGCGCCTCCCGTCGCGGGAGGAACCCGTCCACGAGCGCCTGCTCCGGGATGTCCACGGGTTCCGACGTGTGCGACAGGTAGAACGCGTCCAGGTTGATCATGACCGGGACGTCCACCGTCTCCGCGAGGCGGAAGGCCTGGATCGTCGTGTCCAGCACCTCCTGGTTCGTCTCGCAGTAGAGTTGGACCCAGCCGGTATCGCGCTGCGACAGGGAGTCGTTCTGGTCCACCCATATATTCCAGCCGGGACCGAGCGCCCGGTTGACGTTGGCCATCACGATGGGGAGCCGCCCTCCGCCCGCCCAGTGCAGCATCTCGTGCATGTACAGGAGACCGTGGGACGACGTGGCCGTGAAGGCGCGCACCCCCGCTGCGCTGGCGCCGACGCAGGCCGCCATGGCGGAGTGCTCGGACTCCACCTTGATGAAGCGGGCGTCAAGATCGCCGCTGGCGCACATCTCCGAGAGCATCTCCACCACCTGCGTCTGAGGCGTGATGGGGTAGGCCGAGATGACCTCGCAGCGGGCCAGCTTCACGCCCAGCGAGATGGCGTGGTTGCCGACGATGACCTTCCTCACAATCCCTCCCGCGTCATTACGATGGCGCCACGCGGGCACTCGACCGCACACACGCCGCAGCCCTTGCAGTAATCCAGGTCGATCTCGAAGCCGGCGCCGTCCGGGTCCCGCGATATGGCGACGTCCGGGCAGAAGATCAGGCACAGTTCGCACTGGTTGCACACGGCGCAGTTGAAGCAGCGGCAGGCCTCGGCGCGGGCCTCCTCCGGGAGGAGCCCGCGGTTCACCTCGGCGAAGTCCAGTGCGCGCGCCGGGTCGCCCGTACCGGCCACGTGTTCCTCGTGCCGCGGGACGTGCTGGAAATGCGCCATGTTCAGCGCACCGACGGGGACCACCTCGTTCACGGCGTCCGTCCGGCTCACGGGGTCGTCGCCCCGCCACCGGGACATGCTGACGTTGCCGCCTGCCCAGCGCAGGTCGGCAATGCCGTCCGCCGCGAAGACCTCCCCCGCCGCCGAGCGCAGTGCGCGGTCGATCCCGATGGCTGCCGCCTTGCCCGAGCCGAGAGCGTCGGCGACCGTGCGCTCCACGTTCGCCACGTCGCCCCCCGCGAACACCCGGCCGGCTGCGGTGCCGCCCAGCTCGTCGATGGACACGCCGCCCCTGGCGACGGGCACATCCCCCGGCAGGGCGTCCAGATCCGCGTCCTCGCCGATTGCAGTGAATGCCGTGTCCGCCACGATGCTGAAGGCGCCGTGCGCGGATACGACGGGTCGCCGACGGCCGCTTGCGTCGGGCTCGCCCAGCTCCATCCGGTCGCACTCCACTCCCGCCAGGCGGCCGTCCACGTGATGGAAGGCCCGCGGATTCGCCAGGAACTCGAACGCGACGCCCTCCCGTATGGCCTCCTCGATCTCCGCCGCGATAGCCGGCATCTCCTGTCGGGTGCGCCTGTACACCACCGTCGCGCCGGCGCCGAGGCGCAGGGCGGTGCGGGCGCAGTCCATCGCCGTGTTGCCGCCGCCCACGACCACAACGTGCTCGCCGATTTCCGGCCGATCTCCCCCGTTCACGGCCTTCAGGAACGCGAGGCCCGCCACCACGCCCGGTCCGTCCTCGCCCACCGCGCCCAGGGGTCGCCCGCGATGCGCGCCCGTGGCAATGAACACCGCCGAGTACTCCGCCAGCAGCGAACGCCCGGCTTCACCATCCACGCGCGTGCCGCAGCGGATCTCGATCCCCGCGGCCCGGAACCATTCGATCTGGCTGTCCAGAACCTCGCGCGGCAGTCGATAGGGCGGGATGCCCAGCCGCAGCATGCCGCCGGCCTCCGCCGCTTCCTCGAAGACCGTAACGCCGTAGCCCTGCCGGGCGAGGTGGTAGGCGCAGGCGAGGCCGGCCGGTCCGGACCCGATGACGGCCACCCGCTCGGCACGGGTGCGCACGAGCTCCGGCGGGGGCGAGGCGAGGATTTCGTCACCGAGGGCGCGTTCCACGAGGTGGACCGCCACAGGCTCGTCGAAGCCGGCACGGTTGCAGGCCGTCTCGCACGGGTGATGGCAGACCCGGCCCGTGATGGCGGGCATCGGGTTCTCCCGCAGCAGGAGCGACAGCGCATCGGCCGGCCGACCCTCCCGCAGGAGGTTCATGTAGCCCTCGATGTCCACACCCGTGGGGCAGCCGGCATTGCACGGGGCCACGGCGTCCCGGTACCGCGGACGGATGTACTTCCAGGAACCCGTACGGTTGAGTCTCGTGCTCGTCTCGCTCACGGCAATCCGTGGCGCCGGCCCCGTCTCCCGGACGTCAGGCATGGGCCACCTCCTGCAGCGCCGCCGCATCCCCAGTCGGACGTGCCCCGGCGACGCGGACCGACGTCGCAGCCGCGCGCGCCGCCGCTACGTTGTCATCACCCCGGACCGGCACTTCCTCCAGAATCGCGCCGCACACCGAGTCCAGGCCCACCAGACCCGACCACGTCGCGAAGGCACCGAGAATCGCCGTGTTCACGATGGGCTGCGTCTTCGAGCCGATCCCGTGTGCCGTCGCGATACCGCTCGCGTCCACGGTCGCGACGCGGAACCGCTCCAGCAGGCCGGGATAATCCTCCGGCGGACGGTCGCTGTTGATCAGGATGCTGCCCCCCGGCTTCAACCCAGCCGTGACGTCGATGGCGCCGATGAGCGTCGGGTCCAGCACGATGAGGTCGTCCGGCGCCGCCACTTCGCAGCGCAGGCGGATCGGCGCGTCGGCGACGCGCAGGAACGCAGTCACGGGGGCGCCGCGGCGCTCGACGCCAAAGGCCGGGAACGACTGCACCCAGCGGCCTTCGCGGAAAAGCGCCACGGCCAGCACCTTCGAAGCTATGACAGCGCCCTGCCCGCCCCGCCCGTGGATGCGGAGCTCACGCATGGGTCCTCCTTGAGATTGATTCCGGGTTGCAGGAGTCGTCGATCGCACAGGAACGTGGCGGGTCGGCCGGAAGGCAGTGGCTGGCCCGGTTCCTCGACGGACTGGATGTCGGCCGCAACAACATCGTCGGCACCGACAGTAGAGTGGCTGCCGGCGCGTGGCCGGCAACGGACATCGCGCAGCGCGCGGATTGCATGACGCCGCTGTCCGATCATAACTTACCATGGGTCGGACCACCGGCAAACCCCTGTATTGCGGAGGATTCATGACGCCGCACACTCCGTCATCACCCGCTCCCGCAGTGCCCGGCCTCGGCGTGCCCTGCCCCGAGGCACAGGCCGATGGCGTGCCCTGCGCAGAACTCGGCGCGGAATGCTCCATCTGCGGACGGGCCGCTCCATGCCCGCACATTCCGGACGTTCCCGCGCCGGGCGGTTCAGGCCAGACGCCCGCCGCTCCCGTCACCGACGGCTGACGCACCCTCCAGCGCCCCCGGCCGGCCGCTGCCGTCATACGAATTCTCCCGGCCCGACGGGTTGCCGGGAATTGGCATACCCGCTACAATCAAGGGCTGGCATTACGAAAAAAGCACGGGGTCACACCCGCTTCCCGACCAGCGCAGACTCTCGAGGAGGCAACCCGGATGGCGACGGACAAGAACGACATCATCGAGAAGTACCGGCTCCACGAAAGCGACCGGGGCAGCACGCCGGTCCAGATCGCGCTTCTCACCTGGCGCATCAACGAGCTGACTGACCATTTCCGAGCCCACAAGAAGGACCACCACAGCCGCCGCGGCCTGCTCAAGATGGTCGGCAGGCGCCGCAGCCTGCTCGACTACCTGAAGCGGACGAACGTCGAGCGCTACCGGTCGCTCATTGAGGACCTGAGGCTGCGGCACTGAGCGACGCGGTTCGATGCGGGTGTGGTGCGCAGCGGTAGCGCCGGTTGGCGTCACCGCTGTTTGTGCTGGGACCTGACGGCAGTACCTGGAGCGTACCACCGCTGGGGTGATGCGCGGCGGAAGGCGAAAGAGAGAGAAAATGCACAGAAAAGAGTTGACGTTCGCGGGCCGGTCCCTGATCCTCGAGACCGGTCGCATGGCGCGGCAGGCTCATGGCGCGTGCCTGGTCCAGTACGGTGAGACGGTGGCGCTGTGTACGGTCACGGCGCAGGACAAGCCCACGCACCTGCCCTTCTTCCCGCTGACGGTGGAGTACCGCGCGCGCAGCTACGCCGCCGGGAAGATTCCGGGCGGGTTCTTCAAGCGCGAAGGCCGCCCGGCGGAGCAGGAGATCCTCTCCGCGCGCCTCATCGACCGGCCCATCCGCCCGCTCTTTCCCGACGGCTTCCAGAACGAGACCCAGGTCATGGTCCATGTTCTGTCGGCGGACCAGGAGAACGACGCCGACGTGCTGGGGCTTCTGGGAACGTCCGTGGCCCTCAACCTGTCGAAGGTCCCGTTCGCGGAGCCGGTCGCGGGTGTACGTGTCGGACGCATCCAGGGTCAGTGGGTGCTGAACCCCACCTTCCAGCAGCTCGAGTACAGCGACGTCGAGATCGTCGTGGCCGGAACCGAGGACGCCATTCTCATGGTCGAGGGCGGCGCGGTCGAGGTGCCCGAGGAGGAGATCGCCGAGGGTCTCATGGCCGCACACGAGGGGATCAGGGAGCTGTGCCGGTTCCAGCGTGAGTTCATGGACGGCATTCAGCAGCCGAAGATGGAGTGGGTCAAGGTCGAGATCGACGAGCAGCTCAGGACCCGTGTGAGCGAGCTGAGCTCCGATCGGATCGCCGATGTCCTCCGGATCGCCGATAAGGCCGAGCGCAACGAGGCACTCAGCGCCCTCCGGGCGGAAGTGCAGCTCACCCTCGGCGAGGACTTCCCCGAGGCCGAGGAACTCATCGCCCAGCTCATGTCGAAGTCCGAGAAGGCCGCCATGCGGCGCCGGATCATCGAGCAGGGGATCAGGGCTGACGGGCGCGGCCCCGACGACGTCAGGCCCATCACGTCCGAGGTCGGAGTGCTCCCCCGCACCCACGGCTCCGCCCTCTTCACCCGGGGCCAGACACAGGCCCTCGGCGTCGCCACCCTCGGCACCCAGCAGGACGAGCAGCGCATCGAATCCATCAACTCGGCGCAGGAAACGACCAAGTCGTTCATGCTGCACTACAACTTCCCGCCCTTCTCGACGGGCGAGGCGAAGCCCCTGCGGGGCACCTCCCGGCGGGAGCAGGGACATGGCGCCCTCGCCGAGCGCGCAATCCAGCCGCTTCTCCCGGCGTATGAAGACTTCCCGTACACCATCCGCATCGTCTCCGAGGTGCTCGAGTCCAACGGCTCCTCCTCCATGGCGTCCGTCTGCGCCGCGTCCCTCGCACTGATGGACGCCGGTGTACCCCTGCGCGCGCCCTGCGCCGGCGTCGCCATGGGTCTCATCAAGGAGGGCGACCGCGTCGAGGTCCTCACGGACATCCTCGGCCTCGAGGACGCCCTCGGCGACATGGACTTCAAGGTGGCCGGCTCCGAGAAGGGCGTCACGTCCATCCAGATGGACATCAAGATCGCCGGCCTCACACTGGAGGTCATGCGGTCCGCCCTCGAGCGCGCCCGCACGGCCCGACTCCACATCCTCGGCCGGATGAACGAGACCCTCGCGGACGCCCGGGGCGAGCTGTCCCGGTGGGCACCGCGGATCATCACCATCCAGATTAACCCCGAGAAGATCGGCGAGATCATCGGGCCCAAGGGCAAGACGATCCGGGCCATCCAGGAGGAGACCGGCGCGCAGATCAGCGTGGACGATTCCGGTCTCGTCACCATCGCCAGCGTGTCCGGCGAGGGCGGCGAACGGGCGCGGGCCCGCATCGCCGGGATGACGCAGGAGCCGGAGATCGGTCTCGTCTACGAGGGCGTCGTCAAGTCGACCACCACGTTCGGCGCCTTCGTCGAGATTCTGCCAGGGACCGAGGGGCTCCTCCACATCTCCGAGCTGCAGGACGCCCGGACTGAACGGACCGAGGACGTCGTCAAGAAGGGCGACGTCGTCCGCGTCAAGCTCCTCTCCATCGACGAGAAGGGCAAAATGCGCCTCTCCCGCAAGGCCGCCATGGCCGAGGAAGGCGCCGCCACCGGAGCCGAGTGACCGACCGGTTTCAACGGTCGGAACTCCCTGGCGGACTCGTCGTCCTCACCGAGGCGATGCCGGGCGTACGCTCGGCATCCCTCGGCGTCTGGGTCCGCGCAGGCTCCGTCTTCGAGTCACCCGCCGAGATGGGCGTCAGCCACCTGCTCGAGCACATGGTCTTCAAGGGTACCACCCGCCGCGGGCCCCGGGAGCTCGCACTCGTCCTCGAGCGCCTCGGCGGCTCCCTCGACGCCTACACCACTCGCGAACACACCAGCTACCAGGCGCGCGTCCTCGACACCGATACCGACGTGGCCCTCGATGTCCTCGCCGACCTCGTCCTCCAGCCCGTCCTCCGGCCCGAAGACCTGGAGCTGGAGCGTGAAGTCGTACTCGAGGAGATCGCCACCGTCGAGGACACCCCCGACGACCTCGTGTTCGACCTCCACGCCCGCCTCATGTGGGGCGACCACCCGTACGGCTACAGTATCCTCGGCACCCGCGACACCGTCGCCGGCCTCACCGCCGCCGACCTGCGTCGCGTACACACAGAGCGTTACGGTCCCGGGGAGCTGGTGGTGGCGGCGGCCGGGCATGTGGAGCACGAGCGCTTCGTGGAGCGTGTGGCGGCTGAGTTCGGGCGGCTGACGGCGGCGGGAGGCGGCGGGCCGAATGGCCGGCCGGCGCCGCAAGGCCCGCAGGTGTGCCGGACGTGCGTGGAGCGCGGCTCCGCGCAGACGCACCTGGTCTGGGGGACGCCGACGTTCGGGCAGGGCGACCCGCGCCGGTTCGCCATGGTCCTGCTGTCGACGGCGTTCGGCGGGGGTATGAGCTCGCGGCTGTTCCAGCGGGTCCGGGAGGAGCTGGGTCTGGCCTACTCGGTGTTCTCTTTCCAGTCATTCTATGAGGACGCGGGGATGTGCGGGGTGTACGTGGGGACCAGGCCGGAGTGGGCGGACAGGGCGGAGGCGGTGGTTGCGGAGGAACTCGAGCTGCTGGCGTCGGAGGGCCTGTTGGCGGACGAGCTGGCGGACGCGAAGGGTCAGGTGAAGGGCCAGATCGTGCTGTCCATGGAGTCCTCGAGTGCCCGGCTCCACCGGCTGGCGGGGACGGAGCTGTATGGTGAGCCGTTCCGGTCGATGGACGAAATCACGCAGCTTGTGGACGCGGTGACTCTGGACGAAGTGGCCGGTCTGGCGACAGAATACTACCGGCCCGGCCGACAGACTGTCCTGCGACTGGGCCCGACCCACTGATCCCTCACGCGGATAGACGGTCATGATCATAGGTGTACCGAAAGAGATCAAGACGAACGAGAACAGGATCGCCCTGGTGCCTGGCGGCGCCGAGGCGCTGGTCCAGGCTGGCCACACCGTGTACGTGGAGAGGGGCGGCGGCGAAGGCAGCGGCTTCCCTGACAGCGCGTACGAGGTTGCGGGCGCCGAGATCCTCGACAGCGCCGACGAGGTCTGGCGGCGCGCCGACATGATCATGAAGGTGAAGGAGCCCATCGCGGTGGAGTACCCGCGGATGCGGAAGGACCAGGTCATCTTCACGTATTTCCATTTCGCCGCGGCGGAGGAGCTGACGCGTGCGGTGATGGATTCGGGCTGCATCGCCATTGCATACGAGACCGTTCAGCTGCCGACGGGCGAGCTGCCGCTGCTCACGCCCATGAGCGAGGTGGCCGGCCGCATGTCCGTC